>DATEUE010000062.1:0-25366 GCA_035283305.1 Vicinamibacteria bacterium | reverse complement strand
CGCCACGAAGTCCCTGCGCGTGACGCCTTCTCCGCTGCTCATGGGTTTTCTCTCCGTTCACCGCGGCCCGGATCGGCGTGGCCGACCGTGGCTGCCTGGATTCTGATCGGCGGCGAGTGCGCGCGTCAACGGCTCGACTACAATCGCGCGTCCGACCGATGCCGGCTCCTGGAGGCGCCCTGGCGACCGACACCGACGTCCCGGGCGCGCCGCTTGACCCGCGCCCGCCGCGCCTCGTGCGCGCGATCTCCCGCTTCGACCTGACGGCGGGCGTCGTGAACGCTGTCGTCGGCGCGGGCATCTTCGGGGCGCCGGCGGCCGCCGCGGCTCTCGCCGGGGCGTGGAGTCCGCTCGCCGCCCTGTTCGCGGCGCTCGGGATCCTCACGGTCGTGCTGTGCTTCGCCGAGGTCGGCAGCCGCTTCGACGAGTCCGGCGGACCCTACCTCTACACGCGCGAGGCCTTCGGCCGGCACGTGGGCTTCGCCGTCGGCTGGCTGCACGTGTGGACGCGGCTGCTCACGGCGGCCGCGATCCTGAACGTGTTCGTCGACTACCTCGTCCCGCTCGTGCCACAGGCCGGGACGCCCGCCGGGCGCGCGTTGACGATGGCGACGGTGGTGCTGCTCGTGACCGCGATCAACGTGCGCGGCATCCGCCTCGCGGCCTGGACCGTGGACGGCTTCACGGTCGCCAAGCTCGTCCCGCTGCTGCTGCTGCTGGTCGTCGGCCTGCCGCGTGTGAGCAGCCAGGTGCTCGCGACACAGGCCGTGGCCGAGGTGCTTTGGACCGACGCGGTGCTGCTGATGGTCTTCCTCTACGGCGGCTTCGAGTCCGCGGTGATCGCCGCCTCGGAGACGCGCGACCCGCGTCGCCACACCGCGTTCGCGCTGCTCTCGGCGCTCGGCGTCGTCACCGCGACGTACTGCCTGGTCCAGCTGGTGGTGCTGGGCGTAGTGCCGAACGCCGCGGGCACGGGCACTCCCGTGGCGGCGGCGCTCGAGGCGGTGGCCGGGCCGCTCGGCGCCCTGCTCGGCAGCCTGGCGGCGCTCGTCTCGGGCTACGGCTGGTTCACGGGCTTCGCGATGATGACGCCCCGCATCCTGTTCGCGATGGGGGAGCGGGGGGAGCTGCCGGCTGCCTTCGCCCGCGTCCACGAGTCCTTCCGCACGCCGCACGTCGCCGTGGCTGCGAACTCCGCCGTGGCCCTCGCGCTCGCATTCCACGGCTCGTTCGCGGACGCCGCCAGCCTGTCGGTGGTGACGCGGCTCGGGATCTTCGCGCTCACCTGCGCGTCGCTGCCGATGCTGAGACGGCTGCGCCCAGCGGAGCCCCCGGCGTTCCGGGTGCCGGGCGGCCCCGCCGTGGCCGCTGCCGGCATCCTCTTCTGTGCCTGGCTCCTGGCCACACGCAGCTACGCCCAGATCTGGCTGCTGCTGCTGATCTTGGCCGCCGGCCTGCTGGTGCGGGCCTTGGTGGCCCGGTCGGGCGCGAGGCTCACGGGGGGAGGGACGCCGCCGCGCTGATGCGGGCCCTCACGCCTCCTCGGGTCCCGAGGAGGCGGCGCGAGCCGCTCGAAACTACCAGATGCTGCGCTTGCGGCCGCGGATGTTCCGGCGGCTTCCCTTGGGCTTCGAGAACCCCCCGGGTCGGCCGCCCGCTGCGGGACGCCCAAAGCCTCCGCCGCCGCCCGGCCGTCCGCCGCCCGAGCGCTCGGCCGTCGCCTCGTTCACACGCAGGTTGCGGCCGCCGAGCTCGACACCGTCGAGCTTCTGGATCGCCTGCGCCGCCGACTCGCCGCTCGCGTAGGTGACGAAGGCGAATCCGCGGGGGCGACCGCTGTCGCGATCGAGCGGAACGAACACATCGGAGATCTCTCCGAGCGGCGCGAACAGCGCCTCCAGCTCCTCACGCGTGGTGTCGAAGCTCAGGTTACCGACGAAGACCTTGCTCACTGTGGATCCGCCTCCTCGGCCGGATTTTGCTGCGGGGTGACCGCGCCGCCCGCGACGAGAGTCGCGAGGCTCTGTCTGGTGCCCCGTTCGAGGAGACCCACCTTCTTAGCCCGCGCGGCTCATACAGGGTAGCACGTTTGTCCTTGACATCCCTTTCTCGGCTGAGACAACGTCGCAATATCACGAAAGGGCCGTGCGCAGCGTCCATGAACTGAGGACGGAAAAGAACTCCCAGGTGAGAGCCCAGCGGATCGAGGACTATCGCAAGCTGTGCCGCGAGCGTGGGCTCGCCCTCACGCCGCAGCGCCGCGCCATCCTCGAGGCCGTCCTTGATTCCGACGCGCACCCCCAGGCCGACGAGGTCTACGCAGCTCTCGCCCGCAGACGGCTACGAGTCTCGCGGGCGACGGTGTTCCGGACGCTCGAGGGACTCGCGCGTCTCGGGATCATCACGAAGGCCTGCCACCCGGGCAGCTCGGTGCGCTACGACAGCCGCACCGACCTGCACCATCACCTGATCTGCACCGCGTGCGACCGGGTAATCGACTTCTCGGACAAGCACCTCGACTCGGTGCCGGTGCCCGACACGCGCCGGCTCGGGTTCGTGGTGTCGGACCTCCAGGTCCAGCTGCGCGGGACCTGTCGGGAATGCCGTACACAGGAGGACAAGACATGAAGCGCATCCTGCTTGGATTCGTCGCCGCCGCGGCCCTCGTGGGCGCGGCGGCCATGGCCGCCGATGCGACGGCTCCGCCGCTCGGCCTGCCCCCGGTACCCATCCCTGCGGACAACCCGCAGACGCCGGAGAAGATCGCGCTCGGGAAGAAGCTCTTCGAGGACAAGCGCTTCAGCTCGACCGGCCAGGTGGCCTGCGCGACCTGCCACGATGCCCAGAAGGCGTTCACCGACAGCCCTCTGACGACCTCGGAGGGCATCAAGAAGGGCGGCAAGCCGCTCACCGGCACGCGCAACGCGCCCACCGTCGTGAACGCGGCCTACTTCGTCAGCCAGTTCTGGGACGGCCGGTCGCCGAGCCTCGAGGACCAGTCGCAGCACCCCTTCGTGAATCCGGTCGAGATGGGCCTCAAGGACCATCGGCCGATCCTCAAGATCGTCAGGAGCGATCCCGCCTACGCGAAGGCCTTCGAGCAGGTCTTCGGCAAGAAGGGCGCCGCGATCACGATGAAGGAGGTGGAGCAGGCGATCGCCGCCTTCGAGCGCACGCACGTCGCGGGCGACTCGCCTTTCGACCGCTACTACTTCAAGGGTGACGCGAAAGCGCTCACGGACCAGCAGAAGCGCGGCTTCGATCTCTTCGTCAACAAGGGCCGCTGCGTCTCCTGCCACGTGGTCGAGCAGAACACGGCGCTGTTCACCGACAACCGCTTCCACAACATCGGCGTGGGCATCAACGGCATCCAGAACGACGTGCCCGCGCTCGCCGGCGAGTTCCTGAAGGCGAAGGTGACGCTCGCCGAGGTCGACGTGAAGATCCTCGGCGACAAGCGCACCTCCGAGCTCGGGCGCTTCGCGATCTCCCGCGACTTCGAGGGGCTGGGCGCGTTCAAGACCTCGACGCTGCGCAACGTGGCGGTGACACCGCCCTACATGCACGACGGCAGCTTGAAGACGCTGCGCGACGTGGTGGTCCACTACAACAACGGCGGGGTGACGAAGGAGGGCGACCCCGTGAACGACTTCCTGAGCGGCGGCATCCGCCCGCTGAACCTGACCGAGGCGGAGATCGACGACCTGGTCGCGTTCATGGAGGCGCTCACCAGCCCCCAGTTCGCCAGTCTGCCGAGCGGCGCCCGCACGGAGGTGAAGCCATGAATCCGATCGTTCCCAGCCGTCGCGACTTCCTGAAGGGCGCGGCCGCGGCCGCGGCCGCCGGCGTCGTTCCCATGAGCGTCGTGAAGCTCGCTTTCGCCGACCCCGCGCTCGACTTCACCTTCGGCTACATCTCGGACGCCCACATCCAGCACATCTCGGGCACCAAGTTCGTGCGCAACTGGGACCGCGGCCTGATCCGCGCGGTGGCCGAGACGAACCTGCTCAACCCGAAGCCGGACTTCGTGGTGTTCGGGGGCGACCTCGGCCAGCTCGGCATGAAGGAAGAGCTCGACCACGGGGCCGAGATCATGTCGAAGCTCCGCCACAAGACCTACTACGTGATGGGCGAGCACGACTACTACCTCGACCTCGGCGAGTACTGGTCGAAGCTGTTCGGGCCCCAGTGGCACAGCTTCGACCACAAGGGCGTGCATTTCATCGTGCTCAACAGCATCCTCACCTTCGACGACTGGACCTTCAACCGCTGGCCATCCGCCGAGCAACGCATGCTGGAGATGGCCGGCCTCGACAACCCGAACGGCTCGCCGTTCATGGTGGGCGAGAAGCAGCGCGCCTGGCTCAAGGCCGACCTCGACAAGGTCGCGAAGACGACGCCGGTCGTGGTCTTCTCGCACTCGCCGCTGCAGAAGCTCTACAAGGGCTGGAACTTCTGGACCGACGATGCCGACGAGGTGCAGGCGCTGCTGCGGCCGTTCGACAAGGTGAACGTGATCTACGGACACGTCCACCAGATCCAGTACAACCAGGTCGGCAACATCGCCTTCAACGCCGTGATGGCGACCGCGTGGCCGTGGCCCTACCCGCAGACCTACGCTCATGCCGAGCACGCGATGCCGGTGCTCACGGTGCCGATGAACCGGGCCGACCCCTTCCACGAGCGCGACGCCACGGGCTGGCAGTTCATCGACGTCCACACCGGCCGCGTGGCGCTCAACTACAACCTCTACAACAACACCGCCCGCACCGTGGCCTTCAACCCCGCGAGCGGGAGACCCGAGGACAAGTTGTTCCAGGATCCCGCGAAGCGCATCCCGCCGCAGGAGCACTACTGAGGAGGCATGGCCATGAAGAGAAAGATCGCGGTCGCTGCCGCGGCCGCCGCCGTCGTGGCCGTGGCCTTCGGCATCACGGTCCGGGCGGACGAATTCACCAAGAAGGACCAGGAGCGCTGGGAGAAGGAGTACCAGAGCGTCGTGCAGAAGGGGCGCCAGCTGTTCACGAGCGGGGCGCTCGGAACGAACGGCGTCGCCTGCGCCCAGTGCCACCCGAACGGCGCCAACACCCACCCGGAGACGTACCCGAAGTTCCAGAAGCAGCTCGGCCGCGTGATCGCGCTGCGCGAGATGATCAACTGGTGCCTGCAGCAGCCGCTAGAGGGCAAGCCGCTCGCTCTCGACGCCCCGGACATGATCGCGCTCGAGTCCTACATCCTCCACGAGCGCCGCGGGGTGAAGCTGGAACCCGGCAAGCATTAACGCCCCGGGGGGCGAGGGGGGGCGGGATGCCCCCCCTCTCGCTCAGTCCAGGCCGTCTTGCTGTTGTCCGTTGTCCGTTTCCGTTGTCCGTTGCGGCCTTCGGGGTCAGGTCTTGAACTGGCGCATGCATCAATTCAAGATCTGACCCCCTCGTCCGTCCAGGAGAGTTGAGATGCTCGCGCTCGGTCGCCTGGCGCTGGTCCTGCTCGTCGGTATCCTCGCCACCCTCCCGCTAGCGGCCGCGGACCAGCCGCCGCGGGTCCTCTCCTGGGGCGACCAGGGCGACGGCAGCTACCGCAACCCGATCCTGAAGGCCGACTACTCCGACCCTGACGTGATCCGGGTGGGCGACGACTTCTACCTCGTCGCCTCCGACTTCCACTTCATCGGGATGCAGGTGCTTCACTCGCGCGATCTCGTGAACTGGGAGGTCGTCGGCCAGGTGTTCTCCCGCCTGGGCATGCACCCGAAGTACGACGAGATGAACGCCTACGCCGAGGGCACCTGGGCGCCCACGATCCGGCATCACGACGGCCGCTTCTACGTCTATGTCTGCACGCCCTACGACGGCCTCTTCATGTGGCACGCGAGCGACCCGCGCGGCCCCTGGTCGGAGGCCGTGACCGTGAGAGCCGTGTCGGGCTGGGAAGACCCGGCTCCCTTCTGGGACGACGACGGGCGCGCCTACCTGGTCCACAGCGTCCTGGGCGCCGGGCCGCTCGTCCTGCATCGGATGAGCCCGGACGGGCGGGCGCTGCTGGACGACGGCACCGTCATCTACCGCGGGCCGGTGGCCGAGGGCCCCAAGCTCTTCAAGCGCCGCGGCTACTACTACATCTCGCTCCCCGAGGGCGGGGTCGAGCGGGGCGGCCAGACCGTGCTGCGGGCCCGCGAGCTCCATGGGCCCTGGGAGCGGCGCGTGGTGCTGGCCGACGGCAGTCCACACCAGGGCGGGCTCGTCGAGCTTCCGAACGGCGAAGCTTGGTTCATCGGCTTCCAGTCGACCGGGCACCTCGGCCGCGTCTGCCACCTGCTCCCCGCGCGATGGGGCGACGACGACTGGCCGGTGTTCGGCGACGGCGGCCGGGCGGTCGAGCGCTGGAAGAAGCCCGGCCTCCCGCCCCAGCCCGTCTCGCGTCCCCGCGCGAGCGACGAGTTCGAAAGCCCCGCGCTCTCGCCCCAGTGGCAGTGGAACCACAACCCCGTGCCCGAGGCGTGGTCGCTCACGGCGCGGCCCGGCTGGCTGCGGCTCGGCGCGCGGCCGGCGTCCGACCCGTCGCGCGCGAAGAACACGCTGACGCAGAAGCTGTGGGGCGACGCCGGTGTCGTCGACGCTCGTCTCGACGTGAGCGCGATGACGAACGGCCAGCGCGCGGGCCTGACGTTCATCAGCGGGAGCACGTTCGGCTGGGTGGGTGTGCGGATGGTCGGCGGCAAGCGACTGGTCCGCTGGGAAGAGGGCGAGGGCCCGGCGCTCGCGGGAGACGAACTCTGGCTGCGCGGCCGCTACCAGGGCGACACCGCTCGCCTCGAGTACAGCCTGGACGGACGGACCTACCTGGACACCGGCGTCGCGTTTCCGCTCCGCTTCGGCCACTGGAAGGGCGCGCGCTTCGGAATCTTCTCGTACGGTCGTGACGGCCACGTCGACGTCGACTACCTCCGCTACCGTTACGGCGATCCGGAGTAATCCGGGCTCGCCCGGATCACAGGTCCGCGACCATCACCGCGCGAGCGCTCACGAACGCACGGCCGTGCGCCACGTCGCCCTCGATCCTGACGCGCCGCTCGGCCTCCGCGGGCGAGAGCGCCTTGAAGAAGATGCGCCAGGCCGTGTCGGCCGAGAGCGACACTCGCGTCGACGCCGAGCCGTCCGTTTCGGAGGCGAGGCCGAGCCGCCAGCCAGCGGCCTCGCGCGATAGAGTCCACTCGCCGCCCCCCGAGCCGTCGATCACGAACTGCAGGCGGGCGCCCACGCTCGCGGCGACGCCGCGGTAGGCGTGGGGCAGCGCCCGCATCGAAATATCGAGGACGGGACGCAGCCATTGCGGGGCGACGAGGCCGGCCCGGCCGGTCGCCTCCCGGATCTGCTGCTGGTGGTGCCAACGCTCGGTGTACTCGCGGCCCGTGTCCATCCAGTTCAACGAGACGTCCTCTCCGGCCCACGCCACCGGGAAAAGCGCGAGCCCCTGCGGGTCGAGGCTCTCCACGAACGCCGCGACCTCCGGACCGCTCACGGCCAGGAGCCGCGTGAGGAGCCGCGGGCTCAGGCGTCGGGCGACCTCGACCCACCCAGCGTTCTGCTGGTCGAGGTAGGCCGTGAGCTCGCGCTCGCCGGAGATGGCGGCGGCGGGGGCGGGAGGCGGGTGTCTGTCGCGGTGAAACGACAGCTTGCGGAGGTCGCCGTCCAGTAGATGCGCGGCCACGTCGCGGACGCGCCAGGCCCCGGCCAGCGTGGGGCGATCCCAGTCGGCGGCCTCGAGCGAGCCGAGCAGCCCGACGAGCTCGTCGGAGAGCCCGCGGAAGAGGGGCGCGGTCAGCGTGGGGGCGAGCGGCAGCATCACCGGGGCATCCTACGCCAGGATGCCCTCCGGCCAGTCGCTTCGGTGGCGGTGGCTAGAAGCGGGTCGTGAAGCCGACCTGGACGAGGCGCGGCGGGCCCGGGATCATTCCGCGCGAGCGATCCACGAGGTAGAGCTCGTCGAACAGGTTCTTGGCCGTCGCGTAGAGCGTGACGCGGCGCAGGTCGTAGCTCAGGACGAGGTTGCAGATGGTGTAGGCCGGGACGAGCCCGCGCTGGCCGTCGGCCGAGGCCGCGACGCTGTTGAGGTCGTCGGCGTACTGCTCGCCGACGTGGACCGTCTCGAGCTGGGCCACGAAGCCGCCCGGATGCCGGTAGCCCACGCCGAGCGTGACGAGCGTCTCGGGCGCGTAGGGGAGGCGGTTGCCGCTCACGCTCACGCCGCCCTGGCCCGGCACGCCGCTGTAGCGGCTGCCCTCGAAGCGCGCGACCGGCAGCCAGGTGTAGGCGCCGCGCACGAAGACGTTGTGGCGCGAGCCGGTGAGCGCGGCGCTGTCGAGCCGCGCCCCGACCTCGAGGCCCTCGTGGAGCGTCTCGCCGCCGTTCGTGAGCGTGGCGCCGACGCCGCCCGCGAGCGAGGCGGCCACGACCTGGTTCTCGTAGTCGTTCAGGAACACGGTCGCGTCGAGCCGCAGGCCGCGCAGCGGCAGCGCGCGCACGCCGAGCTCGTAGTTCCAGCTCCTCTCCGCATCGAGCTCCACGACCCCGCCCGCCTGCGAGATCACGTCCTCGGTGCGCGGCGGCGCGAAGCCGCGGTGCACGCCGCCGAAGAGGTTGAGCGCCGCGCTCGGGGCCCAGGTCAGGCCGACGCCGGGCACCCACTGCGTGAGCGAGGTCTCGCCGCTCGCGCCCGCGCCTGCGTTCGCCAGGCGGTTGGTGCGCGCATAGTCGATCGCCTCGAGCCGCACGCCGGCGCTGAGCGTGAAGTTGCCGAGCAGCAGGCGGTCCTGGACGAAGGCCGAGAACGCCTGGTTCTCGCGCCGGTTGTCCTCGACGAGCCGCCCGTCGCGCGCCGTGGGCGTGTCGCCGTTCTTCTGCAGCCGCTCCTGGACCTCGAAGTGAGCCCGCACGCCGATCTCGGCTTCGCTCGAGAGGCCGAAGAGCGGCAGCGACGTGCGCAGCCGCGGCTCGATCCCGAAGTGGTCGAAGTCGCGCAGCCGCCCCTCGTCGCCGCAGCTGGTGAGCAGGTTCGCCATGCCGCCGCACGCGGGGTCGGCGCTGTCGTTGGGCCGCTGTCCGGAGTTGCTCGACTGGCGCCACCAGTCGCGGCTGAAGCGCGAGCCGTAGAGCTGGGTGGTGAGGACGCTCGCGCCGCCGATGAGCCAGGTGTGGCGGGCGGAGGCGCCGAGCCGCCAGCCATCGAAGGCGTCGTTCTCGAACGGGTTCTGGCGCGGGTCCTCGTCCCACTCCGCGAGCCTGAGGCCCGAGTAGGTCACCTGCGAGTCCTCGCCGTAGTAGTTGCCCTTGAGCGTGAGCGTCTGGCTCGCGCCGAGCGTGATCACCGTCTTCAGGTTGAGATCGTCGACGCGGGTGTGGACGTTCTGGCGCGCGCCGTCGCCCTGCTTGTGCATGTACTCGGCGAGCGCCGCCGTGCGTCCCCAGGTCCCGCCCGCGGTGCCCTGCGCGTTCAGGTAGTCGCGGTTGCCGGCGGCGAGGCGGAGGTTCGCGCTCGGGCGCTCGGGCGGCGCGGGCGTCAGGTAGTTGACGACGCCGCCCACGGTGACCGGCCCGTACGCGATCTGACCCGAGCCCTTCACGACCTCGATCGCCTCGAAGCGCTCGATCGGGGGATGGTAGTAGGTCGCGTTGTCGCCATAGGGCGCATAGGTGATGAAGATGCCGTCCTCGAGCAGGAGCGTCTTCGAGGATCGCGTCGGGTTCAGGCCGCGGATGCCGATGTTGGGGCGCAGGGCCATGCCCTCCTCGTCGCGGACGTTCACGCCCGTCGCCTTGTGCAGCGCCTCGTTCACGCTCATCACGCGCGAGGTCTCGAGCTGGCGCCGGTCGAGCACGTCCACGGAGCCCGGCAGCCTCTCGAGCGTCTCGGCGCTGCCGGCGAGCCGGGTCCCGACGACCGTGATCTCCTCGGTGAAGACTCCCGGCTGGAGGCGGAGCTCCAGCACGACCGAGGCGTCGACGGGCAGGTGGACCCTCGCGCGCACGACCGAGAACCCCGCGGCTGCCGCTGCCATCTCGAAGTCCCCCGCAGGCGCGTCCAGGCTGAAGCGGCCGTCGGCGGCGGACTTGCCGCTCGCCAGGAACGAATCGGTCTCCCGGCGCAGGCTCAGGGAAGCCCCCGCGACCGGAGCCCCGCTCGGGTCGGTGACGCGGCCGTGCAGGGTGAGCGCAGCCGGCGCCGGGGCTGCCTCGACGGAGAGGGGCGCCGGGCCGGCCGTGGCCGCAAGCGCCAGCACGGCGAGGGCGAGGGGCGCGATCAGGGGCTCGGGGTTCTTCATCGGGTACCTTGTAATGAAACTGGGTTTCATTTTCATAAATCTCGAGACGCTTGTCAAGAACTGTCCCCTTCGTTGACACGGGCTCACGGGGAGCCGTAGGCTCCGCTGCGAATGGCGTTCGACTTCGAGAAGGCCCTGCGCCGCAGGATCGACCAGCACACGGAGCTCGTCGAGCTCAAGAACCGCAAGCTCCGGGACGAGAGCGGCGTCTTCGAGCGCTGGGATAACCCGGTCCTGACGGCGGCCCACACGCCGCTGTTCTGGCGCTACGACCTCGACCGCCGCCGCAACCCGTGGCTGATCGAGCGGCTGGGCGTGAACGCGGTCCCGGGCGCCGGGGCGACGCTCTGGAACGGCAAGGTCTGCCTCGTGGCGCGCGTCGAGGGGCGGGACCACAAGAGCTTCTTCGCGGTGGCCGAGAGCGACAACGGCGTCGACAACTTCCGCTTCTGGGACCAGCCGCTGGTGCTGCCCGAGGCGGGCGAGCCCGACGCCAACGTCTCCGACATGCGCCTCACGGCCCACGAGGACGGCTGGCTGTACGGCGTCTTCGGCACCGAGCGCAAGGACGCGCAGGCGCCGGTCGGAGATACGTCGCGGGCCGTCGCCCGCGTCGGGATCGCCCGCACCCGCGACCTCGTGAAATGGGAGCGGCTCGCCGACCTGCGCTCGCGGGCGGTGGGGCCGCAGAGCGTCGCCCTGCACCCCGAGCTGGTTCGGGGCCAGTACGCGTTCTACACGCGGGCGCAGGGCGGTCTCGGGGACGCCGCTGCCGAGGGCGGCATCGGCTTCGCGCTGTGCGAGAACGTCGAGCAGGCGGAGCTCGGCGAGGAGCCCGTGATCGACGCGCGCGGCTACCAGACGATCAAGGAGGCCCGCAACGGCGTGGGGGTGCCGCCGCTGCGGACCGCCAAGGGCTGGCTGCACGTCGCGCAGGGCACCCGCACCACCGCGGCGGGGCTGCGCTCCGTGCTCTACGCCTTCCTGTGCGACCTCGAGGACCCGGCGCGCGTGGTGGCAGCGCCGTCCGGCTACCTGATCGCGCCCCTGGGCGACGAGCGGGTCGGGGACGTCTCGAGCGGATTGTCCGCTGCCGGAGCCGTGGCGAAGCCGACCGGCGAGGTCTTCATCTACTACGCCTCGGCCGAGAGCCGGATCCACGTGGCCACCACCAGCGTGGAGCGGCTCCTCGACTATGTGACCCACACGCCGCCCGACCCGCAGCACTCGCACGCCAGCGTCGCGCAGCGCGCGTCGCTCATCGAGCGCAACCTCAAGCTGCTGGCGCGGACCAAGGGCAAGGCCTATCGTGGGCTGCGGTGACGGACACTGGAGTGAGAGGAGACAGCATGACGACGCGTCGAACCTTCCTGGGGACCGTCACGGGCGGGGCCGCGGGCGCGGTGCTCGCCGGCTGTGCGCACCGCAGCGGTGAGGCCTCGGGGCCCCGCACGCCGGCCAGGGCCGCCGGCAAGCCGCCGCTGGGCCTGCAGCTCTACAGCCTACGGAATCAGCTGAAGACGGACGTGCCGGGCACGCTCAAGCTGGTCAAGTCCTGGGGCATCGAAGAGGTCGAGAGCTTCGGGCCCTACGGGGCCTCGATTGCCGGGGCCCTCAAGGACGCGGGGCTGCGCTGCTCCGCGATCCACGTCGGCTACGACCAGCTGACGAGCGACATGGCCGGCGTGCTGAAGAACGCCGACGTGCTCGGGGTGAAGACGATCATCAATCCCTACCTGCCCCACAAGCAGAAGCCTTCCGCCACGCGCGAGGAGATCCTGAAGGCCGCGGGCGACTTCGCGAAGTGGTCGCAGGAGTGCCGGGCGGCCGGCAAGCGCTTCGGCTACCACATCCACGGCCAGGAGTTCGCGAAGGACGGCGAGAGAACGCTGTTCGACCTGCTGGTGAAGGAATCCGGCCCGGACGTCGGCTTCGAGGCCGACGTTTTCTGGATCAGCGCCGGTGGCGCGGACCCGGTGAAGCTGATGGGCCAGTACCCGGGCCGCTTCTGGTTCACGCACCTCAAGGACATGGCGAAGGGCAGCCAGTCGGCTGCCGAGCGCGCCAACGTCGTGATCGGCACCGGCACCATCGACATCAAGGGGATCGTGGCGGCCGGCGCGGCCGCCGGCGTCGAGATCCACTACCTCGAGGACGAGAGCCCCGACGTGCTGACCCAGGTCCCGCAGAGCGTGACGTACTACAAGGCGCTTTAACCTGTAGGGGTGGGGGAGGCGCCCGCCTGAGCAGGGGGGTAGCAGGCATCCGCAGCAGTCCAGGGGCAGCAGGCGACGGGCTCGGAGCGGAGCCGGATTCACTCCGGCGCAGCGGAGTGGGGGTCTGGGGGGTGCGGCGCAGCACCCCCCAGAAGAGAACTGAAGATGCGTTACGAGGGCAAGGTCACGATCGTCACGGGCGGGAGCCACGGCATCGGCCAAGGCTGCGTGCGCGTCTTCGCCGACGCCGGGGCCCACGTGGTCTTCTGCGCGCGCGGCGCGAAGGAAGGCCGCGACCTGGAGAGAAAGATCACCGCTGGCGGCGGCACGGCGCTCTTCGTGCGCTGCGACGTGTCGAAGGAGAAAGAGCTGCGCGCCCTCGTCGACGGGACCGTCGCACGCTTCGGGCGCATCGACTGCCTGATCAACAACGCCGGCTGGCACCCGCCGCACCGGCCGATCGACGACTTCACGGCGCAGGACTTCCGGGAGCTGCTCGAGCTCAACCTCGTCAGCATGTTCGTGGCCTGCCAGCAGGCGCTGCCGTACCTGCGCAAGACCAAGGGCAACATCATCAACCTGTCGAGCCTGGTGGGCTCGATGGGCCAGCTCCACGCCACGACGTACGTGGCCACCAAGGGCGCCATCACGGCTTTCAGCAAGGCGCTCGCCATCGACGAGGCCGAGAACGGCGTGCGCGTCAACAGCGTGTCACCGGGGAATATCTGGACGCCGTTGGGGAAGCAAGCGGTCGACGTGTCGCCCGACGCGGCGAAGACGCGGTCCGACGGCGAGCATGCCCAGCTCCTCGGCCGGATGGGGACGATCGAGGAAGCGGGCCAGCTCTGCCTGTTCCTGGCGGCCGAGGCGACGTTCACCACCGGGGTCGACCACATCCTCTCGGGAGGCGCCGAGCTCGGGTACGGACGCAAGAGCCGGGTGAGCTGATGCCCGGTGGGGCGCGGGTGAGCGCCTCGGTCATCGTCCTGTGCGGCGGGCGCTCCACCCGGATGGGGCGCGACAAGGCCTCGCTGCCGTTCGGCGACGAGCCGCTGCTGCTGCGGGTCGTGCGTCTGGCGCACGAGGTCGCGAGCGAGGTGTTGCTGGTCGCGCGCGAGGGGCAGGCGCTGCCGGGCGGCCTCGACGCCGTGCGCGACCCGGCCGAGGGCCTCGGGCCGCTCGCGGGGATCGCCGCGGGCCTCCACGCGATGACGAGCGAGCGTGCGTTCGTGGCCGCCTGCGACATGCCGCTGTTGCGGCCGGCGCTCGCGCGGCGCCTGCTGGAGCTGTCGCACGGCATGGATGCCTGTGTGCCCGTGGTCGACGGCTTCGCGGTGCCCACCTGTGCCGTCTACGCCCGGAGCGCGGCGGCGCTCGCGCGCGAGCTGGTCGCGGCGCGGGAGCTGCGCCCCAAGGCCCTGCTCGAGAGCGTGAGGACGCGCTTCGTCCTGGGGGACGAGCTCCGCGACGTGGATCCCGAGCTGCTGAGCTTCCTCGACTGCGACACCGAGGAGGGATACCAGGCGGCGTTGCGGGCCGCGGGCCTCGTGTAGCGATGCGAGCGGCGGTCGGTGCCTGGGCGTTGTGGATCTCGGCATGGGGCGCTTTTCCTGCCGAGGCTCAGGCTCCCACCCGGCGTCCCCCCAGGTTCGCGGCGGGCGTCGATCAGATTCGGCTCAGCGTCTCCGTCACCGATGGCCACGACCGCTACGTGGACGGACTGGCCGAGACCGACTTCACGGTGCTGGAAGACGGCGCCCTGCAGAAGCTCACCTTCTTCACGCGGGATCCGCTGCCGCTCTCCGTGGCGCTGCTGGTTGACGGCTCGGGTTCCATGCAGCCGCACCTCGCCGAGGCGCAGGCGGCCGGCGAGCGATTCGTCCGCACCCTCGGCGCCGGCGACCTGGCGCAGGTCGTCCAGTTCAGCGACCGGATGGAAGTGCTCCAGGACTTCACCGCCGACCAGGCGCGGCTCCTGGCGGCGATTCGCGGCACGCGCGCCTCGGGATCGACCGCGCTCTACACCGCGCTCTACGTGACGCTCAAGCAGCTCGGCTCTCACGGGACGATCGAGACGCCCCGGCGCCGGGCGATCGTCCTGCTCTCGGACGGCGAAGACACGGCCTCGTCCGTGACCGACGAGCAGGTGCTGGAGCGGGCGCGAGCCTCCGACGTCGGTGTGTACGCGATCGCGCTGCAACCGGTTACGCCGCGGGAGCGCGAGCGCCTCTCTTTCATGGAGGCCACGCACTTCCTCAACGCGCTGGCCCGGGAGACCGGAGCGCAGGTCCTGCTTCCCGGGTCGGCCTCCGGGCTGGACGCGGCCTACGCTCGCGTCGCGGAGGAGCTCCGCACCCAGTACACCCTCGGCTACGTCTCGAGCAACGCACGCCGCGACGGCTCGTGGCGGCGCATCGTAGTCCGCACGCCGGGGCGGGCGGAGTTGCAGCTCCGCCACAAGCTCGGCTACTGGGCGGCCAGACGATGAACGAGACGCACAGCTACGGCAGCTGGTCGAAGCTCGTAACTTCCGGGTGCCCGTGGCCCGAAGGCCCCGGCGGTGTGCGCACCGCGAGCGCCGTCGCGAGGCCGGCCTCCCGCGCGGCGTCGAGCTCGGCCACCACGTCCGACACGAAGAGGCCCGAGCTCGCCAAGGCACCCAGGGCGGAGGCGATGCGCCGATAGCTCTCGGCCTCGCGCTTAGCCCCGGTGGTGGTGTCGAAGTACGCCGACAGGAAAGGCGTCAGGTCGCCGTGGTCGCTGTGACCGAAGATCAGCTTCTGGGCCAGCACGCTGCCCGAGGAGAAGATCGCGACGCGGCGCCCGGACTCGGTCCAGCGCGCGAGCGCGCGCGGAACGTCGTCGTAGACCTGCCCGCGGAGCCGCCCCTGCGCGTAGCCCTCGGACCAGATCCTGCCCTGCAGGGACTTGAGCGCCGTGAGCTTGCGGTCCTGGTCCATCAGCCAGCGGGCGTAACGAGCGGCGGCCGCGTGCGAGCCGTCCCATGCCGGCGGATCCTGACCCGCTGCAGTGTCGCGAGCGTGCTCCTCGCGAAGACCCGTGACGTCGTGAGCCACGTCGGGATCGGACGCGTGGGCGTCGAGAAACGCGCCCACCTGGGCGTGGGCGTGTGGGAACAGCACCCGAAGCACGAAATCGACGGGTGTCGTCGTGCCCTCGACGTCGAGCAGGACGAAGGCCGAGGCCCGGCTCACGCGCGAGGAGCGATATGCATCGGGCCGAGGCAGACGGGCTCGAAGCCGCGGTCGACGCCGCTCTCGGTGTAGCGCGGGGTCCAGCCGGCGGGGTCCTGGAATAGCCGGATCGCACGGATCCTGCGGTCCTCGCACAGGTCGAACCAGTGCCAGGTGCCGCGCGGTACGCGGATCAGGTCGCCAGGGCCCACCTCGATCGCGAACACGTCGCGCTCGCGCGGGTGGATGAAGAAGACGCCGCGGCCCTCGAGGATGAAGCGCACCTCGTCCTCGTCGTGCCAGTGCTCGCTCCTGAACTTCGCGAGCATCGCCTCGAGGTTCGGGGTCTCGGGCCGGACGTCGATCACGTCGGCGGTGACGTAGCCGCCCCGGGCCTTGAGCCGGGCAATCTCGGTGTCGTAGGCCGCGAGGACCTCGTCGGCCGAGGCCGTCGCTGCGAGCGGGTGCGCGGGCGTCCAGCGCTCGTGCTCGATGCCTTCTGCGGCCAGGAACGCGACCACGTCCTGCGGCGCGTCGAGTCTTCGCGACTGACGCGGCACACTAACCACCGCCATCCTTGCCTCCCGTGACGGCACGCGCCTCGCGTGCCTTGAGCCGCCCCGTGGCCGCGTAGAGCCGCCCCTCGACCTCGAACAGGAACTCGAGCACCTCGACGTGGCGCTGGGCCTGCTCGAGGTCGCGGCCCCAGGTGTAGAGCCCGTGGCCGCGCAGCAGCAGGCCGTGCGCGTCGGGGTGCCGGGCGAGCGCGGCCTTGACGTCACGCGACATCCGCGCGTAGTCCTGCGTGTTCTCGAGGATGGGCACCCGCTCCTCGTGCTCGTGCGTTGTGACGCCAGCGAGGCCCTTCAACATCTCGTAGCCGGAGAGGACGAGGCCGCCCGCGTCGCCCGCCGCCTCCGACAGCAGCGTGTTCCACACCGAGTGCGTGTGCAGCACGGCGCCGGCGCCCCTCTCCCGGACGATCGCCAGGTGCACGACGGTCTCGTCCGAGGGCTCGCGCTCGGCTTCGAGCGGGAGGCCGTTCCCGTCGACCTCGATGATGTCCTGGGCAGCCAGGCGACCCTTGTCGACACCGCTGCGGCTGATCGCGATCACCAGCGGGTCGCGCCTCACGACCGTGCTGAAGTTGCCGGAGGTGGCGAGTGCCCAGCCGCGGGCGTGCAGCGCGCGGCCGGCGGCGGCGACGAGGGGAGCGAGCTCGGAGAGCGTGGCCATGCGGGAAGTTGCAAGGAATGTTAGCACCGGGACTTACTTCGTTTTTCACCATGACCGTGGCATCGCGGTTGCTATGGTGGTAGCGTCGTGAGGTACCAAGCCATGTCCCTGCCTGCCTGGTCACGGCCGTTCGTGGGAGTGGCGGCCCTCCTGCTGGCGAGCACCGGCTGCGCGACCCGGTCGAAGTCGACTCCCTCCGTTCCCACCCTTCCTCAACCACCCGCCGTGCCTTCCGTCCCGTCGGTCCCCCAGCCTCCCGCGCCGCCCACGACTTCGACCCAGGGCAGCGAGACGGGTGAGAAATCCGAGAAAGAGAAGAAAGGGGACGAGGCCAAGAAGGGCGAGACGGGCGGCGAGGGGGAAGCGAGCAAGGAGCGCCAGGAGACCGAGAAGGCCGAGAAGGCCGACCAGGGAAAGCAGGGTGAGAAGAGCGGAAAGGCCGAGTCGGGGAGGGCGGGACAAGGGACGGAGGCGGCCGCCGCAGGCGACGCCGGCGGAGGACAACCCGTCCCGGCCGGGGGACACGCCCCGGGCGCCGCGACCACTCCGGACGAGCAGCGCCAGGGCCTGGACGGCCAGCTCCAGACCTCGATGGCCGAGTTCGACGAGATGCTGCTGAAGGAGCAGCAGTCCCTCGACGAGAAGCAGAGGCGCGACCCGCTGCCGGAGCGGGGACAAGGGACGGGCGGGACGGGCACGGCCGAAGGCGACGGGGAAGGCTCCGAGGGGAGCGGCCAGGGAAGCGAGAAGGGCGGCGAGAAGGGCGGCAACAAGGGTAAGAGCGGCTCGGGAACCGGCTCTTCTGACCGCGGTACCGCGGAGAAGCAGGCCGACGCCGAGGCGGCGGCGGGCGAAAAGGGCAAGGGTGCGCCCGCCACCGGGACCGAGACATCGGACACCGGAACCGGTGGCTCCCACGCCGGCCGCGCGGACGGGGGCACGCCCGTCACTGCGCCCGTCGAGGGCGGCAGCACGGGTGGAACCGATGCCACTCCGGTGCCGGCCGACGTCGGCGACGGCAAGAACGACGACGTCGTCGCGCGACAGCTCCGCGAGGCGGCGATGAAGGAGAAGGACCCGGGCGTCCGGGAGAAGCTCTGGCAGGAGTACCGCGACTACAAGAAGGGCACTGGCAAGGACTGAGGAGCAGGCCATGAAGCGCAGGGGCGGCCGACTCGCACTCGCCTTCATGCTGATGGCGGGGCAGGCCCTGGCGGGCGACAGGAAGGACGGGCTCGTCGTCGCGCAGGGCGAGGTGCCCGAAGTACGCCTCGTCGACGTGGCGATCGACCTCTTCTCGCCGGGCGTGAGCGACACGCCAGCATCGCCAATGCTCCAGCAGGGCATTCGGACGGCGGTACGCAAGTCGGAGGCCCGCTACGTCCCGATCCACCTGCGCAACACGCTGCAGTCGACCGGGCAGTGGGGCGCAGTGCGGGTGGTGCCTGGCGGCGCGAGCTGGGCGGAGCTGCTGGTGACCGGCAGGATCGAGAAGTCCAACGGCAAGGACCTCGAGATCGAGCTATTGGCGCGCGACGCCGCGGGCCGCGTCTGGCTCGAGCGAACGTACAAGCAGCGCGCCGACATCTCGGCCTACGCGAAGGACCGGCCGCTCGACGGGCGCGACCCGTTCCAGGCGCTATACAACCGCATCGCCAACGACCTTTTGCGCGAGCGCGACCGGCGCAAGCCCAAGGAGCTCGAGGCGGCGCGCCGGGTGGCGGCACTGCGCTTCGCGGCCGAGATGTCGGCCGACCCCTACGCGAGCTACCTGGCGACCGACCGCAAGGGCCGCTCGAGCGTCGTCCGGCTGCCGGCGGCAGACGATCCGATGATCCTGCGCATCAGCGCGATCCGCGAGCGCGACCACATGTTCGTCGACACGCTCAACGAGTTCTACAACGACTTCTACGCCCGCATGGACCGGCCCTACGACGACTGGCGCGCGTACAGCTACGAGGAGCAGAAGGCGCTCGACTCGGTCAACCGCAACTCACTGCTGATGAAGATCCTGGGCGGGGTCGCGGTGCTCGGCGGGATCCTGATGGACCCGCGCGAGGGCGACTACGGGACCAAGGACGTCCTGATCCTCGGCGGCATCGCGGCGATCAACGCGGGATTCGAGAAGGGCAAGGACGCCGGGATCCACAAGGCCGCGCTCAGCGAGCTCGCGGACTCGTTCGAGGGCGAGCTCACGCCGCTGCTGGTGGACGTCGACGGCAAGGTGGTGCAGCTCACGGGCTCGGCCGAGGTCCAGTTCAACAAGTGGCGCGAGCTGCTGCACCAGATCGCCGGGACCGACGCCCCGCTGCCGACCGACATCAACGTGGTCCCGATGGCTCCGGGCGAGGTCGTGCAGCCCTGAGCTCCCCTGTCGCGCGATGAACGGCCCCGAGCCCGGGCTCGAGATCTCGCCAGGCCTCACCCTGCTCCGCCGCCTCGGCCGCGGCGGGATGGGAGAGGCTTGGCTCGCCCGCGACGCCGAGCGCGGCATCGACGTGGTCGCGAAGCTGCTGCCGGCGGACGCGTCGCAGGAGCGCCTCGCTCTCCTGCGCCGCGAGGCGCGGCTCGTGCGCAAGCTCGATCACCCGCGCATCGTGCCGGTGTACGGCTTCCATACCGGCGAGCGCTACTGCGCCGTGAGCCTGCGCCACATGCCCGGGGGAGACGCGGGTGCGCGGCGGGGGGCGGGCCCGGCCGAGATCGTCCGCCTGGGTCGTGACGTGGCCGACGCGCTCGCCTATCTCCACGATCTCGGCGTGGTGCACCGCGACGTGAAGGTGTCGAACGTGCTGCTCGACGAAGCGGGCCGCGCGCACCTCGCGGACTTCGGCATCGCCTCGGTGGCCCACGCGGACGAGGACGAAATCCTCGTCCGCGGAGGCGGCTCGCGGGCGAGCATGAGCCCGCAGCAGCGCGCGGGCGAGGAGCCGCTGCCATCGGACGACCTCTACGCGCTCGGGGTGCTGCTCTTCGAGCTGCTGTCGGGGCGGACGCCCGAGATCGACCACGGCCCAGGGAGAGGCTCCGCGCCGGCTCTCCCGGAAGAGCTGAAGCTCCCGGCTCGGCTGCGCGGGCTCGTCGGGTCTCTGCTCGCGCCGTCGCCCGAGGCGCGTCCCCGCTCGGCCACCGCGGTCCGCGACGAGCTCGATGCGATCTCGGCGGAGCTCACGCGCGCGGCGGCCGTCCGGGACCGGCAGGCGGTGCGGCTCCAGCCTCCACCCCGCCTGGGCGAGCCCGTGCTCGTGCCGGCGCGCCCCGAGCCCCGCTCTGCAGGCCACCTGCAGCTCGCGCTCGTGGGCGGACTGGTGGTGCTCGCGATCGGCGCGGTCGTCTGGCTCCCGCGTTGGGCCGAGGCGCCGGCGGCCCTGCCCACGGCCTCGCCTACGCCGGCGCCGTCGCCCGTGACGGCGTCCCTCGCCGAAGCGCCTCGCGTCGACGCGCCTCGCGCCGAGGCTGCGCCGCCCGTGGTGGAGATCGATGAGCCGCCGCGGCCGGTCATGCCTCCGCGCGGCGCAGCCGTCCGTCCGAAGGAGGATGAGGCCCCGGCGGCGGCCCCCGAGAGCGCGCCCGCGCCGGAGCCCGAGCCGACCCCCGACCTTCAGGCTCAAGCACGCATGCTCGCCGGCCATCGCGAGCAGGGCGCCCTGCTGGAGTCGCGCGAGGACTGGCGCGGCGCGCTGGCGCAGTACACGGCCGCCCTCGCCATCGATCCGCACCTGACGTTCGCGCTCGAGGGCCGGGAGCGCACCGAGAAACGGGCGGCTCTCACCGAGGCCCTCGAGCTCCACCTGAAGCGTCCCGACCGGCTCTCGGCTCCGGCCGTGGCGCGCGAGGTGGAGGGCCTGCTGGAACGCGCCCGCGGCGCCGAGCCTGCGGGGCCCACGCTGCATGCGCGCATCGTGGCGCTCGAGGCGGCCCTGACGTTGGCCCGGACGCCGGTCGCGGTGGTGATCGAGTCGGACGGCTTCACCGAGCTCGTGCTCAGCCGCGTGGGCCGGCTCGGAACGCTCACGCGCCGCAGCCTGGAGCTCGTCCCGGGCAACTACACGCTCACCGGCTCGCGCCGCGGCTATCGCGACGTGCGGCGCCAGTTCAACCTCACGCCCGGCGCGCGCGCCCCGAGCGTGTCGCTGCGCTGCGAAAAGACCCTATGACGCGCCTGCGCATCCTCGACCAGGGACGCGAGCGCAGCCTCGGTCCCGCCGACTTTCCCGTGCCGGTCGGAGGGCCGGGCTCGCCCGTTCCGATCGCGGCCGCGGCGGGTCCGCTCGCATGGCTCGGCCTCGAGGACGGCCTCGTCTTCGTGCAGCCGACACCCGGAGCGAGCGTCGCCTGCAACGGCACCCGGCTCGCGGCCTCGCACTGGCTGCGCGACGCCGACGTGCTGCGGCTCGCGGGGACCGAGATCCACGTCCGCCTGCAGGGCGAGGTCATGGACCTGCGCGTCGTCAAGACCGGCGAGTCGAACCCCACGGAGCCGCCCGTGGTGCTCGTGCCGCCCCCGAAAGGCGAAGGCCTCCGGGCCGCACCCGAGGACCGCACGATCACGCCGATTCCGTACGCGAAGCGCCAGCTCGCCCCGGCTCCGGCGCCGCCGCGCCGCGTGCCTAGGCAGATGGTGGTCTTCGCCGTGCTGCTGGTGCTCGTCGGCGCCGCGCTGCTGCTGCTCTCGCGCGTGGCGCTCGTCGAGGTACACGTGGATCCCGCGCCGGACCAGGTCGCCCTGCGCGGCGACTGGCCGACGCTGCACCTCGGTTCCCGCTTCGTCGCGTTCACGGGCCGCTACACGCTCGATGCGGAGAAGGCCGGCTACCGGCGTCTCGAGGCGCCGGTCGAGCTGGAGCGGGGGGCGGTGCTGCGCTACGCACTTCGGCCGCTGCCGGGACGGCTGGCGGTCGAGACGCCGGGACTCGGCGGCGCCCAGGTGGAGGTCGACGGGGCCCTGCGGGGCACGACGCCGCTCGCCGCCTTCGAGGTCGAGCCGGGCGAGCGCGCGCTCTGCGTGCGCGCTCCTGGCTACGAAGCGCACCGCACGACGGTCGTGGTGGAGGGGCGCGGGACCCTGCAGTCCCTGGCCGTGACGCTCGTGCCGCTCCCGACTCCGCCGCCCGGCCCGCCGCCCCCGCCGCGGCCGGGGATCCTGGTGCTGTCGAGCGACCCCGCGGGGGCGCGCGTCAGCCTCGACGGAGGTGCCCAGGGTGCGACTCCGCTCGAGCTGCGCCTCGAGGCCGGCCGTCCGCACTCCCTGCGCCTCGGCAAGCCCGGCCATGCGGACGCCGAGCTTTCGCTCACGCTGCGCGCGGGCGAGCGGCGTGAGGTGAGCGTGCGCCTCGTGCCGCAAGTCGGCGAGGTGAAGATCGCTGCGCGGCCGCCCGACGCCGAGCTGTTCGTGGACGGCGAGCCCCGCGGCAAGGCCGACCAGACGCTGCTGCTCCTCGCCGTGACGCACGAGATCGAGATCCGGCGCGAGGGCTTCCTGAGCGCGCGGCAGACGGTGACGCCGCGGCCCGGCTTTACCCAGACGTTGAGCATCGCGCTCAAGAGCCAGCAGCAGCTGCGCGAGGAGCGGATGCCGCGTGTGGCCCAAAGCCCGCAGGGGCACGAGCTCCACCTCTTCGAGGCGGTCCGGATCCAGATGGGCGCGCCGCGGCGCGAGCCGGGGCGGCGCGCGAACGAGCCGCTGCGCGACGTCGAGCTGGTGCGCCCCTTCTACGTGGCGACGCGCGAGGTCTCGAACGCCCAGTTCCGGCGCTTCGAGGCGCAGTACGCCTCGGGCTTCGTCGGCGACCAGAGCCTCGACCTCGACACCCAGCCGGTGGTGCGGGTGACTTGGCAGCAGGCGGCCGGCTACTGCAACTGGCTGAGCGACCGTGAGCGCCTGCCGCGCGCCTACGTCGAGCGCGACGGCCGGTTCGCCGCCGCGGTCCCGCTCACGACCGGCTACCGCCTGCCGACCGAGGCCGAGTGGGAGCGGGTGGCGCGCTACCCGACGCCGCAGGGTCCGCTCAAGTACCCCTGGGGAAACGCGCTGCCGGTGCCGCCGGGCGCCGGCAACTACGCGGACGAGAGCGCCCGCTCCCTGGTGAGGCAGGTGATCGAAGGCTACGACGACGGCCACAAGGTGAGCGCGCCTGTGGACAGCTTCGCGCCGAACGCGCTCGGCTTCTTCCACCTGGGCGACAACGTGGCCGAGTGGGCGCACGACTTCTACGCGCTCACCCCCAGCGTCCTGGGCCAGCTCGTGCGCGACCCGGTGGGCCCGGCCGGGGGCGAGTACCATGTGATCCGCGGCGCGAGCTTCCTGCACGGTTCCGTCACGGAGCTGCGGCTCAGCTTCCGCGACTACGGCAGGGACCCGCGGCCGGACGTCGGGTTTCGCGTCGCGCGCTACGCACAATGAGCGAGGAGGGACGATGCGAGGTCTCACCCGGACGCTGCTGCTGGCGCTGACCGCGGCCAGCGCATTCGCCGCCACCGGCGATCCGCAGCCGCCGCAGGCGCCCGCGGCCCCGGCGCCCGCGGCGACACCGACGCCGGCCGCGACGCCGCGTCCGGTGCCCACGCCCGCGGCGGACATCCAGGACTTCGTGCCCTCGGAGAAGGTGAGCGCGGACGACGCCGTGGCCTTCCCGACCGACATCTGAGGTGCGCATGCGCAAGCTGCACGTCGACGATCTCGTGTACCAGGTGGCGACGCTGGTGTTCTCATTCCTGATCGTGCACGTGCCGTACACGCTCGAGGTCAGGCCCCGGGCGCGGGCCGTGCTCGAGGCGCAGGCGCGCGAGATGCAGGCGAACCCGCTGTACGTCCAGGAGCGCTCCTGGTGGGTGATCATCAAGGACCCCGAGCAGGAGTGGGAGTTCATCCTGTGCCTGTGGGCGCTCTTCATCATGGGCGCCAAGTGGCGCACCAGCACCCGCGAGCGGGGGCTGCTCGAGAGCGACCCGGTCCCGGTGGCGCCGGGGGCGCGCATCCTGCCGGAGGACGCGCGCGAGTACGCGCGCCAGGTCCAGGCGCTGCCCGAGCCGCAAAGACGCCTGCTGCTGCCACGCGCCGCGCTCGCCGCGCTCAACCGATTCCGCGCCACGCGCAGCATCCAGGACGCCTCGACCACCGCGCGCGAGGTGTGCGCGGCCGAGTCCGACCGGCTGGACTCGGAGCTGGCGATGATCCGCTACATCGCCTGGGCGATCCCATCGATCGGGTTCATCGGCACGGTGCGCGGCATCGGCGACGCGCTCACGCAGGCGCACCGCGCGGTGCAAGGCGACATCTCGGGCGTGACCGAGGCGCTCGGGGTTGCCTTCAACTCCACCTTCGTCGCGCTGCTGCTGAGCCTCGGCCTGATGTTCGTGCTGCACCAGCTCCAGCTCAAGCAGGAGCGCCAGGTGCTCGACACCGAGAGCTACGTGGACGAGCACCTGCTCGGGAACCTGCAGGTCTGAGGGGGGAGCGTGGCGCACGCGCTTGGGCTCGAAGCCGGCGACGCGGGGCTCGTCGGAGTGGCCGAGGGCGGCGCCGTGTTCGGGCCGAGCCCGGCAGTCGCCATCGTGGAGGCAGAGCGCCTGCGCTTTGGGGCGGAAGCGCTCGCCGGCTGCCGGCTGCTGCCGAGGCAGGTCGCCAGCGACTTCTGGGCGCGCCTCGACGGCGAGCCGCTCGGGCCGCTCTTCCCCGTGGCGCTTCGCTCGGCCGACCTCGTTCACGGACACCTCGAGACCCTGTGGGCGACGGCTGGCGCGCGTACGAGCGAGGTACTGCTCGCGGTGGGCGGCGGCTACGACGAGCGGCAGCTGGGTGTGCTCGTCGGGATCACGCAGGCGCTCGGGATCCCCGTGAGCGGCGTCGTGGACAGCGCGGTCGCGGCCGCCTCGGCGGGCTTCGCGGGCGAGCGCCTGCTGCATGTCGAGCTGGGGCAACGCCGCGCCGTGGTGACCGAGATCCGCCAGGCGGAGAACCTCGTGCGCGAGCGCGTGGCCTCGATCGATCGCTGGGGAGCGGACGAGGTCGTGGACGCGGAAGTGCACGGCGCGGCGGAAGCGTTCGTCAAGCAGGCGCGCTTCGACCCGTTGCACGACGCGACGACCGAGCAAGCGCTCTTCGACCGCCTGCCGGGCTGGCTCGCGGCACTCGAGCGCGCGGACTCGCTCGCCGTCGCGCTCCCTGTCGCCGGCCGGCAGGTGGAGACCGAGCTGACGCGCCCACAGGTCGAAGCCTGGACCGCCCGCTTCGCCGAGGAGTTGCAGCAGCAGGTGAGCGTTCTCAAGCACACCGGCGAGCCCACGAGCGTCCTCGTCTCGGCGCGCGCCGCCCGCCTGCCCGGGTTCGTGGCCCGCCTGCGCGCGGTGCGCGGCGTCGAGGTGGCGCTCCTGGGAGTCCACGCGGCGGCCGCCGGGGCGCT
>DATEUE010000061.1:0-15598 GCA_035283305.1 Vicinamibacteria bacterium | reverse complement strand
CTTCTTTATGAAGTACGCGTTCTCCGCGAAGCGACAGGCGTCGAGGAAGAAGGGCTTGCGGTAGCGATCGCACAGCTTCCGGACCCCGCACAGGTTCTCCAGGGAGACCGGCTGCCCGCCGCCGGTGTTGTTGGTCACCGTCACCATCACGAGCGGCACGTGCCCGCCGTCAGTCGCGAGCGTCTGCTCCAGGGCCGCGAGGTCCACGTTGCCCTTGAAGGGGTGCACCTGCGCGGGCACGCGCCCCTCCGGGATCACGAGGTCGCGCGCCTCCGCCTGCTCCACCTCCACGTTGGCGCGCGTCGTGTCGAAGTGGTTGTTGTTCGGGACCACGTCGCCCGGCTTCAGCACGCTGTGGAACAGGATCCGCTCCGCCGCGCGCCCCTGGTGCGTCGGGATCACGTGACGGAAGCCGGTCAGGTCCTGGACCACGTCGCGGAAGCGGTAGAAGGAGCGGCTGCCCGCGTAGGTCTCGTCGCCCTGCATGATGGCGCCCCACTGCGCCGCCGACATCGCCCCGGTGCCGGAGTCGGTCAGCAGGTCGATCAGCACGTCTTCGCCGTGGAGCAGGAACACGTTGTAGCCGGCCTGCGCCAGGGCACGCTCGCGCTCCGCACGCTCCGTGAACTTGACCGACTCGACCGACTTGATCCGGAACGGCTCGATGATCGTCTTGAACTGCAGCATCGCGCGCCTATGCTACCGCTCGCTGTCCAGGATCCGCATCTGGTCTTCGTGGTAGCGAGTGCCCGCGACGGCCGTCGCGGGGACGGCGGCCTCGAGACGCGCGACGTCGTCGGGGGCCAAGGCGACGTCGAGCGCGCCCAGGGATTCCTCGAGCTGCTGACACGTGCGGGCCCCGATCAGCGGCACGATGCTCGGGCTCTTCGCGAGCACCCAGGCGATCGCGAGCCGCGACGGGCTGGTGCCACGCGCCGCGGCCAGCCTGGTGAGCGTCGCGACGAGCCCCGCGTTTTTTGCGGCGTTGGCGCCGGTGAAACGCGGCAGGTAGGCGCGGAAGTCGCCCTTGGGTGCCGGCTTCGAGCCGCTCAGGAGCCCGCGCGAGAGCACACCGTAGGCCGTGACCCCGATGCCGAGCTCGGCGAGCAGCGGGAAGATCTTCGCCTCCGGTCCGCGGCTGACGAGCGAGTATTCGATCTGCAGGTCCGAGACCGGATGCACCGCATGCGCGCGGCGGATCGTCTCGGGGCCCACCTCCGACAGACCGATCGCGCGCACGTAGCCCTGCTTCACCAGGTCAGCGATCGCGCCGATCGTCTCCTCGATGGGAACCGCCGGGTCGAGCCGCCCCGGCCGGTAGATGTCGACGTGGTCGAGGCCGAGCCGGGTGAGGCTGTAGGCCAGGAAGTTCCGCACCGCGGCGGGACGGGTGTCGATACCAATCCAGGCCCCGTCCGGCGCGCGTAGCGCGCCGAACTTCACGGAGACGAGCGCCTTCTCCCGCCGGCCGCGCAGCGCCTTGCCGATCAGCAGCTCGTTGTGCCCGGCGCCGTAGTAGTCCCCCGTGTCGAGCAGCGTGACGCCGCGGTCGAGGGCGGCGTGGATCGTGGCGACGCTCTCGGCGTCGTCCGAGGGTCCGTACATTCCCGACATGCCCATGCAGCCGAGGGCGAGCGGGAAGACGCGCGGACCGGCGCTGCCGAGCGCGCGCGGGGTGCGAGGGTCGTGGGTCATGTCCCCCAATTTACCTCCAACCCCGCGCTCATCTCCACGCACCGAGAAGCTCCACCACGTCGCCGACCTCGATCCTGCCTGGCTCGAGGACGGCCGCGTTCAGGCAAAGCCGGCCGTCGAAGCGCCGCGCGATGTCGCGCAGCACGCCCACGTCCTGCGCCCGGGTGTCGGGGTCCCACGTGGTCATGACGCAGCGGCCGCGCAGGTCGGCGAGGCCGATGATCGAAGCGTTCCTCTCCCTCGTAGCGACGCAAGCGCGCCCCGGGGCCGGCCGCCGCCTCGACGCGCCGCGTGACCTCGGGGTCCGCCCAGAGAAGCCCGTCGACACGAGGCTCGCCGTCTTCGCCGATCGTCCCCCGGTGGGCGAGCAGGCGGGGGTGGGTTCGCGCGGTGAGGATGCGGTTCCGCTCGTCCCACACCTGAACGACGCGGTCACCCTGGATGCCGTCCTGGCGCAGCTCGGCCGCGGAAAGCCGCTCTCCCGCCATCGACTTCACCGGGTATCGCCAGATTTCCGCGAGCCTCATCCGGCCAAGGACCGTGCCCCGGCCGCCGCGCGCGGCCGGGCGAGGCGCAGCAGGACGAGGCCGACGAGCGCGGTCCCGAGGAAGACGAACGCCTCCTGCCGGGTCGCGCCCAGGACCACGAGCGTCACGGCGACGGCCAGCGTGGGCAGAGCGGGCCAGGCGTGCCGCGGACGCAGGCCGCGGTCACGCCGCCAGGCCAGCACCACGAGCGCGAGTGCGCTGGTGCCGAACTGCATCAGCACCGCGATGCTCGACAGCGCGAACAGCTGGCCCAGCTCGCCGAGGCTGACGAGCGTTGCGACCAGCAACCAGGTGACGCCGAGCGCGCGCAGCGGCACGCCGCCCGGCGAGCTGCGCTCCAGGTCGAAGAGCCGCCGCTCGCCCGCGGCCAGGGCGGAGAGGTACCGCGGCGTCGTGACCATCATGCCGAAGGTGATGCCGAGGGCGGAGACGCTGGTGCCGGCCGCGACGAGGCGCGCGAGAGAGGCGCCGCCTATGACACCCGCGGTGTCCGCGAGCGGAGCCGTCGAGGCGGCGAGCGCGGGCAGTGCCGTGACACAGGCCAGCACCAGGGCCAGGTACAGGCCGATCGCCAGGACCAGCGAGCCCACGGTGGCGATCGGGACCGCTCGCGACGAGGCGCGCACCTGGCCGGCGATGACGGGGACGATCTCGAAGCCCTGGCAGGCGAAGACCACGCTGAGCGCGGCGCGCAGCCAGCCGAAGTCGGGCGCCGCCATGGCCGGCGCGGGAAAGCGGCCCCAGGCCAGGGCGAACGCGAGGACGAGCAGGACGAGCGGCAGCAGCTTGAGCGCGGTGAGGCTCGTCCAGACGCGCGCCGAGAGGCGCAGGCCCGAGGCCA
This sequence comes from Vicinamibacteria bacterium, assembly GCA_035283305.1. Taxonomy (GTDB): domain Bacteria; phylum Acidobacteriota; class Vicinamibacteria; order Fen-336; family Fen-336; genus DATBSL01. The sequence continues at coordinate 12,514 of DATEUE010000061.1, read as the reverse complement.
CCACGGCGGCGAGGAGACTCACCAGCAGCGCCGGGGCCACGCGCGCCAGAAGGCCTTCGTCCATCCCGAACCCGGAGAGGACGGCGCGGGTCAGCCCCACGCTGACCGCCGCGGTGCTGAAGAGCGCGCTCACGTACGCCACCCAGCCCACCAGGAACGACACGCGCTCGCCGAACGCCGCGCGGGCGAAGACGACCGGGCCCCCGTCCTCGTCGAAGCGCCGCCCGAGCGTCGCGAAGGTGAGCGCGGCGGGGAGCAGCGCGAGCCCGGTGAGCGCGAAAACGGCCACCGCCCCGAAGCCGGGCGCGCTCGCTGCCACCGAGGCCGGCACGAAGAAGATCCCCACGCCGACGATCCCGTTGAGGCCCAGGGCCAGCAGCTGCAGCGGCCCCACCGGGCGAGCGGGGGCGTCGAGGGTGGGGGACATGTGCGGCGAGTTCACCACAGGCCGTCACGATCGCCAAGCGCGACCTTGCTGCGAGCGGCAACGGGGGCCTATGATCGTGCTCGGGCCTCGACGGTTGGCGCTCCGAACCGGTCAGGAGGACGCATGCGCCGCGCATCGGTGGCTTTCATTCTCGTCGTCGCGAGCGTCGGATGGGCCCCGAATGCGGTCGCCCAGGAGCCGAAAGCACCGAAGCCTCCGGCGGCCGTCGCCCCCGCAGAGTCGCCGGTGGCGGTAGTCAGCGGGGCCTACGCGTTTCGCACGTACTGCGCGAGCTGCCACGGAGTGGACGGCCGCGGCGAGGGACCGCTCACCGACAGCCTGCGTTTCCACCCGCCCGACCTGACGCTGATCGCGAAGCGGCACGGCGGCGAGTTCCCGACCGAGAAGGTGGTCCGGATCGTGGACGGCCGGAGTCCGATGAAGGGTCACGGCGGGCCCGACATGCCGATCTGGGGCGACGCCTTCCGCAACGCCGAGACGGGCTACGACGACGCGGCCGCGCGTGCGAAGGTCCGCGGCGTCGTCGACTACCTGAAGACGCTGCAGGCCCTGGCGAAATAGCGGCTCTTCGCCGCGCGGCTGCTATCATCGGCGCGAGGATCGAAGACGCCTTCTCGCATGGCCGAAACCGCAGCCCCGACAGACCCGGTCCTCGACATCCGCGTGCGCTGGCGCGCGGGCCAGGTGCTGCTGGGCTTCGCGGGCGTGATGGCGCTCGTGGCGTTCTCGCGCCCGCTCGCGGCGTGGTCGCCCGCCTGGCTGAAGGCGTTTGGCGCGCTCGCGCTCGGCCTGGGCGTCTCCGCCGCGGCGCTGCTCGCGAGTCTGCGCGGGCACAAGCAGCCGGAGACGATCGCGCTTCACGCCTTCCTCGTGCTCTCGGTCGACGCGCTCGGCCAGCTGATGGGAGCGCACGGCTTCCCGGTGTGGCCGCTGATGGCCCTGCTCGTGGCGTCGCTCGCGGTGGCCGAAGGGCTCCCGCTCGCGATAGGCATAGCGGGGCTCGCGACGCTCCTGGCCCTCGCCGACGCCGTGCGCCCGCTGCTGCCGCCGCTCTCCGCCGCCGCCCCCGGTTTCGACGCGAGGCCCGTAGTGGCCTCGGCGATCGGCTACTTCGCGCTGGCGCTCTCGGTCAACCGCGCGCTCGCCGGCGAGAAGCGGCGGCTCAGCGCGACGCTCGCCGAGCTGGCGCGGCTCAAGCACGGGATCGACCAGCTCGCGGACGCGCCCGACGATGCCGCGGCCGCCCCGCGCACGAGCGCCGCCGAGGCGCTGCGGCAGGTGAGCGACGAGGGCCGGCGCGCGCGCCAGCTCGATCGGGCGAGCGAGCTCGACCTGGCGCTCGGCCGCGTGCTCGACGTGGCGCTCGAGGCGACCGCCGCGCACGCCTTGCTGTACTTCGACCTCGACCGGCAGCGCGAGCTCGCGCACCTGCGCGTGATGCGGGGCCCCGCGTCGCTCGTTCCCGACTGCGCCGTTCCGCTCGGCAGCGATCCGTTCTCGTTCCTGGTCGAGCGCGGCCAGACCTTCTACGCCACCGACTTCAAGCGCCTGCTCTTCGAGCTGCCCTGGTACCGGGGCCGGGTCGAGATCGGGACGCTCGTGGCCGTGCCGGTGCGCGTCGGCGACGTGATCGTGGGGACACTCGTGGCCGACCAGCTCGAGATCCAGGCGTTCACGGGGCGCGAGCCGCGCCTGCTCGCGGGCATCGCCGAGCTCGCGGCCGAGGCGATCCGCGCGACGCGCGCGTCGCTCGGACGCGAGGAGCTGGACGCCGAGTTCAAGGCGGTCTACCCGATCTCGCAGCGGCTCGCGATGCTGGCGCGCGAGGGCGAGGTGCGCGAGCTGCTGCTGCGCTCGGCGCGCCACCTCGCCCACCTGGAGGGCGGCGCGGTCGTGATGACCGACGACCTCGAGACCCGCTACGTGGTGGAGGCCGGCTTCGGCTGGTCGGCGGAGTTCCTGAAGCGCGAGGTCGGGCTCGACGAGCGCACCTGGGCGGCGTGGGTGCTGCGCAGCGCCGAGGAGGCGTACCTGCTCGAGAGCCTGACCAGCGAGGCGAGCCGCATGCCGGTGCTGGTGCTCGACGAGCCCTCGGGGCTGGCCGAGTCGCTGCTCGCGGTCCCGCTGCGCGCGCGGGGCCGGACGCTCGGCGCGCTGGTGCTGACGGGCGCGCGCGGCACCTTCGATGCCTCGTCGCGCCGGGTGCTCGAGATCCTCGCCAACCAGGCGGCGGCCACGATCCAGCTGATCAAGGACAAGGAGCAGCAGCGCCAGCTCGCGGTGCGCGACGGCCTCACCGGGCTCTACAACCGCCGCGCCTTCGGCGAGCTGCTGGTGGCCGCGATCGGCAACGAGGACCGAAGGCCCGGCGGCAGCCTGGGGCTCGTGATCCTCGACCTCGACCACTTCAAGAAGCTCAACGACACCTACGGCCACCCCGCGGGCGACGCGGCGCTGCGCTCGCTCGCGCGCCTGCTCGACCAGCACCTCCGGAAGGGCGACCAGGCGGCGCGCTACGGCGGCGAGGAGTTCGTGGTGATCCTGCCGGGGCTCGACGCCGAGCGCTCGTTCGGGGCGGCCGAGCGCCTGCGCGCGGCGCTCGAGAAGCACCGCTTCGTGTTCGAGGGCGCGCGCATCCCGCTCTCCGCCAGCCTCGGCGTCGCGGTCTGGCCGGGCGACGCTCGCGAGCCCGATCCGTTGCTCGCGGCCGCCGACCGCGCGCTCTACGCCGCCAAGCAGGCCGGCCGCAACCGCGTGATGGCGGCCGCCAGCCTGCTGGAGACGGACACGCCCGGCAAGCCCTGATTCCGCCACGCAGTCGCGAGGCGACTCGCCGCGGCGCCGGCCGATGGTGTATAGCTGTTGCGGAGGTCCGCCCTATGACGAGGTCACTGGCGGCCGCGATCGTCGTCTGCTCCGGAGGTGTCCTGCTGATGGGCTCGAGCGCCGTACCCACGCCTCCCCAGGCCCCGCGCAGGGACCACGTCCAGGTCTTCCACGGCGAGAGCGTCGCCGATCCCTATTACTGGCTGCGCGAGAAGGGCACGCCCGAGGTGGAGAAATACCTCGAGGCGGAGAACGCCTACCTCGAGGCGACGAGCGGCGACGTCCAGCCGTTCAGCGAGGCGCTCTACGCCGAGATGCTCGGCCGCATCAAGCAGACCGACCTCAGCGTCCCCGTCCGAATCGGGGGCTTCTACTACTACCGCCGCACGGTCGAGGGCCTGCAGTACCCGATCCGCTGCCGCAAGACCGCGGGCCCCGGCGGTGCCCTTCGCGAGGACGCGCCCGAGCAGGTGTTGCTCGACCAGAACGAGCTGGCGAAGGGCCTCAAGTTCCTCTCGGTCGGCGAGTTCGAGGTGAGCGACGACGACCACCAGCTGCTCTACTCGACGGACACGACCGGCTTCCGGCAGTACTCGCTGTTCGTGAAGGAGCTCGAGACCGGGGGCGTGCGGGGTCCGCTGGCCGAGCGCGTCACGAGCGCCGCGTGGGCGGCCGACAACCGCACCGTCTTCTACGTGACCGAGCACCCCGTGACCAAGCGCTCCGACACGCTGTGGCGCATAGCAGCGGGAGGACAGCCGGAGAAGGTCCACGAGGAGAAGGACGAGCTCTTCTCGATCTTCGTCTTTCGCACCAAGGACAAGAAGTTCCTGGTGCTCGGCAGCCGTTCGACCGACACCTGGGACCGGCGGCTGTTGTCCACCGCGACGCCCGCGGGCGCCTTCCGGCTGGTGCTGCCGCGCGAGAAGGGCCACAAGTACGACGTCGAGCACCGCGACGGCACGCTCTTCATACGCACCAACAAGGACGCGAAGAACTTCCGGATCGTCACGGCGCCGCTCGACGACCCGCAGCCCGCGCGCTGGAAGCCGTTCGTCGACCACCGCGCGGAGGTGCTGCTCCAGGACCTCGAGGTCTTCAAGGACTTCCTGGTGGTCCAGGAGAAGCAGGCGGGGCTCAACCACCTGCGCGTCCACAGCTTCGCCTCGGGCGCCTGGAACGAGGTCGCCTTCCCGGAGCCGGTCTACGCGGCGTTCGCGACGGGAACGCCGGAGTTCGAGTCGACTCGCTTCCGCTACGACTACCAGAGCCTGGTCACGCCCTCGAGCGTCTACGACTACGACATGCAGGCGGGAGCGTCGCAGCTGCTGAAGCGCGAGGAGGTGCTGGGCGGCTTCGACCCGACGCGCTACGTCTCGGAGCGGCTGTGGGCCACGGCCCGCGACGGGGTGAGGGTGCCGATCAGCATCGTCTACCCGAAGGGCCACGTCCGCGACGGCCGCTCGCCGCTGTGGCTCTACGGCTACGGCTCCTATGGCTTCGGGATGCCCGCGAGCTTCGACAGCAAGCGGCTGAGCCTGCTCGACCGCGGGATTGCCTTCGCGATCGCCCACGTCCGCGGCGGCGACGAGATGGGCGAGAGCTGGCACGACGACGGGATGCTGATGAAGAAGAAGAACACCTTCTTCGACTTCGTCGACTGCGCCCAGTTCCTGGTGAGCGAGAAGTGGACCTCACCCGCCGGCCTGCTGATCGAGGGCGGCAGCGCGGGCGGCTTGCTGATGGGTGCGGTCGTCAACGAGCGGCCCGACCTGTTCCGGGCCGTCCACGCCGCCGTGCCGTTCGTGGACGTCGTCAACACCATGATGGACGCGAGCCTGCCGCTCACGGTCGGCGAGTACCTGGAGTGGGGCAACCCGAACGAGAAGGCCGCCTTCGACTACATCCGCTCCTACAGCCCCTACGACAACCTGGCCCGGAAGGCCTACCCCGCGATGCTGGTGACGACCAGCTACAACGACAGCCAGGTCATGTACTGGGAGCCCGCCAAGTACGTCGCGAAGCTGCGCACGCTCAAGGCCGACGCGAACCCGCTGCTGCTGAAGACCAAGATGCAGCCGGCGGGCCACGGCGGCGCGAGCGGCCGCTACGACGCGCTCAAGGACCGCGCCTTCGAGGTCGCCTGGATGCTGAAGCAGGTGGGGATCACGAAGTAGCCGCCACCTCGACACGGTTGCGGCCGCCCTCCTTCGCGCGGTAGAGCGCGGCGTCGGCGGCCGCGAGAACGGCGCGCCAGTCGCTGCTCGGCGCCGGGTGGGCCCAGGCGACCCCCAGGCTGATCGTGACGACCGGCGCGACACCCGAGGCCGGGTGCGTCAGGCCGAGCTCCTCGATCGTGGCGCGCAGCCTCTCGGCGTACACGCTCGCCTGCTCGCGCTCCAGGCCGACGAACAGGCAGGCAAACTCTTCTCCGCCGTAGCGCGCGACGAGGTCGCCCGGGCGCTGGGCCAGGCGCCGCAGCGCGGCGGCTATGAGGCGCAGGCAGTCGTCGCCCCGCATGTGCCCGAGCGAGTCGTTGTAGGCCTTGAAATGGTCGACATCGACCATCACGAACGCGAGGTTCCCGCCGGCGCGTGCGATGCGCCGCCACTCGCCCTCCGCGTGCGCCTCGAGCGCGCGGCGGTTCGCGAGGCCGGTGAGCGGGTCGGTCACGCTCAGCTCCGAGAGCTGGGCGTTCGCGTCCTGGAGCTGGTGCGTGCGCTCGGCGACGAGCGCCTCGAGCTCCTCGGCCCGCCGCCGCAGCGCTCGCTCCCGCGCGCGCATCAGCAGGGTCACGAGCCCGACGAACCCCAGCGCCTGGAGCACGATCGCCCACGGCCGCAGCCACGGGCTGGGCTCGACCGAGAAGCGCAGCTCGACCGGCCCCGAGCGCAGCCCCGCGGCGTCGCGCGCCTCGACGCGGAACAGGTACTCGTGCGCGGGCAGGTTGGTGTAGGCCTTCTGGCTTCCCGCGACCCACGCGGAGAAGTCCCTGTCGTAGCCCACGAGCTGGGTGCGATAGCGCACCGCGTCGGCCCGGCGCGTCGTGAGCAGGGCGTACTCGAACAGCACGTCGCGCGCGCCAAACGGGAGCGTGGCGCCGTGCTCGATCGCGAGCCCGGTGCTGGTCGCCTGCGCCCGCTCGATCAGCAGCGGGGCCGGCCGTGCGGCGAAGGTCGTCTCGTGCGCGGGGTCGATGAGCGCGACGCCGCCGGTCGTGGCGATCCAGATGCGCCCGAGCGAGTCGCGCAGCTGCCGCCAGTTGGCGGTAGCGCTCGGCAGCCCGTCGGCCACGCCGAATCGCTCGCTCGCGAACTCCTCGGCCCCCGACTCCGGGCGCAGCAGCGGCGTGAGCCGCACGACACCGCGCTGGGTGCCCAGGTAGATGCGCCCGGAGCGGTCTTCGCCGATCGAGAGCACGGTGCCGGCCGGCCCCGCTGGCGTCAGGGCCACCGCCAGCCGGGACCACGCCGGGGACGAAGCGTCGAGATCGCGTCGCGACACTCCCGCGCGCGTGCCGACCCACAGCTCGCGGCGGCCCCCGAGGCGCACCTCGGCGAGGGCCATTGCGTCGTCGTTCGGCAGGCCCGAGCTGCGGTTCCAGCTGCGCACTACTCGGCCGTCCACCACCTCGGCGAGTCCTCCGCGCCGAGTGCCCACCCAGAGCGTCCGCGTCCCGCGTGTCTCGGTCTCGAGCAGCGAGACCACGTGGTCCGAGGGCAGGCCGTCGCGCGTCGTGAGCGCACTCCAGCGCCCGTGCTGCAAGCGAGCGAGCCCGCTGCGCTCGGTCCCCACCCACATTACCGCGCCGCCGTCGGGCGCCGTCGACGCGAGCAACCAGAGGCCGTGGTCGGCGCCAAACGCCGGCCGCGCGTCCACCCGTACCCAGCGCTCCCCGACCCGGCGCACGAGGCCGAGCCCCACGATCGACGCCCAGACCTCTGCGGGGCGTCCCCGCTCACGCAGCTCGGCGAGCGCCAGCACCTGCGGCCCGGGCAGGCCCTGGGCGGCGCCCTCGACCCTCACGCGTGAGCCGCGGATGACGGCGAGCCCGTCGGCGGTTCCGACCCAGTGCACCGCCTGGCCGTCCGCGTCCTTCGTCTCGAGCAGGCCCAGCACCTGGTCGGCCGGCAGGCCCGAGGCGCGGTCGAGGGCCAGCCACGAGCCGGCCTCGAGCCGCAGCAACCCCTCGGTGCGCGTGCCCACCCAGAGCGCCCCCGGGTCGTCGTCGCCGCCGCCGCGCAGGAAGTAGACCTCGGCGACCGACGGCCCCAGCGGCACGGCCTTGAAGCGCCCGTCGGTCAGGTGGAAGAGCCCCGCGTCGCGCGTGCCCACCCAGACCTCTTCGTCGCCCGTGCCACGGCGCGTCGCGGCGAGTGTCGTGATGAGACGGCTCGGCAGGCCTTCGGCCGGGCCGAGCCGATCGACCTGGCCACCACGCACGCGCAGCACGCCGTTGCCGTAGGTGCCGACCCACAACGTGCGTACCCCGGATTCGTCCCGGGTCTGCAGCAGGCTGTTCACGCTGCCCGCGAGCGCCCGCGGCCCGAGCTCCACCGCGGACCAGACGCGACCCTCGAGCACGAACAGCCCCGCCTCGCCGCCTGTCACGATCCGCTTGCGGCCGGCGTCGTTCTCGATCTCGGCGATCACCCACAGGCGCTGGTCGTCGAGCCCGTCGCTCAGCGTCTCGAAGCGGTCGCCCACGAGGCGCGCCGCGCCCGTGCCGGTGGCCGCCCAGATTGTGCCGTCGCTCGCCTCGAGCACGCTGTTGACACGGGCCGCCGGCAGGCCCTGCGCCGCGCCGAAGACCGTGAACGACTCACGCCGCGGAACCGGGTGGAGCGGGTCGCGACGCAGCCGGACCAGCCCGCCCGCCTCGCGGCCGAACCACAGCGTGCAGTCGCGCGTGGCGGCCAGGCTGCGGATGTAGTTCGACACCTCGCGGTCCGGCATGTCGACGATCACCCACTCGCGGCCGTTCCAGCGGGCGGCGCCGTCCTGCGTACCGACCCAGAGGTAGCCGAGTGCGTCGCGGGCGATCGCGTGCACCGTGTTCTGCGGCAGCCCCTCGCGGTCCGTAAAGCTCCGCACCGCGGGGTGCGCGAGGTCGAAGACGTCTCCGTGAGCTGCGGGCTGCGCCGCGCCGGCCGGCATCGCGGCCAGGATCAGGGCACCGAGCGTGACGGCGGCGCGAGCGCTCGCGCCCAGCGGTCCACGAACATAGACCGCTTCCGGCCGGTTGGAGGTGATCGGCGTGGCGCTCATGCTCGATTTCCGGAAGGGAGCACGGCAAGGCTACTGGCCCACCCGCGGCCGGTCAATTGCGGAGGGCGTCCGACCGAGTGCCTGGAGCTCCGAGCCTAGAACAGGTCCAGCGCGCAGAGATGATGCAAGATGCTCTCGCGCGTCTCCGAGGGCCAGCCCGGATAGCGCGCCTGCATCCGTCCCCAGGCCGCGACGAGACGCGACGAGGCCTGTCGGCCTTCCGGGATCCGATACACATTGCGCATGCTGGCGCCCCGCTCGCGCTCGGCCTGTGCCTTGGAGAAGAAGATCCGCTGCAGCTCGAGTGCTCCGAGCACGTCCTGCTGGAATGGCTCGAGCCCGGCCGGGATTGTCTCGGCCGCTTGCCGCGCCAGCAGCGCCGCGGTCGTCTCCTGGTAGCGCAGAAGCCGGGCGCTCGTCTCTCGCTGTTGCTCGAGCGCGTTCAGCAGGACCAGCTTCGACTGAGTCGCCCGCAGGATGCGAGAGTAGCTGTGATTGATGAACGCACGATCCGCCTCCGGGATGCCCGGGAGTCCGCGCGGCAGCGCGGTGAGCGCGCACGGGTAACGGGTTCCCGGCGGCGGCGAGATGTCCGCGGGGTAGTCGTCCTGTGCCGTCGCCAAGGACGCGGCCAGCAGCAGGAGCAGCGCCGCTGCGGTGCCCGGGGCGTGCCCGCGCCGCTCACTCACGAAGCTGGCCGTAGTAGTGCTCGCGCAGGCGGCGCTCGCGCGTCAGGTCGCCTGCGAGAAAGGCCAGGTCGGCGAGCTTCAGGTAGATCTCGCGCTGCGCCGCCCAGTCCGTTTCTTCCGCGAGTGCGCTCTCGTAGAGCTCGCGCGCCTCGCGCGTGTCGCGCCCGTAGAAGGACGCGTCCGCGGCTCGCGCAGTCCAGGGCGCCGTGGGCAGGCGCGCGCGGCCTGAGCGCTCCGCTGCGCGCAGCGCATAATCGCGCGCGTCGTCGTAGGCCCCCTTCCAGAGCAGGACGTAGTAGTACTGCTCGGTGACGAGCGCCGCGACGGGCTCCTCGCCGCCGGAAGGCACCTCGCGATCGAGCGCACGCGCCGCGGGATCCCGCAGCCACTCGAGCGCACGCTCGAGGTCCCGGCGCGCGAGCCCGACATAGGCCGACGCCACGGCGTACCGGGGCTCGTGCCTCCACTCGGACACGAGCGCGAGCCGATCGTCGGCCTCCTCGATCCTCCCGAGCGCAGCCAGGGCCAGCGCAGCCGACAGCGAGAACAGCGGGCCCTCGGGCGCAGCTTCGGCCGCGGCCGCGAAGCGGGCGTGCGCCAGGCTCGCGTTGCCCCGCTCGAGGGCGGAGCAGCCCTCGTTCCAGGCGAAGGCGGCCTCGAGCACGCGCCGCCAGCGTTCCGGGCCACGCTCGCTCGGCAGGCGGGGCGACGGCGCGTCCGGGGCGGCGATGAGCCGCTGCAACGACTCGCCGAAGCCCGCGGCCACGAGCGCCTGGAGGTCGCTCGGAGCCAGGCCGAAGTCCTCGGGAGAGGTCGCCGGAAGGCAGCGTGGGCGCTCGCGCAGGAGCCGCTGATACTCGCCGAACGAGTCGATGAACAGCTTGCGGCGGCCGGGAGCGGTGAACGGGAGCTTCGTCACGCTCTCGTCTGTGCCGATCACGACGTCGTCCAGGTAGTAGACGACGCTCGAGGTGTCTGCGAAGGGCGCGCCGACGAAGGAGAACTTGTCGACGGTCGACCCGGGCTGGCCGGCCGCGTTCGGCTGCGCGAGCAGAGACACGATCGGCTGCTCTTTCCCCTCGGCATGGATCACGAGATCGTAGCGTCCCGCCGCGATGTCGTACGTGACGTCCACCGCGTACCAGACGAACGCCTCCGGCACGAAGAGCCGCTTCGGGATGCTGTCCGAGTAGTGCACCAGGCGGCCGTCGCGGGTCCCGAGCCAGAAGGCGATGCCGTCCTTCTCGAGCTGGAAGTAGCGCGGACCGGCGAGCGCAACGTTCAGCTCCTGCTGCGGGTCGCTGGTGAGGAAGGCGAAATGGAAGAAGAGCTGCCCCGCCCGGCGTACGGGGAAGTAGCCCTGAAGCTCAGGAAAATCGCCGTCGCCGACGACGTCCATCAGCTCGACCGAGCGGTGCCCGCTCACGTGGAAGGCGCTCGAGAGCCGGACGTGTCCACGGCCACCCTTGTTGTGGCGCGCGCCCTGCCAGATCGCGAACGTGTCGGGACCGGTGGCGACGTCGTCGTCGAAGCTGTAGCTCGCGAGCACCGCGGGGCGCGCCAGCCCGCGTGCGTCGCCTGGACGGGGCGCGACGAGCAGGCCCGCCGCCACGGTCAGCCCGAGAGCCCCGCTCCTGCGGGCCCAGCCTGCCACCTTCTCGCGGCTCACAGGTTCGCCCGGTATTCGACCAGCCAGCGCCGCCATGCGGCGACCGGTGCGCTTCGTGCCGGCGCGTCGCTGCCGGGCAGGTAGCCCTTCGTCTGGTGTGTGAGGATGCTGAGGGCCTGTATAGCGACCTGTCGCACTTGCAGCTTGGGGTCATCGAGGGCGCCGATCAGGCCTTCGAACAGACGGAGCTTCTGAGCCGGGGACAAGTGAACCTGGTCGAAAGCCAGGGCGCACGCCGCCTTGTCGCGGAACAGCGGGACCGGGTCGTTCCGCATGTTGTCGAGCAGGACGTCGATCACCGCCGGGTCGTCGCTCACCCGGCCGAGCGCCCACTGCACCTGCAACCGGAGTGCGGGATCCGGCGTGCGCGCATCGGCCAGCAGCGCGCGCTTCGCGTCCTCGGACTTCCAGCCGAGGTTGTAGAAGATCTGGGCGATCACCGCGCGCTCGGCGGCCTTTGACACGCGGTAGAGACTCGCGAGCTCGGGCAGAGCGGCGGGGCCGATGGCCTGCACGGCTCGCCAGTCCCCAGTGAGCGCCGCCTCACGCAGCCGGGCGAGGTCGACGGGCGCTGCCCCGACGAGCGACGTCGCTGCGAGCCATGCCAGGGCTACGCCGGTTGCCGCCCACCTGCCTCCTTGCATCCGGCCCTCCAACAACTTCGACACTCTTCCCCCGAACAAGGATCCCCCAGGCGACCGTCCGGACCAGTGATGCCCGACACGGGGCCCATCCCGCAGCGTGTCGTTCGGTTCCACAATCCGTGTCCTTTGGTGGATCGAGGGATGAGATAGGCTTGGGCCGTCCAGGGCAGGAGGTCCGCCATGAACGCGTCCGGGATCACGCGTCGCGAGCTGGTGCGCAGGGGTGGGCTCTTGTCGCTCCTGCCCGCGCTCGTTCGCGGGGGGAGCGTGGCGGCCGAGCCGCTGACCGCCCCCGCGGTAGCCGCCGGCTCCGGCCTGCGGCTCGGCCCCGAGATCTACCAGTCGATCGGCGTGCGGCCGTTCGTCAACGCGCGTGGCACGTACACGATCCTGACCGGCTCGACGCTCCTGCCCGAGGTGCGCGCCGCCATGGGCGACGCCTCCCGTCACTACGTCCACCTCGACGAGCTGGCCGAAGGCGTGGGCAAGCGCCTCGCCGAGCTGACGCAGGCCGAGTGGGGGATGGTCACCAGCGGCTGCGCTGCGGCGCTCACCCACGCCACGGCCGCCTGCGTGACCGGCGGAAACCCCGACCTCCACGTTCGCGTCCCCGACCTGCGAGGCTTCCCGAAGGACGAGTGCATCATTCCGAAGCACTCGCGCAACGTCTACGATGCCTCGGTCCGGGCCGTGGGCGTTCGGGTGGTCGACGTGGGGACCGAGGAGGAGCTGGAAGCGGCCTTCGGCCCGCGCACCGCGCTCGTCTACGTTCTCGCCGGCCCGAATGCCGACGCCGGCCCGCTCCGCACCGAGGCCGTGTGCGAGGCCGCGAAGAAGCGCGCCGTGCCCGTCCTCGTCGACTGCGCGGCCGAGATCCTCACCGTGCCGAACGTCCACCTGCAGCTCGGGGCCGACCTGGTCACCTACAGCGGCGGCAAGTGCCTGCGCGGCCCGCAGGCCGCCGGCCTCC
>DATEUE010000060.1:0-13672 GCA_035283305.1 Vicinamibacteria bacterium | reverse complement strand
CTCGGGGACGACCTGGCTGTCGATCATCGGCCCCGTGTAGGTGTCGCGCTGCTGCCCCATGCTCATGAGGTTCAGGCCGCGGACGAGGTCGCCCGCCTTCAGTGACCGCAGCGCGGCGAGCGCCGCCGCGTCCTCCCCCGTCACGCCCACGAGCTTCGCGAACGCGACGCCGTTGGCCTCTCCCGACGGGCTCCCGTCCGGACCCGGCTGGCGCGCGTGGCGCATCGCCATGATCCCGCCCGCACGACCTCCCCCCGACTCCACGATCGCCTTGTGGAAGAGCCCGCGCGCGAGCGGCGTGATCATCAGCGTGTTGACCGAGCTGCCCCCGGCCGACTCGCCGAAGAGCGTCACGTTGCCCGGGTCGCCTCCGAAGGCTGTGACGTTCTTCTGCACCCAGACGAGCGCCGCGATCTGGTCGAGGTAGCCGTAGTTCCCGAGCGGGCCGGCCGGCGTCTCCTTCGTGAGCGCGGGGTGCGCGAAGAAGCCGAAGCGGCCGAGGCGATAGTTGAAGCTCACGAAGACGACGCCGCGGCGCGCGAAGTGCGAGCCGTCGTATACCGCCGGCGAGCTGCCGCCGTTGACGAAGCCGCCGCCGTGGATCCAGACCATCACCGGCAGCTTCGCCACAGCCGGTTTCTCGGGCGCCCAGACGTTGAGGTAGAGGCAGTCCTCGCTCGGGGGCGTGCCGAGCGGCGCGGCGTCGCTCGGAAAGGGCTCCTGCATGCAGTCGTTGGCGTAGGCGCTCGCCTGGCGCACGCCCTCCCAGGACGGCGCGGGACGTGGGGCGCGCCAGCGCAGGTCGCCGACCGGAGGCGCCGCAAACGGCACGCCCTTCCACGAGACGACGCCGTCGGACGCGACACCAGCGACGAGGCCGCTCTCGGTGCGGACGGGGGCGGGGGCGGCCTCGAGCGTCGTGACCAGGGCGAGGCCAAACAGCAGGGTGGACAAGCGGAGGGTCGTCAGGGTCAAGGGGTGCCTCCTCGAGGGGTTTACGGTACGACGGAAAGATCGGCGTGGAGAGTGGCCGTCGAATCGCCGCCGACCCAGACGTCGAACGCCGCGGCGTCCTGCAGCCAGCGCTCTTGGGACGTGCTCCAGTAGCGCAGGTCCTCGGGACCGAGCGGGAACGTCAGCGTCTGCGTCTCGCCCGGCTTCAGCTCGATGCGCCGGAAACCCTTGAGCTCGCGCACGGGGCGCGAGTCGCTCCCGGACTTCTGATGCACGTAGAGCTGGACGACCTCGTCGCCGACGACGCTGCCCGCGTTGGTCACGTCCACCGACACCATAGCGCCGGCGCCGACCTTGAGCTCGGGCGCGCCGAGCTTGAGATTCGAGTACGAGAACGTCGTGTAGCTGAGCCCGAAACCGAACGGGTAGAGCGGCGTCGTCGGGCCGTCCCAGTAGCGCGAGCGGTATCGCCGGGAGCCCTCCGGCTGGTGCGTCAAGTTGCGCGCGTAGTAGAGCGGGGCGTGGCCGGCGTTGCGGGGGAACGTGACCGGCAGCTTGCCCCCGGGGTTCACGTCGCCGAAGAGCACGTCGGCCACGGCGTGCCCGCCCTCGGTTCCAGGCTGCCACGCCTCGAGGATCGCGGGCACGTTCTCGGCCGCCCAGGCGATGGAGAGCGGGCGGCCGCCCATGAGCACCAGGACCACCGGCTTGCCCAAGCCCACGATCGCCCGGAGCAGCTCCTCCTGGCGGCCGGGAAGGTCGAGCGAGGATCGCGATGCGCCTTCCCCGCTCATGTTGGCGAGCTCGCCCATCACCGCGATCACGAGGTCGCCGCCGCGGGCCGTCTCCAGCGCCTGCCGGAAGGCGGCCTCAGCCTGCTCCTTCGTCTGCGCGGGTTGCTTCGGGCCGGGGATGAAATCCTCGAAGAAGGATGGCACCTCGCGACGGATCTCCGGGCCGGGGGCGTGCGTGACCCGCGCGTTCTTGAGTCGGGCCTGAACGCCCTCGAGCACGGTGACCGCGGCCGGCACGTGCCCGAACACCATCCACGAGCCCTCGGTGTCGGCTTTCGAGTCCGCGAGAGGCCCGATCACGGCCACGTTGGTGAGCGACTGCGGGAGCGGCAGGAGCTTCTTCTCGTTGCGCAGCAGCACCATCGAGCGCTGGGCGGCGCGGCGGGCCTGCACCCGGTGGTGCGGGTCGGCGAAGACGGAAGCGGCGCGCGCTTCGTCGGTATACGGCCGCTCGAAGATGCCGAGCCGTACCTTCACCGCGAGGACCCGCCTCACCGCCTCGTCGAGCTGGGCTTCCCGCAGGGTGCCCTCTCTCACGAGCGCGACCAGGTTCCGGGCATAGGTTCCGCTCGCCATGTCCATGTCGAGGCCGGCGACGAGGGCGCGGGCGGCCGCGTCCTTGCCGTCGCGCGCAAAGCCCTGGGTCACGAGGTTGCGCACGGCGAGCGCGTCGCTCACCACGAGGCCGGAGAAGCCCCACTCGCCGCGCAGGACGTCGCGCAGCAGCCACGGGTTGGCTCCCGCGGGCACGTCGTTCAGGTCCATGTAGGCGCTCATGAACGAGCCGACCCCGGCCTTGGCCGCGGCCGCGAAGGGCGGGAAGTAGACGTTGCGCAGCTGGCCCTCGGAGACGTAGACGGGGTCGTAATCGCGCCCGCCGTCCGCGGCCCCGTAGGCGGCGAAGTGCTTGGCGCACGCGAGCAGCCGTTCGGGTGCGCCCAGGTACGGCCCCTGGAAGCCGCGCACCTGCGCCGCCGCCATGGCCGCCCCGAGGTAGGGGTCCTCGCCCGCACCTTCGGCGATCCGGCCCCAGCGCGCGTCGCGCGCAATGTCGAGCATCGGCGCAAAGGTCCAGTGCAGGCCGACGGCGCGGGCCTCCTGTGCCGCGATCTCCGCAGCGCGCTCGTGGACGGACGGGTCCCACGACGCCGCCATGCCCAACGGGATCGGGAAGATCGTGTGGTAGCCGTGGATCACGTCGAGCCCGAAGAGGACCGGGATCTTGAGCCGCGACTCCTCGACGGCGATCTTCTGCAGGGCGTTGAAGCGCTTCGTGTCGTTGACCCAGAGCACCGAGCCGGCGCCGCCCTTGCGCAGCGCCTCCTCGGGCGGCGGGATCTCGCCGAAGGCGATGCCGCCGGCCTGGGTGAGCTGGCCGGCCTGGGTGAGCTGGCCGGCCTTCTCCTCGAGCGTCATCTGCGCCAGAAGCGCTTCGACGCGCACCCTGACCTGGACGTCGCCGGGCGCTGCGGGCTGTGCCAGAAGCCCTCGGGGGGTGACGGCCACGAGTCCCAGCGGCAGGGCCAGAGCCAGAACCGCTTGCTTCCATTCGCGCATTTGTCGCTCTCCGGGTCGGATCGTATTGACACCCGGTGCCACTGTCAACACCGGGTGCTACAATGCGCCGGTGTCGATTCGAGCCTTGGCTCGCCGGGCCGTCTCGCGTCGCCCTGCGGCCCCGGCCCCGACCGCCCTGCAGCAGCGCAAGCGCCAGCTGGTGCGGCAGGAGATCGCGCACGCCGCGTGGCTGCTGTTCGCCGACCGCGGCTACGAGGACACGACCGTCGGCGAGATCGCCCGCGCGGCCGGCATCTCGCGCCGCAGCTTCTTTCGCTACTTCTCCTCGAAGGAGGACGTCGTCATCGGCACCACGGACGCGCTCGCCGAGGACGTGCTCGCGGCCTTCGCCAGCCGACCCGCGAGCGAGCCGCCGCTCGTCGCGATCCAGCGCGCGCTCACGCCTGCAATCGCGAAGCGCCTGGCGGACACCGCCGAAGCGCGCGCCATCGTGAGCCTGCTGCGCGAGAGCCGGACGCTGCGCCGCGCCATGCTCGAGCGCCACGCCCGGCTGGAGGAGCGTCTCGCGGCGGCGATCGCCGAGCGCACGGGAGCGGACCCGCGCCGCGATCCGACGCCGGCGCTGCTCGCCTTCCTCGCGCGGGCGCTCATGGACACGGCGTTCAACGTCTGGTTCGACCAGCGCCCGAAGGACGTCGGGGCCATGATCGACGACCTGTTCCGCCGGTTGCGGGCCGTGGCCTCCCCGCGGCGACGAGGCGCCCGCCGGGCGAGCGAGGCATAATCCGGCGTCGCGTCGACAACCCTGCCGCGGTCGCCGGCTCTCGCGGCGCGTGGCAACAGGAGGTAACGTGCGCAGCCTCGGCAGCATCGTGCTCGGACTCTCGTGGATTCCCGCCCTCTGCGGCGCAGAGGCGGCCGCGCCCACGTCGGTCGTCAAGCTGCGCTGCGAGTACCAGGTGGATCCGGTAGGCATCGACGCGGCGCAGCCAAGACTGAGCTGGCAGCTGCGATCGGAGGCGCGCGGCGTCGCGCAGAGCGCGTACCAGATCCAGGTGGCCCGCGACGCCGCGGCGCTGCGGGCCGGCCGCGCGCTCTGGGACACGGGCCGGGTGGATTCCGACCGGCAGGCCCAACTGGCCTACGCGGGTCCCGCGCTCGAGTCGTCGAAGCGCTACCACTGGCGTGTGCGCGTGTGGGATGGGAACGGCAAGGCGACGGCGTGGAGCGCGCCTGGCTCCTGGGAGATGGGGCTCCTCACACCGAACGACTGGAAGGCGCACTGGATCGAGGCGGCCTGGGACGAGGACCCGAAGACGTCGCAGCCGCCCCCGATGCTGCGCCGTGGGTTCCGCCTGAAGGCGACCCCCCGCTCGGCCCGCGCCTACGTGACGAGCCTCGGCCTCTACGAGCTCGAGATCAACGGCCGGCGCGTGGGCGACCAGGTCTTCACGCCCGGCTGGACGAGCTACCGCAAGCGACTCCAGTACCAGACCTACGACGTGACCGCGCAGCTGCGGGCCGGCGAGAACGCGGTTGGCGCGACGCTCGGCGACGGCTGGTACCGCGGCTACCTCGCCTGGAGGGACAAGCGGAACGTCTACGGCCAGCGCTTGGCGCTTCTGTGTCAGCTCCGGATCGAGTACCCGGACGGCAGCGTCGACGTGATCGGCAGCGACGACGCCTGGAAGGCGGCCGTGGGGCCGATCCGGGCGTCGGACATCTACATGGGCGAAAGCTACGACGCGCGGCTCGAGCGGCCCGGCTGGAGCGCCCCGGGCCACGACGACCGCGAGTGGACGCCGGTGCGGGTGGCCGAGCCGGCGGTCCGGCCGCTGATTGCCCCCCAGGGTCCGCCCGTGCGCCGGATCGAGGAGCTGCGGCCCGTGAAGATCCTCACGACGCCGAAGGGCCTCACGGTCCTGGACATGGGCCAGAACATGGTCGGCTTCGTCCGGCTGAAGCTGCAGGGGCCGGCGGGCACCACCGTCACGCTGCGCCACGCCGAGGTGCTCGACAAGGTCGGCGAGTTCTACACGGACAACCTGCGCGTCGCGAAGCAGACGGTCCGCTACACCCTCAAGGGCGGGGCCCTGGAGACCTACGAGCCGCGCTTCACGTTCCAGGGTTTCCGCTACGTGGCGGTCGAGGGCTGGCCGGGCGAGCCGACGCTCGACAGCCTGACCGGGGTCGTCGTCCACTCCGACATGGAGCGGACCGGAAGCTTCAGGAGCTCGAGCCCGCTGCTCGACCAGCTCCAGCACAACATCGTCTGGGGCCAGAAGGGCAACTTCCTCGACGTGCCCACGGACTGCCCGCAGCGCGACGAGCGGCTCGGCTGGACCGGGGACGCGCAGGCGTTCGCCCGCACCGCCGCCTTCAACATGGACGTGGCCGGCTTCTTCAGCAAGTGGCTGGGCGACGTCGCGGCCGACCAGAACCCGAACGGCAGCGTGCCGCACGTGATCCCCGACGTGCTGAGCTCGACGAGCGAGTTTGCCGGCGGCTCGGCGGCCTGGGCGGACGCGGCCGTGATCATCCCGTGGACGATGTACCTCGTCTACGACGACACGCGGCTTCTCGAGCGGCAGTACCCGAGCATGAAGGCCTGGGTCGAGTACGTGCGCGGCCAGGCGGGAGCGGACCTCGTGTGGAGCGAGGGACGCCACTTCGGCGACTGGCTCGCGTTCGCCACGACTCAGTCGGACTACCCGGGCGCGACGACCGGCAAGGACCTGATTGCCACCGCCTTCTTCGCCCACTCGACCGACCTCGTGGAGCGCGCGGCACGTGTGCTCGGGAAGTCGGAAGACGCGGCCGAGTACGCGGCGCTGCTGCCCCGGATCAAGCAGGCTTTCGTCCGCGAGTTCGTGACCAGCGCCGGACGCGTGGGCGAGAACACGCAGACGGCCTATGCGCTCGCGCTGCAGTTCGACCTCTTGCCCGAGGACCTGCGCGTGGAGGCGGCGCGCCGGCTGGCCGCGGAGGTGCGCACGCGCGGCCACCTGACGACCGGCTTCGTCGGCACGCCCTACCTGTGTCACGTGCTCACGCGCTACGGTCAGCTCGACGTCGCGTACCAGCTACTCAACCGGCAGGAGTACCCGTCGTGGCTGTACCCCGTGAAGCAGGGCGCGACGACGATCTGGGAGCGCTGGGACGGGCAGAAGCCCGACGGCAGCTTCCAGAGCGCCGGGATGAACTCGTTCAACCACTATGCGTACGGCGCGATCGGCGAGTGGATGTATCGCGTTGTGGCCGGCCTCGAGCTCGATCCGACCGAGCCCGGCTACAAGCACGTGCTGGTGCAGCCACGGCCTGGAGGTGGCCTCACCTCCGCGGAGGCACGGCTCGAGACCCTCTACGGGGAGGCCCTGTCGGGCTGGTCGCTCGCAGGCCGAAGGCTGACCGTCACGGCCACAGTGCCGCCGAATGCGCACGGCACGATCCGCCTGCCGGCGGCGACACTCGCGGGAGTGCTGGAGGGTGGTGTGGCGGTGACGACCGCGCCAGGCGTGAAGCGTGTCGGGCAGGAGGACACGGACGTCGTCGTCGAGGTGGGCTCGGGGCGCTACCGGTTCGAGTACGAGGCGCCCGCTGCGCCGCATTGAACCGCTCGGGGATAGAATGGCCCACCCGATGACCAGGAAAATCGCGCTTCCTTCCCTCGCCGTGCTGGCAGCCCTTTGCGCTCTGGCCGGCGCAAGGGCGATCTCGCAACCGCCCAGCGCGACCGATCGCCAGGCGCGCTTTCTCCAGATGTCGAAGGACGCCGAGGCCCGCGGCCTGGCCGAGCCGTTCGTCGGCGTCACGACGGGCGGCAAGGTCGTACCGGGCCTCTTCCCGATCCGCCACACGGGTGTCTCCACCGAGCCGGTGCGTAAGGCTGCCGAGGCTTTCCTCGCGGCACTGACGCCCGAGCAGCGCGGCCGTACGACGTTCCCCGTCGACGATCCCGAGTGGCGCAAGTGGATGAACCAGCACTTCTACGTGCGCCAGGGAGTGAGCTTCAAGGAAATGACGGAGGCTCAACGGGAAGCGGCGTTCGGGTTGCTGCGGGCCGCGTTGAGCGCGAAGGGGCTCACGCTGTCGCGCGACATCATGCGGCTCAACCACACCCTCGGCGAGCTGAACCAGGACAACTTCGACGAGTACGGCGAGTGGCTGTACCACGTCACCGTCATGGGCCAGCCCTCGGCCAGCGAGCCCTGGGGTTTCCAGGTCGACGGCCATCACCTGATCATCGACTACTTCGTGCTCGGCGATCAGGTCGTGATGTCGCCGGCTTTCTGGGGCTCCGAGCCCGTCACCGCCAAGTCCGGCAAGTACGCCGGGACCAGCATCCTGCAGGCCGAGCGCAATCAGGGGCTGGCGCTGCTACGGGCGCTCACCGCCGACCAGCGCGCGAAGGCGATCATCGCGGTCTCGAAGACCGGGAACGACAACCTGACGGAGGCCTTCAAGGACAACGTCGTGCTCGACTACGCGGGCGTGCGGGCGGCGGAGCTGACGGCGGCCCAGAAGCAGCAGCTGCTGGCGCTCGTCGGCGAGTACGTGGGCAACCTGCGCGACGACCAGGCGCGCGTGCAGATGAGCGACGTCCGCCGCCACATCGACGACACCTGGTTCGCGTGGATCGGCGGCAGCGAGCCGGACAGCGTTTTCTACTACCGCATCCACAGCCCGGTGATCCTGATCGAGTTCGACCACCAGCGGCCGGCGAACCTGCGGCACCTTGCCAAGGACCCGACGGCACCCAACCTGGAGCACATCCACACGGTCGTGCGCACGCCTAACGGGAACGACTACGGCAAGGACCTGCTTCGCCAGCACTACGAGGCGCACGCGCACCCGCACGCCCACTGAGGCGGGCCGCGGAAGCTCTCACCCGGTGGCGGGCCTCAGAAGTAGATCCGGACTCCCCCTCCCACGGACAGCCCGCCCAGGTCCAGGGTGGTCTCGGCCGCGTCCGCGCCCGCCACGAGCCCGACGCTCGCGCTGCTGTAGCGGGCCGAGATCCCAAGCCCGAAGCGCTTCCCGGCCCCGAACC
The DNA here is from genome assembly GCA_035283305.1 of Vicinamibacteria bacterium. GTDB lineage: Bacteria > Acidobacteriota > Vicinamibacteria > Fen-336 > Fen-336 > DATBSL01. The sequence goes on along the minus strand of DATEUE010000060.1, from coordinate 5,356 downwards.
GGTAGTCGAGCCGTCCGCCGACGTTGAAGCCGGTGGCACTCTCGTCTACGGCATTGGCCGGGGTCGAGGCTATCGTCAGCTCGTCGTACGGGTACTCCTCGTTGAAGGTCGGCGCGCCGAGCAGGTCGGCTTCGACGCTGAAGAAGGTCGCGCCGGCGTAGAGCGCCCAGTCGATGCTGCCCGCGCTGCGCGCGAAGGCGAGGTCGAGGTCGATGCCGCTCTCGGCGTAGCCGTAGCCCGAGAGCTCGGCCGTGGCTGTGCGCGGGCGGTTCAGGTAGAGCGGATGCGGGCGCGAGACGTCCAGCGTGCCGGTCACGTCGCGGGTGACACGCGAGTAGCCGGCGAGCAGCCCCAGCCCGCGGTAGAGGCTCACCTGCAGGGCCGCGCCCGCGCCGAAGGCGGTGCCCGCCTCGTAGCTGGTGCGGATCGTGGACGGCTCGGCGTACGCCAGAGGCGTGCTCAGGGAGGCGTAGTCCCGGCTCGAGGGCAGGATGACAGCGTCGAGCACGAGCCTGACGCGTGCCTCAGCCGGCGCGGCCGGCTTGGCCGGCGCTGGGGCGGCGGATATGCCGCGCGCGCCCAGCTTTCCCGTGGGCGGCGGAGTCTGGCCGAGCGCCACGGAGGGCAGGGCGATCAGCAGAGCTGCGGTGAGCAGGTGGGGAGTGGGTCGTCGCGCGGGTCGAGTCATGCGGGCTCCTCAGTTGACACCGACGGCGTTCCAGGCCTGGCTGACGGCCGCCTCGACGGCCCCACCGACGCCGTAGAGCTCGCGCGCCGCCTGGATCGTCGCCGCGCGCGCCTGCGAGAAGGTCGCGCTCGGCGCGAGGAAGGCCGTGAAGGCCCGGTAGAAGACGCGCTCGATCTGGGCGCGATTGGCGCCGCCCACGCCCTGGACGGTCCCGCCGAGCCGGTGCGTGCCGCCCTCGATCGCGAGGTAGAAGGCGTGGTTGGCGATGCCGCTGTTGATGTGAACGCCGCCGTTGTCGGCCGAGCCCGTGTACCGGATCGAGTAGTGATCGGGGTCTCCGAAGGCCAGCGGGTTCTGCAGCGAGCGGATGCCTCCGGGCGTGAAGGCGTCCTCCCCCGAGAGGTAGTCGGCCCTGTCGGGTTGGAAGTAGAACTCGACCGCCGTGGCCATGACGTCCGAGAAGGCCTCGTTGAGAGCGCCCGACTCGCCCTGGTAGATGAGCGCCGAAGAGTAGTCGGTGACGCCGTGGGTGAGCTCGTGCGCGACGATGTCGAGGGCGCCGGCGAGGTAGCTCACGCGCTGGCCGAACCAGACGACGTTCGGCGGCAGGCCGTCGCCGTAGTACATGATCCCGTCGCCCAGGTAGAACGCGTTGGCGAGGAAGCTGTCCACCGTGCCGGTCGTGTAGAACACCCAGTCCTCGCGCCTGACCGCGTGCGTGATGCTGTGGACGGGAATGTCGGCGTTGTCGAGGCCGTGCCGACCGTGGCGGAGGTACAGGTAGTCGTAGGTGTAGCCGGCGTACGCGTGCGCATCGACGAGCGCGCCGTCGTTCCACACGTTGTCGGAGTCGCTGCCGAGGTCGGCGGCCGTCAGGTTGGCGACGGGATCGAACGCGCCCAGGAACTGGTTCAGCCGGCTGACGTTGAACTTGAAGTCGTAGCTGGAGATGAGGGGCGGCCGCAGCCGATCGGCGGTCGTGTAGCCGCCGCTCGCCGGGGACACGCTGATCTTCTTCTGGTCGCCGAAGACGCCGGTGCCGATCCCCGCCGCCTGGCTGTGGACGTCGCGGAACTCGAGCAGGATCTCGCCGCTCGTCGCGTCGAGGAAGACCTGGCGCACGTCAAAGCCGGTTTCGAAGAAGGCGCGGATGCGCCACGCGAGCCGGTAACCCGCCTCGAGTGGAAGCACCACGAGCTCGGGCCCGCCCCGGCGTCCGAAGGGCCGGCCGCCCCGCTCGGCGAGCTTCGCCTCTGCCGCGCCGCGGCCGAGGCCGGGCGTCACGCCGACGTCGATGCCCTCGTAGAAGGTGCCGAACACCGTGAGCGTCGCTCCGGCGTCGTCGCTCTGGCGGGTGAGCTCTCCGCCAAAGACGGGCACGCCCTGGTGCAGCTGGGCCAATCGCTCGTGCCGGCGTCCCGCGATCAGCGTGTCGTCGCGCGTCAGGCGCGTGACGAGCTCGCGCGACCCCAGCAGTCGGTCGACGCGGGCCGACCACTCTCCGAGCGTGGCGCCCGAAGCCGCGGCGACCCGCAGCGACCGCTCGCCGGCGCCGGTCACCCCTGGGACGGCGACCGCGGCACAGGCCCACAGCGACAGCACCCATCGCGTCGACATGGCGACCCCCTCGTACTTCAGCCTGTTGTGACGATTACGCACTACGAGCCGACCGAGCGGAAGTCCGCGACTCCGGCCCGGCCGGGCGCGCCCCTCTATGGACGGCCCTGCCCGGCGTCTTTCCGCGCCGCGTCGACGAGCTCGCGTGCCATGGTGCCGATGCGGCCCTCGTCGGGCCCCTCGACCATCACCCGCAGCTTGGGCTCGGTGCCGCTCCAGCGCACCAGCACGCGTCCATCCTTGCCGAGGCTCGCCTTGACTTGCTCGACCAGCTTCGAGAGCGCCGCCATGTCCTCGAGCGGCTTCCTGGCTGCGAGCGTCACGCTCTCGAGCACCTGGGGCACGCGTTCGATCGCCTCGCGCGCGAGCTCGGAGAGCGGCCGGCCGGTGCGGATCATGAGCGCGAGCACCTGCAGCGCGCCGATCAGCCCGTCGCCGGTCGAGGCGTGGTCGAGAAAGATCAGGTGGCCCGACTGCTCGCCGCCGAGGTTGTAGCCGCCCTTGCGCATCGCGTCGACCACGTAGCGGTCGCCGACCGCGGTGCGCACGAGCGCTATTCCCTGCGCCTCGAGCGCGCGCTCGAGGCCGAGGTTGCTCATCACCGTCGCGACCACGGTGTCGCGCCGCAGCTCGCCGTCGCGCTTCATGCGCGTGGCGCACATCGCCATCACCGCGTCGCCGTCCACCAGCTCACCCTTCTCGTCGATCACGATCACGCGGTCGGCGTCCCCGTCGAGAGCGATGCCGATGCCGGCTCCGCGCCGCACCACCTCGGCCCTGGCGTGCTCGGGGTGGAGTGCACCCGCCTCGCGGTTGATGTTGGTGCCGTTCGGCCGAACCCCGAGCGGGAAGACACGCGCACCGAGCTCCGAGAACACGAGCGGCGCCACCACGTAGGCGGCGCCGTGCGCCGCGTCCACCACCACGCGCACGCCGTCGAGCGTCAGGTCGCGCGGAAAGGTGTTCTTGACGAAGGCCACGTAGCGGCCGCGCGAGTCCTCGAGCTTCAGCGCGCGGCCGATCGCGGGCCCGGTCTGGCGCTCGCCCAGCCGCTCGGGCTCGCGGATCAGGGCCTCGATCTCGGCCTCCGCGGCGTCGGGCAGCTTGAAGCCGTCGCGACCGAAGATCTTGATGCCGTTGTCGTCGTAGGGGTTGTGGCTGGCGCTGATCACGATGCCGGCGTCGGCGCGCATACTGACGGTGAGGTGCGCCACCGCCGGGGTCGGCACCGGCCCGCACAGCAGCACACGGCCGCCCATCGACGTCACGCCCGCTGCGAGCGCCGTCTCGAGCATGTAGCCCGAGAGCCGGGTGTCCTTCCCGATCAGCACACGCGGCGCGTGCCGCTGCCCGCGGCCGGCGACGAATGTCACGGCCCGCCCGAGCAACAGCGCCAGCTCGGGCGTCATCGGGTAGACGTTGGCGGTGCCACGGATCCCGTCGGTCCCGAACAGCGAGCGCTGCGGTGCCCGAGCGTGCGTCACGGCTTGCCTCCCGGCCCCGAGGGCCTAATCGCGACCTCCCCGGGCCGCGTCTCGACGACGCTGACGGCCGGATGCCCCGAGCCGATCTCCACGCCGACGGGCAGGCGCGCGGGAACGTTGCCCTGGCTCGGCACGGTCACGAACACGCGCACCTCCGTGGCCGCGAGCGCTCGGACTTGCGACGCCGGCCCCGAGACGATCACCCTGACGCGGCTCGGCGTCGTGCGCGCCGCCCGTCCGCGCGCCTCGACCCGTAGGCCGTCGAAGGCGCGCGTCTCCAGCGTCTCGCGCACGCGCGCGGTGACGCGCACGCGGCTGCCGCCCTCGAGCCGCAGCAGCGGGTCCTCGAGGCCGACGCCCACCGCCTCGGAGACGGTCGCGGTGGCGCCCTCGACCGAGACCGGCTCGGTGAAGGCGCTCTCGATCTCACGCACCCGGCTGCGCGGGCCCGCCACCCGCACCTCGACCGGGTCGCTCGCGACCCCGGCGATCTCGAAGCCGGTCGCGGGGCGGCCGATCACGCGCGGCCGCACCGGAATCTGCTTGCGCTGCGTGCGCTCGAGATTCAGGGTGAGCAGCGACGGCGTGATCTTGACCACGCGGAAGCCGAACGGCACCTGGATCATGTCGGCGGTGAGCTGGACGATGCGCTCCCCCTCGCCCGCCCCGGCCAGGTCGATGGTGGCGAGGAGCTTCCCGGCCTCGAGGCTGTTGATCAGGCCCGGCGAGGCGCGCACGCGGACGTCGACGGCGTTCACCGGGTCGCCCGTGAGCTCGATGTCGCGCGGCACGTTCCTGAGCTCGACCGGTACGCCCACGCCGCGCTCGGCGGTCTGCTTACCCGCGATCACGAACCACAGCCCCGCGGCGAGCGCGAGGCTCGCGAGCCGCAGCGACATGTCCCCCTGGAACGGCTTCACCGCTGCCCCTCGCTCGCAGCTGCAGGCTGCGCGGGCGCGGCTGCGGCCTCCTGGAGCCCGAGCGAGGCGAGCAAGGCCTGCCTCAGCGTGGGCCCGTCGAGCCCGCGGCGGATGTGGCCGTCCTCGACCAGCGAGATGATGCCGGTTTCCTCCGACACCACGATCGCCACCGCGTCCGTGTCCTCCGAGAGACCGATCGCGGCGCGGTGGCGGCTGCCGAGCGTGCGGCTGAGCTCCGGGGAGACGGTGAGCGGCAGGAAGCATGCGGCCGCCGCCACCCGGTTCCCCTGGATCACGACCGCCCCGTCGTGCAGCGGCGTCGCGGGGTGGAAGATGCTCACCAGCAGGTCGTAGGTCACGACGGCGTCGAGCCCGATCCCCGTCTCGATGTAGCTGCGCAGGCCCATCTCGCGCTCGAGCGCCAGGATCGCGCCCGTGCGCTCGGAGGCCAGCCGGGTCGCCGCGAGCACGATCTCGTCGACCACCTCCTCCTGCCGGCGCCGCGCGGCGCCGCCGAGGAAAGGTGCCCGGCCGAGGTGCGCGAGGCCCTTCCGGATCTCCGCCTGGAACACCACGATGATGCCGAAGACCAGGAACGGCAAAAACGTGCGCAGCAGCCAGTTGACCGTCTGCAGGTTGAAGAGCAC
>DATEUE010000059.1:0-4000 GCA_035283305.1 Vicinamibacteria bacterium | reverse complement strand
GTCCCTGAGCTCGGTCTGGAAGCTGGCGTAGGTCCGATTCACCGCGACCGCCAGGCTGGGGCGTCTCGCCGCGAGCGCCGGCAGCTGCCCTACGAGAGCCTGCCAGGCGTCCTCGGCGGTCGCGCCATCCAACAGGTCCAGACGACTTTCCGAGCGGGACGCCGCCTCGCGCAACGACGCGAACAGCCGGACCTTCACCCGCATCGCTTCAGTCCCCGCTCAACCGGTAGCCCACCCCGCGCACGGTCTCGAGCAGGCGCGGGTTGCGCGCGTCCTCCTCCAGGTGGCGGCGCAGGCGCATCACGAAGTTGTCGACCGCGCGCGTCTCGGTTTCGGGGTTGAGGTTCCACACCTTCTCGAGGATCTCGGCCTTGGTCACGACCTGTCCGCGGCGCTCCACGAGGAGCTTGAGCAACATCGCCTCGAGCAGCGTCAGCCGCACGACCTCTTCGCCCTTGCGCAGCTCGAAGTTCGCGAAGTCGACCGTGGCGGGGCCAACTTTCACCGGCTCGCTGGTGGTGCCGCGCGCCCAGTCGCGGCGTCGGATCAGACCCTTCACGCGCGCCAGCAGCACCGGCAGGTCGAAGGGCTTTGGCAGGTAGTCGTCGGCGCCGGCCTGCAGGCCCTCGACCACGTCCTCCGGCAGACCCTTGGCCGTGAGCATCAGCACCGGCGTGTAGTTGCCGGCCTCGCGCATGCGCTCGGCGATCTGGAAGCCGTCGAGCCCGGGCAGCATCACGTCGAGCACTACGAGATCGATGGGCGCCGGGGAAGGCGCGCCCTCAGGGCCTGGAACCAGCCGCTCGAGCGCACGCAGGCCGTCGTCGATCGTCTCGACCTCATAGCCGTCGAGCTCGAGGTTGAAGCGGATGCCCGCCGCGAGGTGCTCCTCGTCCTCGACCAGCAGCACCCTAGGCATGCGCCGCCTCCGCCTGGGCTTCCGTCTCGCCCTCGGACTCGAGCAGCCCCGGCAGCGTGATCGTGAAGGTCGCGCCGCGGTCCGGCCCGGGGCTGTCGACGGTGATCGAGCCGCGATGGCCCTTGACGATCGCGCGGACGATGAAAAGCCCGAGCCCGGTCCCGGTCCGGCTGCGTCGCACCTCGGCCCCGATCCGGTAGAAGCGCGTGAAGACGAACGGCAGGTGCGTGCGGCTGATGCCGATGCCGCGGTCGCGCACGCGCACGTGGGCCTGGCCGTCCTGGTCGCCCCAGATCTCGAGGTCGATCTCGACCTTTTCCTTCGAGTACTTGACCGCGTTGTCGAGCAGGTTCAGAAGCGCGGTCTCGAGCGCCTGGGCGTCGCCCGCCACGCGCAGGCAGTCCGGCCCCTGGTAGCGGATCGCTTGCTTCGCGAGCTGGTGTCGCGTCTGCGTGAGCTCCGCGGCACGGCGCGCCACGCGGGCGAGATCGAGCGGCCGTGGCTCGGCCACCGGCCGGTCCGTGTACATCGCCGCGTTGAGCACGTTGTTGATCGTGGCGTTCAGCCGCTCGATGTCCTGGTGCATCGTGCGGTAGAACTCGGCGCGCCGCTCGGGCGGCACGTCGCGGTACTCGAGCGTCTCGAGGTAGAGCTTGAGCGAGGCGACCGGTGTTTTCAGCTCGTGCGTCACCGCGCTCACGAAGTTCGACTGCCGCTCGTTCAGCCTGACCTCGCGCAGCAGCAGCAGCACGATCAGCACCAGCCCGGCGATCAACAGCAGGAACAGCACGCTGCCGAAGAAGTACGCGAGCACGCGGGCCGGCGCCACGGCGCGCGGCCCCGCGGTCTCGGGCGCCGCGAGGATCCCCCAGGCCACGGTGAGGGAGATCGCCACGACGATGAGGGCCACGCCCACGGCGACGTAATGCCACTTCGGCCGGCGTGAGCGCGAGAGCTGGACCTGGGCCAAGGCCGCTCGCCTCAGAACAGCTTGTCGAGGCTGGCGAGAAGCCGGCGCGGCCCGAGCCTCTGCCACAGGCGCGCGAAGCCGGCGAGGCGCAGCTGCCCCAGGATGCGGCGCACGAGCGACGTCGAGTAGAGCGCCTCGGCCGATCGGGACAGGAGGCGCCCGAGCGCGGCGTCGTAGGGGTACCACCACAGCTCCGCCCCCCGCCCGCGGTCGAGGCTCACGTACTTCGGCTGGACCATCTCGCGCAGCCCGAGCGGGCCGTGGATCCGCCCGATCCCGCTCCACTTGACGCCGCCCCAGGGCGCCGCCGGCTCGCCGAAGCTCGAGACGTGGTCGTTGATCGAGACGATGCCCGCCACCAGCTCGCGTTGCAGCCGCTCGGCGATCGCGTCGCTGCGCGTCCAGCCGCTCGCGGTCAGGCCGTAGGCGCTATCGTTCGCGAGCTGGATCGCCTCGTCGAGCGAGTCCACGGTCATGATCGGCAGCACGGGTCCGAAGGTCTCGTCGCGCATGATCGCCATCGTGTGGTCGACGCCCGTGAGCACCGTCGGCGGGTAGTAGTAGCCGGGCCCCTCGCCCCGCGCGCCGCCCAGCAGCACGCGGGCGCCCCGGCTCACGGCGTCCTGGACGTGCTGCTCCACGATCAGGCGCTGACGCTCGAGCGTCATGGGCCCGAGCTCCCCCTCGCCCGCGCGGGCGAGCCGCAGCGCCCGCGTCTCGTCGAGCACCTTCGCCAGGAACGGCTCGGCGACGGGTCGTTCCACGTAGACGCGCTCGACCGCGGCGCAGGTCTGCCCCGCGTTCATGAACGCGGACCAGACGACGCCCTTCGCGGCGCGTTCGAGGTCGGCGTCGCGGCACACGATCGCCGGGTCCTTGCCGCCGAGCTCGAGTACCATCGGCGTCAGGTTGCGGGCGGCCGCCGCCATCACCTTGCGGCCCGTCACCACGCTGCCGGTGAAGACGATCTTGCCGACCCGCGGGTCCTCGACGAGCGAGGCCGCCACGGCGTCGTCGACCGCGACCACGCTCACGACGCCGGCCGGAAACCCGGCCTTCTGCGCGAGCGCGCCCATCCGCAAGCCGACCAGGGTCGTGGCGGGGGCGGGCTTCAGGACCACGCTGTTGCCGGCGACGAGCGCCGAGGCCAGCACCGGGAGCGACTGGCCCCAGGGGTAGTTCCACGGCTTGATCGCCAGCACGACGCCGATCGGCTGGTAGACGAGCCGGCCCCGCTTGTGCGCGAGCAGCAGCTGGCGGCTCTCGACGTGCTCGTCGCGCAGCAGGTCCTCGGCATGCTCGGACAGGTAGCGCAGCGCATCGAGGGAAGGCAGGATCTCGCAGCTGAGCGCCTCGGCCGCGGGCTTGCCCTGTTCGCGCTCGACCAGTCCGGCGATGTCGTCCGCCTCGTCGACGATCGCCTGGCGCCAGCGGTCGAGGAGTCGCGTGCGTTCAGCAAAGCTGGTGCGGCTCCACGCCGGAAACGCGGCGTGAGCCGCCGCGATCGCCTCACCGGCCTGGGCCGCATCGAGCAGGCTCGCCTGCGCGAACGCCTGGCCCGTCGCCGGATTCGTCGCGGCCCGATACCCGCCCCGCCCTTCGACCTCCCGCCCGCCGACCCACGAGTGGAAGGTCGCGAACCCGGCCGCCACAGCCGTTTCGGTGGCCATACGGCGATTCTACGTCCGCGTCAGCGCCGGCGTGCCTAAGCACCCGGCCGAGCCCGCCTCACATCAAGCGTGGCCCATCAGCTCCGGTTCCGGTCCCGAGTCGGGGATCCGCTGATCGCAGGAGCGCAGGCCGAGCCGGCGCATCTTCTCGTTGAGGGTGGTCGGGAGGCAGCCCAGCTCGGCCGCTGCCCGGCGCTGGTTGCCGTGCGCCCGGACAAGAGCCTCGATGATGAGGCGCCGCTCGTAGGCCTCCACTAGCTGCCTCAGGTTCGTCTGCCGCGAGGCCCGGTTTCCCAGGCCGGGAGACATCAGTGTCTGAGCCATCCGTTCCCCTCCCACGTAGCGCCCCGTGTGTCCTTGCGAGCACATTACGGAGGGTCAGGCGGGTCGTTCCACGGGCTATCCCGGAGCTAGCCGTGAGAGGCGGATGAGCGGACAAGC
>DATEUE010000058.1:0-4040 GCA_035283305.1 Vicinamibacteria bacterium | reverse complement strand
TGCAGCCGGGCCGCGGCCTCGGGGGTGCCGTCCGCGACCACGACCATCCCGGCGTGGATGGAGTACCCCATGCCCACGCCGCCGCCGTGGTGGACCGACACCCAGGTGGCGCCGGAGACGGCGTTCAGCAGCGCGTTCAGGATCGGCCAGTCGGCGACGGCGTCGGAGCCGTCGCGCATGCCCTCGGTCTCGCGGTTGGGTGAGGCCACGGAGCCGGCGTCGAGGTGGTCGCGGCCGATCACGATCGGCGCTTTCACGCGGCCCGTCCGCACCAGCTCGTTGAAGACGAGGCCCGCCTTCGCCCGCTCGCCGTAGCCGAGCCAGCAGATGCGAGACGGCAGGCCCTGCGGCTTGACGCGCTCGCGCGCGAGCCGGATCCAGCGGGCGAGGGCGGCGTCGTGCGGGAATGTCTCGAGGATGGCGTCGTCAGTCGCGCGCAGGTCGTCCGCCTCGCCGGAGAGGCAGGCCCATCGGAACGGTCCCTTGCCCTCGCAGAAGAGCGGCCGGATGTAGGCGGGTACGAAGCCGGGGAGGTCGAAGGCGTTCGCCACGCCGGCTTTCTGCGCCTCGGCGCGGATGTTGTTGCCGTAGTCGAAGACGATCGAGCCCTTCGCCTTCAGGTCCAGCATGGCTTGCACGTGCTCGCCCATCGAGCGGCGCGCCTCGGCCATGTAGCGCGCGGGGTCGGCAGAGCGCAACCCGAGCGCCTGCTCGTAGCTCATGCGGTTCGGCACGTAGCCGTTCAGCGGGTCGTGCGCGCTCGTCTGGTCGGTGACGAGGTCCGGCACCACGCCGCGCCTCACGAGCTCCGGAAGCACGTCGGCGGCGTTGCCCAGGAGGCCGATCGAGAGCGGTCGGCGCGCGGCTACCGCCTCGCGCGCGCGAGCGAGCGCGCCGTCCAGGCTCTCCGCCATCTCGTCCAGGTAGCGGGTCTCGATCCGCCGCTCGATGCGGTTTCGGTCCACCTCGGCGGCGATCAGCACGCCCTCGTTCATCGTCGCGGCGAGCGGCTGCGCGCCGCCCATCCCGCCGAGGCCGGCGGTGAAAACCAGCCGTCCGGCGAGCGATCCGCCGAAGTGCTGGCGCGCGGCTTCGGCGAAGGTCTCGTAGGTGCCCTGCAGGATGCCCTGGGTACCGATGTAGATCCAGGAGCCCGCGGTCATCTGGCCGTACATCATCAGGCCCTTGCGATCGAGCTCGTAGAAATGCTCCCAGGTCGCCCAGGCGGGCACCAGCATCGAGTTCGAGATCAGCACGCGCGGCGCGTCCTTGTGCGTCCGGAAGACACCGACGGGCTTGCCCGACTGGACGAGCAGCGTCTCGTCGTCGCCCAGCTCGCGCAGCGAGCGGACGATGGCGTCGAAGCACTCCCAGTTGCGGGCCGCCTTGCCGATGCCGCCGTAGACGACGAGGTCCTGCGGGCGCTCGGCCACCTCGGGGTCGAGGTTGTTCATCAGCATCCGCAACGCCGCCTCCTGCTGCCAGGAGCGGCAGGAGAGCCGGGTTCCGCGCGGGGCGCGGATCGTGCGAGCGGTGGTCGTGGTCGTCATCTCGAGCCTCGTCAGCTTCCTCGTCACTCCAGCGGGCCGCACGCCGTCTCGGCGGCCGCAACGACGGCGCCCGAGCTCGTGAGGGCGGCGAGCGCCTCGATCTCGGGCGAGAGCGTGCGATCGTGGGCGTGCGCGGGAACGCGCGTTCGAACGAGCCGGTGCACCGCCTCGAGCGGTGGCGACGAGCGCAGCGGGCGGCGGAAGTCGAGCGCCTCGCACGCGGCGAGCAGCTCGATCGCCAGCACGCGCGAGGTGTTCTCCACCACGCGAGCCGCCTTCCAGGCCGCGGTCGGGCCCATCGAGACGTGGTCTTCCTTGCCGGCGGAGGTGGGGATCGAGTCGACGCTCGCGGGGTGGGCGAGCGCCTTGTTCTCCGAGGCGAGCGCCGCGGCCGTCACGTGCGCCATCATCAGCCCCGAGTGCAGCCCGCCCTCGCGCGCCAGGAACGCGGGCAGGCCCGAGAGCGCGGGGTTGACGAGGCGTTCGCTGCGCCGCTCGCTGATGCCCGCGAGCTGGGCCGCGGCGATCGCGAGCAGGTCCGCCGTGAGCGCCACCGGCTGGCCGTGGAAGTTGCCGCCCGACAGGATCTCGCCCGTCTCGGCGAACACCATCGGGTTGTCGGTGGCCGCGTTCATCTCGACCGAGTGCACCCGGCTCACGTAGTCGAAGGCGTCGCGCACGGCGCCGTGCACCTGTGGCATGCAGCGCAGGCTGTAGGCGTCCTGCACGCGCCCGCAGTCGCGGTGCGACTCGCGCAAGGCACTCCCCGCGAGCAGGCGCTTCAGGTTGCGGGCCGAGGCTCCCTGTCCGGGGTGGGGGCGAGCGGCGTGGATGCGCGGGTCGAACGCGACGTCGGTGCCCTGGAGCGCGTCGAGCGTCAGCGCGCCGATCACGTCGGCGCTCCGCACGAGGCGAAGGGCACTCGCGAGCGCGAGCCCGCCCACGGCGGTGATGAGCTGCGTGCCGTTGACGAGTGCCAGACCTTCCTTGGGCTCGAGCACGAGTGGCGCCAGGCCCATGGCCCGCAGCGCGTCGGCGGCGGGAACGCGCCGACCCTCGAAGTCGCACTCGCCCTCACCGATGAGCGCGAGTGCCAGGTGCGCGAGCGGAGCGAGATCGCCGCTTGCACCCACCGAGCCCTGCGAGGGAACGATCGGGTGCAGGCGCCGGTTGAGCATCGCCACCAGCCGCTCCAGCGTCTCGAGCCGGACTCCGGAGTAGCCCTTGGCGAGGACGTTCGCGCGCAGCAGCATCAGCGCGCGCGTCTCGGCCGGTCCGAGCGGCGTGCCGACGCCCGCGGCGTGCGAGCGCACGAGGTTGACCTGCAGCTCGCGCAGCTTGTCGGTCGGGATGTGGACGTCGGCGAAGTTGCCGAAGCCCGTGGTCACGCCGTAGACGACGTCGCCGCGAGCGACGGCGGCGTCCACCACACGCCGCGACCGTCGCACGGCCTCGCGCGCGACCTCGGCCAGCACCAGCTCGCGGCCGTTTCGCGCCACGGACTCGAGCCCGGAGAGATCGAGCGTCGCGCCGTCGATCACGAGCGCCGCAGTTTGGGAGGAGAAGCTCATCGGGCGCGAACGCAATGCTAGCACCGGCGCCGCCTTGTTGGCCGGAGCGAAGCGCGGCTAGAATGCTGAGTTCTCCATGCCGAACATCGTGATCGCAGGCGCCCAGTGGGGCGACGAGGGCAAGGGCAAGATCGTCGATCTGCTCGCGGCCCGCGTTCAGGTGGTGGCGCGCTACAACGGCGGCCACAACGCCGGTCACACCGTGATCGTGCGCGGGCAGCGCTTCGTGCTGCACCTCGTACCCTCGGGGGTCCTGCACTCGGGGGTCCTGTGCGTCATTGGCAACGGTGTCGTGGTGGACCCCGTGGCGCTCGAGAAGGAAACGGGCGAGCTCGAGGCGCTGGGCGTGGAGGTCGGCGAAAACCTGCTGCTGTCGGACCGGGCCCACCTGATCCTGCCGCACCACCGGGGCCTCGAGGCACTCTCGGAGGAGGCCCGCGGCGCCCGCAAGATCGGCACCACGCTGCGCGGCATCGGGCCGGCCTACGAGGACAAGGCGGGCCGGCGCGGCGTGACGCTCGGCGACCTGCTGCGGCCGGCGACGCTCCCGGACAAGCTGGCGGAGGCCCGCCGGCACTACGAGCAGGTGCTGCGCGGCGCCGGCCGCGCCCCCGACGTGGACTGGGAGCGGGTGATCGGCGAGCTCGCGGCCTTTGGCGGGCGGCACCGCTCCCGCATCACCGACGTCTCGCTGGTGCTGCACCGGCAGATGGCGCAGGGCTATTCGGTTCTCTTCGAGGGAGCGCAGGCGGCGCTGCTCGACCTCGATCACGGCACTTACCCCTACGTCACCTGCTCGGCCGCCGCGGCGGGGGGGGCTGCCACCGGGACCGGCGTGCCACCCACGCGGATCGACGGTGTCCTGGGCGTGGCGAAGGCCTACTGCACGCGGGTCGGCACGGGGCCGTTCCCGAGCGAG
>DATEUE010000057.1:0-4139 GCA_035283305.1 Vicinamibacteria bacterium | reverse complement strand
CCTCGAAGTCCACCCGTTCTCGGCCGATCCGCCCCGAGACGACGCGCATCGCCGCCCTGCCCCGCAGCGTGCCCGTGCGGATCTTCCTGAGTCCAGAGTAGCCCGTTGGGAAGAGGGCCGCCTGCCAGCCACAGAGACGCTCGCGCGTCAGGGGGCGGTCGTGGTGCTGGGTCGCGTCGAGGAGCACCTGGACCAGGCCTTCGATGGCACGCGGAGCCGGAGGCAGACCGGCGCTCGGGAGGCCCAGCCGACGAGCCACGGATGAGCGGACGGCGGACGGGTTGAGACGCTCGCCTTCGATGGCGCTCGTGGTGACACCATCCTCGACCAGCACCGCGGCCGCAGCCTCGAGCGTGAGCGTCGGATCGAAAAGCCGGATGGCGCCCAGCACCTTCCCCTGGGCGAGCCGCGCGGACGCGAGGGTCCGGGCGAGCCTCCCCTGGTCCCAGCGAAAACCGGGCCAGCCCGGGTGCGCCCAGCTCCAGGTCCGAGCAGTCTCTAATCGCTTCATCCTATGAAGCGATTATCGATCCGATTCGCTCCAGGCGCAAGATCTGGAGCGCATTGCGGGAATCGACCCCTTCGCGGCGACTACAGGTGCGAGTCGAGCAGCTTGGCGAGCTGGTCGCGGCCCATCTTGCCGACGCGCTGCTCGGCGACCTTGCCGCCCTTGAAGACGAGCAGCGTCGGCATCGCGGTGATGCCGTACTGGTACGGGACCTGGTCGTTCTCCTCGACGTTCAGCTTGCCGATGCGCACGCGGCCGGCGTACTGCCCGGCGACGTGCTCCAGGTCGGGCACCATCGCCTTGCAGGGGGCGCACCACTCGGCCCAGAAGTCCACGAGCACGGGCTCCTTCGAGCCCAGCACCTCTTGCGCCCAGTTCTGGTCCGTGAGGGTCAGGATGTTGTCGGCCATTTCTCCTCGTCGTCTCCTTGCTTGCGTCTAGCTTAGCGCGATTGCGGGCGAGGAGTCGCGCTACACACGGCTCATGGCGCGGCGGTAGAGCTCGACGTAGCTCCTGGCCGAGCGCTCCCAGGAGAAGTCCTTCTCCATCGCGCGGCGCATCAGCGCCTTCCAGGCGCGCATGTCCTTGCGCGCGGCGAGCGCCTGGTCGAGCGCCCACACCAGGCCGGTCCCGTCCGGCGTGGCGAAGCGGAAGCCGGTGCCGGCCTTGCGAGCCGCGTCGAACGGCTCGACGGTGTCCACGAGGCCCCCGGTCGCGCGCACGATCGGGATCGTGCCGTAGCGCAGCGCGTACATCTGCGTGAGGCCGCACGGCTCGCTGCGCGACGGCATCAGGAACAGGTCCGCGCCGCCCATGATCTTGTGCGCGAGCGCCTCGTCGTATCCGAAGCGCACCGCGAAACGGTCCGGGGCGCGCTCCGCCAGGTGCCGTAACCCGTCCTGCACGGCGGGCTCCCCCGAGCCGAGCACGACCATCCGCAGCGGCCGCTGCAGCAAGTCCCACCAGGCCCCGGCGACGATATCGAATCCCTTCTGCCAGACGAGCCGTGAAGTGATCCCCACGAGCGGCAGGTCCGGAAACTCCGGCAGGCCGTAGGCCCGCAGCAGGTCGCCCTTGCAGGCCGCCTTGCCCGCCATGTCCGCCGGCGAGTACTTCTGCGCCAGATGCGGGTCGGCCCGCGGGTCCCACTCGTCGTAGTCGACCCCGTTCAGGATTCCCGACACGTCCTGCGCCCGCGAGCGCACCACCCCGTCGAAGCCGAAGGCGTGCTCCGGCCCCTGGATCTCGAGCGCGTAGGTGGGTGAGACGGTGTTCACGAGCTCCGAGAACACCGTGCCGCCCTTCAGGTAGCTGATCGCCCCGTGGTACTCGAGCGCGGCGGTGGTGCCGAGATTCCAGGGCAGGCCCAAAAGCCCGATCGTGTCCACACCGAACTGCCCCTGGTAGGCCACGTTGTGGATCGTGAAGACGCTCGGCATGCGGTAGAGCGTCGGGTCCTCCCCGTAGAACGCCTTCAGGTACACGGACACGAGCCCGGTCTGCCAGTCGTGCGCGTGGAAAACGCTCGGCCGCTCGCCGCGGCTCCTGAAGAACTCGACCGCAGCGCGCGCCAGGAACGCGAAGCGCAGGCGGTTGTCCGCATAGTCGCCGTAGATCGTGTCCCGGTCGAAGAAGGGCGGGTACTCGATGAACACCACCTCGACGTCCGCGGCCGTGCGCGTGCGATAGAAACCCGCGCTGCGGGCCATGCCGTCGACCGGGACGTGCACCGAGCCCGCGAACTCACCGGGAGGGAAGCCGATGCCGCGGTATCGCGGGAGCACCACCGTGACCCGGTGGCCGAGACGCACGAGTGCCTTCGGCAACGCGCCCGAGACGTCGGCGAGGCCGCCGGTCTTGACGTAGGGCGCCATCTCGGGCGTCACGAACGCCACGTGCAGGCGCTCTTTCTCCGGCAGCAGGTCGGTCAAGCCTGAAGAGGCTAACACGCGCTCGGGCCCGTTTTCGAGCTACGCTCCGCGCATGCCCCGCAGGCTCGGACAGCACTTCCTGCGTCCGGCGTCGGTCGAGAAGCTGCTGCGCGTGATCGCGCCCGGTCCCGCCGACGTGTTCCTCGAGATCGGCCCGGGCCAGGGCGCCCTCACTCTCCCGCTGGCGCGCCAGGCGGCGCGCGTCATAGCCGTCGAGCTCGACGCGCGGCTGGCCGATCGCCTCCGTGAGCACGCTCCGCCGAACGTCGAGATCGTCACGGCCGACGCCCTCGCGGCCGACTTGCGCGCCCTCGCACCCGAGGGCAGCCGGCTCGTCGGCAACCTGCCCTACTACGTCTCGAGCCCGCTCATGCGTCGCTTCCTTTCGCTGCGCGGCCACGTGCGCGACCTGCACGTGATGCTGCAGGAGGAGGTGGCGCAGCGCATCGCGGCGCCGCCCGGCTCGCGCGAGTGCGGGATCCTGTCGGTGCTCTACGCGGTCGCCTGCGACGTCGTGGTGGCCGCCCGCTTCCCGCCGGGAGCGTTCGTGCCGCCGCCGAAGGTCAGCTCGGCCGTGCTCCGGGTGCGTTTCCTCGACGAGCCAAGGGCCCCGGTGGACGACCTCGGGGCCTTCGAGCGGTTCCTCCAGCAAGCCTTCGCCCGTCGCCGCAGAACCCTTGAAAACAACCTGGAAGATAGCTATCCTAACCTCAAGGAATACTTGAGGTTCCTCAACCTCGAGGGGTCGAGGCGCGCCGAGACCCTATCGGTTGTGGAGCTGGCGCGGCTTTGGGCGGCGGTGAGGGGCGGCGACCACGAGGAGCGGAGCACAGGATCGAGCCGCGGGTGAAGCCGCGGGAGCGGTGCGTCTGATCCCGCTCGGGGGTCTCGGCGAGTTCGGACTGAACGCGATGGTGCTCGAGTGGGAGGAGCACCTTCTGCTCCTCGATGCGGGGATGCTGTTCCCCACCGCCGAGATGCCCGGGGTCGATTTCATCGTTCCCGATTTCGAGTACCTCTCCGAGCGACGCGACCGCGTGCGCGGCATCCTGCTGACGCACGGCCACGAGGACCACATCGGCGCGCTCTCGTATGCGCTCGCGGCGGCGCCGTCGCCGGTCTACGGCAGCCGCCTCACGCTCGGCTTCGCGCGGCGACGGCTCCAGGAGCGGGGCGTGCGCGCCGAGCTCGTCACGCTGCGGCCCGGCGAGCCGGTCGAGATCGGGCCGTTCCGCGTGCATCCGATCCGCGTCGCGCACAGCGTCGTCGACAGCCTGGCGCTCGCAATCGAGACCCCGGCCGGCGTCGTGCTGGCGAGCGGCGACTTCAAGATCGACGCGCAGGCGAGGGCCGAGCAGCGCACCGACGTCGCGGCGCTCAGCCAGTGGGGCGAGCGCGGCGTGCTGGCGCTGCTCTCCGACAGCACCAACGTCGAGCAGCCCGGGCACACGCCCGGCGAGGACGCCGTGGTCCCCGCCTTCGAGGAGGTGCTCGCCCGCACGCGCGGGCGCGTGCTCGTCTCCTGCTTCGCGACCTCGGTGCCGCGGATCCAGACGCTGGCCGCGCTCGCCGCCGCCGCCGGCCGGCCCGTCGCCTTCCTGGGCCGGCGCATGATCGACAACACCGAGACGGCACTCGACCTCGGGCTGCTCCAGCTCGGCGGCGCGACACGCCTCGAGCCGGCCCGGCTCGGCGACGCG
>DATEUE010000056.1:0-13707 GCA_035283305.1 Vicinamibacteria bacterium | reverse complement strand
AGGACCCGCCCAGCCCTCGGGCACGCCGGGCGGCGCGGTGGTCGCCACCCCGCTGCCCGACCTCGGTCCGCCCAACGTGGTCATCGTCTTGGCGGACGACCTCGGCTGGGGCGACCTCGGCAGCTACGGCAACAAGGTGATCCGCACGCCGAACATCGACCGGCTGGCCGCCGAGGGGGCCCGCTACACGACCTTCTACGTCCCCACGCCGATCTGCGCGGCCTCGCGGGCCGGGCTCCTGACCGGCCGCTTCCCCGGGCGCGTCGGCATACCCTGGAACCCGCCGCGCCGGCTCAACCGGGGCGAGGTCGTGCTCGCGAGCGTGCTGCGCGAGCGCGGCTACGCCACCGGCATGGTCGGCAAGTGGCACCTCGGCTGGGACCGCGAGGAGATGCCGATCCACTACGGCTTCGACTTCTACTACGGCCTGCCAGCGGGCGAGGACGAAACCGACTTCATCCTCGGCGACCTGCCGACGAAGGACAGCGTGCCGCCGGACCAGCTGGCGCGCCGCTACACCGAGACGGCCATCAAGTTCATGGCGTCGCAGCCGCGCGACCGGCGCTTCTTCACGTACCTCGCGCACCGCGACCCCCATCTCGACAACTTCCCCGCGCCGGAGTTCGCCGGGCGCTCCGCCGCGGGCGCCTACGGCGACGTGATCGAGCAGCTCGACGCCTGGGTGGGCGAGCTCATGAAGTGGCTGCGCGACTCCGGGCTCGACCAGAACACGCTCGTGATCTTCATGAGCGACAACGGCCCGATGATCCCGCCGCGCGGCCCGGGCTCGGCGGGGCCCTGGAGCGGCGGCAAGTTCTCCTGCGAGGAGGGCGGCGTGCGGGTGCCCGCCATCATGCGCTGGCCGGCGCGGATTCGGCCCGGCCGCGTGGTGAACGAGATCGTGAGCTCGCTCGATCTGTTCCCGACGCTCGTGACGCTCACCGGAGCCACGCTGCCGGCCAGGCACTACGACGGCCAGGACGTCTCGAAGCTCGTGACCGGCGAGGTCGACCGCGTCGGCGGCCCCGGCATGGACGGTGGCCGCGAGGTGGTCTTCTCGGGCCAGGACGGAGCGGCCGGCATCCGGTCCGGCAAGTGGAAGTACCTGCGGCCGGGGATCTGGTCGGGCACGACGACGCTGTTCGACCTCGAGGCCGACCCTGGCGAGCAGCAGGACCTGAGCCGCGCCCGGCCCGAGCTGGTGAAGCAGCTCGAGGCGCGCCTGCAGGAGCTGATACGCTAGCCCGACCGTGAGCTCCCGTCGTGCCGGACTCCGGACCCTCGCCCTCACCGCGGCGAGCGTGGCGCTCACGCTGCTGGCTCTCGAGGCCGCCTTCCGGGTGGCGCGCGTGCCCGTCGGCACCGTCCAGATCAACCGGGCGACGGTGCGCCGCAGCGACAACCCACGGCTGCGCTTCGAGCTGCGGCCCGGTGGCGCGGTGCGCGCAGAGGTCGAGTACCACGTCAACGAGCTGGGCTTGCGCGGGCCCGAGACGACGCTCGAGAAGCCCCCGGGGGTGCGCCGAGTCGCCGTGCTCGGAGACTCGATCGCGTTCGGCTACTGGGTGAGCGACGAGCAGGGCTTCGCGCGCCAGCTCGAGCGGCTGCTGAACCAGGCGGCGTCGGGAGCCGGGCGCGTCGAGGTGCTGAACTTCGGCGTGCCCGGCTACAACCTCGAGCAGGAGATCGAGGCGCTGCGCGCGAAGGCACTCGCGTTCTCCCCGGATCTGGTGGTCGTGCTGTTCTGCCTCAACGACCTCGAGGGCCTGTTCTCCTACGAGCTCGGCCTGGTGCAGGAGCGCACGGACCGCCGGCGCACGCTGGCCGGCCGCGTGCGTGAGTGGCTGGTGGCGCGCTCGCGGCTCTTCTCCTGGGTGGAGTACCGACTCACCGAGCTCGAGGCGCGCCGACACTTCGTCCGCGCGAAGAACCCGCTCGAGGGGCCGCTCTACGCGGAGGCCGTGAGCGAGCAGGGCAAGGCGCTGCAGGGTCAGCTCGCGGTGCTCCGCAGCCTGCTCGCCTCGCGTGGCATCCCGGGGCTCGTCGTCGTGGTGCCCGTTCTCGGCGAGCGCTTCGAGCGCTACCCTCACC
The DNA here is from genome assembly GCA_035283305.1 of Vicinamibacteria bacterium. Lineage (GTDB taxonomy): Bacteria > Acidobacteriota > Vicinamibacteria > Fen-336 > Fen-336 > DATBSL01. The sequence continues at coordinate 11,616 of DATEUE010000056.1, read as the reverse complement.
GGGAGCTGCACGCCGCGGTCGTGGCGGCGGCCGACTCTGAGTCGCTCGCGGCGCTCGACCTCGTCGAGTGCTTCGCGGCCTACGAGTTCCGCGACCTGCGCGTGGACGTCGTGCACCCGAGCCCGCTCGGGCACCGCGTGGCAGCCCATGCCGTGCGCGACGCGCTCTGCGCACGCGGCTGGCTGTGCGCCGGTGTCCCGGCCGGTGCGTCCTGCCGTGACTACCGGCCATCCGACTTCGCGACGCTGCGGGGTTACTGAGCCGGCGCCGGCGGGGCGGCGTTCGCGTCACACCAGCTGGTTTGAGAAGAAGAGCTGGACCATGCCCACGCCCAGGCCGAGCAGCAGGACCAGCAGCAGCACGAGCGCTCGGAGCCGCAATCGAGCGACGAGCGGCGCGAGGCCGACCAGCACGGCCGCCTGACGGTAGATGCTGACGTTGGGACCGGCCCCGTTGACGAACACCCACACCGCTGCGCCATGCGCCAGCAGCAGGAGGTCGACTGGCCGGCCTGCCTCGCGATCGCGCCACAACAGCCAGGCTCCCAGCAGCCACAGCGCCGTCACGAGCACCGTCTGACTGCTCACGAGTGCTGCGGGTTCGAGCGAGCCCCGCAGCAGCGGACGCGTGTGGCCCAGGAGAACCTCGAGCGGGCTGTGGAGCCCCTGGCCGAAGCGCTGCTGATAGACGAGGAATGCGTCCCAGCGGCCCACGCCGACCTGAAGCACGGCGAAGACGGCGCCCAGGCCGAGGAGCGTCAAGCCCGCCCCGGCCGCCGCGGCGCGCAGGCGGCCGAGGCTCGAGCGCCCGCGAGCGAGTGCGGCCGCCAGCGCGAGCGGCACCGCCACGAGGAAGCCCGTGGGGTAGGTGAAGGCGGAGAGAGCGCCACAGGCGCCGGCGCCCACGAACGCACCCGCCGCGGCGAGCTCAATCGCGGCGAGGTTGAAGAACGTGGTCATCGAGAGCGGAAAGACGGCGTGCCTGTAGAACCAGGCGGGGAAGCAGGCCGCCGCCAGCAGCGCCAGAAGGCGCCGCGCCACAGGCACGGGCGGCAGCAGGCGGTTCCAGAGCAGGGTGAGCAGTGCGAGCTCGAAGCCGAGCGCGGCACTTCGGCCCGCACGCGCGGGCGTGACGTGGGCTGCCCTGCTGGCGAGCCGCATGACGAGCGGGAAGCCCGGGAACCAGCCGGTGTTCGAGGCCTCCGGGTCGTCGCGGGATTCCAGGTAGCCGCCGCGGGCGATCTCGATGTAGCGATACGAGTCCCAGCGCACCCACGTCGAGGCGTTTCGCGGATCTTCGCCGTTTCGGACGGCGCCCGCCCACAGGAGCGACTCCGCCAGGGCGAGTGCGACGAGCGGGGGCCCGAGCGCCTGTGCGAGGCCGCGCCACCGTTCCAGCCATCCGCGGTGCACGGCTATGTCGGGCGTCCGGCGCGCCGTAGCGCGGCCTGCGCGGCCAGCCAGAAGAGCGTCATAGCGACGACGACACCGGCATTCGTCGGCTGGAACATGCTGGAGCCCATGTCGAGATAGCGCTGCTGCGAGAAGAAGAAGGCCTGAAGCGCCACGACGACCCCGAGGGTCGCTGGGCGCGGCAGGCGCGCCTCGTCGATCAGGCTGCGCAGGCCGAGGAGCGCCGCCGGCAGCACCGCTGGCAGCGTGTAGCCGAGCTCGCGCTCGGTGTTGTTGGCAAGGAGGCACAGGGCCCAGAAGAACGCCACCAGGAAGACCTGCTCCGGGTGTCGCCGCACGAGCCCGGGGATCCGTCTCGGGAACATCAGCAGGAGCGGCACGAGCACGCCGTAGGCTCCGAACGTGAGAAGGTAGGGCTGCTCGGCCAGGTGGCGCAGTCGGAAGCCCGTCGTGTCGAGGAGGTCGCCCAGCAAGCTGTCGGGGTGGTCCGGCACGATCAGCGCGCGCAGCCCAACCAGGATCAGCAGCGGCACGAAGGCCAACGCCAGGGTCCGCCGCGTGGCTCCGACCAGGCCGGCGCCGCGCCGGAGCAGGCGCAGGAAGTAGTAGGGGTACACCACCACGTAGTTCTCCCGCACCAGCGCCGCCAGGATGCTGACCGGGTGCAGCCACCCGTGCCGCTCGCGCCGGATCAGCAGCAGCGCGAGGGCGATCAGGAACAAGCTCAGCGGGTCGGTCATCCAGTACTGGTACTCGTACCAGCGCACCGCCGCCTGGGTGAGGCCGAGCGTGAGCAGGCCCGCGACGCGGTAGGGAAGCTCGAAGCCCAGGTCGCGGAGATACAGCCAGGTCACCAGCAGGAAGCCGAACAGGCTGGCGTTGGTGATGATCCAGAACGAGAGGTTCTCGCTCAGGCCCGAGCGCGTGAGCATCCGTGCGGCGGTCGGGACGAAGACGCGCCAGCAGTACGTCGCCTCGCGGGCGAGCGGATGCCTCCGCTCCGGGTCGCGGGCCATCTGGATGTAGCGCCACTGGTCGGTTTCCTTGACCTGCTTGGCCTTGTGGAGGAAGCCCAGGTGCCAGGAGACGACCCAGACGTTGACGGCGAGGACGAGGATCGAGAGAAGCGCTCCCAGGCGTGTGTCGCGTGCGCCGTGGTCGCTCACGTGGGGATGATCCACGACCGCCCCGTGCGGTACAAGCGCACGCACACGTCCCCGAGCCCTCGTGCATCCGGGATGGGCCGGGCAGGCCGGGGCGCCTTTACCGACGCCATCACTCCGCGTAGGCTCCACGGCGTGTCGGCGCGCCGCGACCTGAGCGTCGTCGTTCCTGCGCACAACGAGGGACCCAACCTCCAGCTGCTGCTCCCGCAGCTGCGGACGATCCTCGAAGGTCTGAGGATCGAGACGGAGGTGCTGGTGGTGGTCCGGGAGGCGGACGCGGAGACCCGCGCGGCCGTGGGAGCCGGCCTTGGCACGATCGTCGAGCAGCGTGAGCCCGGCTACGGCGGCGCGCTGCGTACCGGCTTCGCTCTGGCCACGGGGCGCTACGTCCTGACGATGGATGCCGACCTTTCCCACCCGCCGACGTTCGTCGCCGATCTCTGGAAGCGGCGGGACGAGGCGGAGATCCTGGTCGCGTCCCGCTACGTCCAGGGCGGCGACGCAACTATGCCGCTCGTCCGCGCCCTGCTCAGCCGGATCCTCAACCGGGTCTTTGCCCGGGGTCTCGGCGTGTCGCTGCAGGATCTCTCGAGCGGCTTTCGACTCTATAGGACGAGCGTCCTCGACATGCGGGCGGTCACGGCCAGGGACTTCGACGTGCTGCCCGAGATCGTGGTGCGGGCGTACACCGAAGGCTGGCGGGTGAAGGAGATCCCGTTCCGCTACGAGCCGCGCGCGCACGGCTCGTCGAACGCGCGGATCATCCCCTTCGGCCTGGCCTACGCGCGAACGTTCCGCAGGCTGTGGGCGCTGCGCAACTGCGTCCTGTCTGCCGACTACGAGGACCGGGCCTTCGACAGCTGGATCCCGCTGCAGCGGTTCTGGCAGAGACGAAGACGTCGCCACGTGGCCTCGTTCCTCGAGCCGGGCCGGCGCACGCTCGACGTCGGCTGCGGCTCGAGCCGGATCCTGGCCGCACTGCCTCGCGGCAGCGTCGGCGTGGACCTGCTGATCCGGAAGCTGCGCCACGCCCGCCGCTTCGGCCCGCACCTGGTGCAAGCCTCGGCACTCGGCCTCCCGTTCCGCGCCGCTTCCTTCGAGTGCGTCGTGAGCTCCCAGCTCCTGGAGGCCCTTCCTCGCGGAACGGGCGCTCTCGCCGAGCTGGGGCGGGTGCTCGCGCCCGGCGGGCGGCTGATCCTGGCCATGCCCGACTACGGCCGCTGGCTGTGGGTTCTCCTCGGCGCCTTGTACGAGCGGCTGGTCCCGGGAGCCGGCGCGAGCCCGAACCGCGCGCGCTACACGCGGCGCGAGCTGGTCGGCGAGCTCGCCGGCCTCGGGTACCAGCTCGAGGCGACCCGCTCCATTCTCGGCGCGGAGCTGATCCTCGCCTTCCGCAAGGCCGGCTCGAGGATCGAGCGCTGAAGCTCGGCGAGCGTGCGCAGCCGATAGTCGCCGCGCTCCGGGTTGCGGTAGCCGAGGGCGCGCTCGTCGGGGGTGAGCTCGGCCCAGTCCTTCATCGGCTCGAACGCGTGGCCCTCGTGCCATTCGTTGAACGAGTTGACATAGACGAGCAGGAAGCCCTTGCGGGCGTTGGCGAGGTCCGGGTCGAGCTGGACCGCGAGCGTCTCCTCCCACGAGGCACGGATCCTCGCGGCCGAGGCCAGAGCCGCGCGCTCGCGACCCACGGCGGTTCCGAAATCGAGGCTCGGCGTCGGGGGCGCGAAGTCGCGCGGCGCGTAGCAGGGATCGCTCGTCTCGCGTGGCTCGATCTGGTCGTAGCCGGGGTTGACGTTGAAGGAGAAGAGCAGCCCGGCGCGGGAAGCCCCCTCCGCGTAGCCGCGATACTGCTCGGGCGGGATGAAGTTGTCGTAGATGCCGATGCCGTCGAAGCCCGAGGCCGGGGTGCGGGCAAACTCGAGGGAATCGGCGAGCAGGATGACGTGGTCGAAATCGGCGCGCAGCGTGTCGCGGAGCGTGTCCGTTTGTCGTCGCCAGGAGGAGTCGCACGTGAAGTCGGAAACCGGGTGCTCCTCGCCGAGACAGTCCGTCGAGATCTCGGGCAGCACGGTGCGGAAGCTCTTGAAGACGGGGCCGAAGCGGCCGTCGGCGTTGCGCGGCAGCAGGGCCCCGAGCTTGGGCACGTAGCGGGTCGAGAGATCGAGCGGCGGACGCCGCTCGAGGTCGGGGTAGAGGCGCCGGAGGTCCCCGAGGCCGGGCGGAGCCGCCTGGGCCGCCGCCGCGACGAGCGGGGAGACGGCGAGGGCCGCCCCGGCCCACAGGCCTTGGGCCAGGAAGTCGCGGCGCGTCCGCGCGCCCGCCATGGCTCAATGCTAACTCGCTGCGCACTCGGCACATCCAGTCTATTCAGGTGACGCCGGCGTGGCAGGCAAATCTTGCGCGGCGGGGCACCCCACGGGCCGTGGCGGCTCTGATAAACTGCCGGTTTTCAAGGTGACCGGATGATCCGCGCCTACAAGGGGATACGGCCCGCGCTGGGCGCTCGCGCCTACGTGGACCCGTCCGCCCAGGTGATCGGAGCGGTCGAGCTCGGGGAGGACGCGAGCGTCTGGATGAACACCGTCGTGCGCGGGGACGTGAACCGGATCCGGGTGGGCGCGCGGACCAACATCCAGGACAACTGCGTGCTCCACGTGACGGCCCAGCACCCGACGGTCCTGGCCGAGGACGTGACCGTGGGCCACTCGGTGACGCTCCACGGCTGCGCGGTCGAGCGGCTCTGCCTCGTCGGCATCGGCGCGATCGTCCTGAACGGCGCCGTGCTGGGCGAAGAGTCGATCGTCGCGGCCGGGGCGCTCGTGCCCGAGGGGATGCAGGTGCCGCCCCGGAGCCTCGTGATGGGCACCCCGGCGAAGGTCCGCCGCGAGGTGACCGAAGACGAGCGGGCCGGCCTGCGGCGCTACGCGGAAAACTACGTCCGCTACAAGGACGAGTACCGCGCGGCGGAGTCGGCCGAGTGACGATCCAGGCGGTCCGCGGCACGCGCGACATCCTGCCCGACGAGGTGGGTGGCTGGCACCGCGTCGAGGCCGCGGCGCGCGAGCTCCTCGCCCGTTACGGCTACCGCGAGCTGCGGACGCCCGTCTTCGAGCAGACGGAGCTCTTCGCGCGTGGCATCGGCGCCGAGACCGACATCGTCTCGAAGGAGATGTACACGTTCGCGGACCGCGACGACAGCTCGCTCACGCTGCGGCCCGAGGCGACGGCCGGCATCGTGCGCGCCGTCATCGAGCACAACCTGATGAACACCGACCCGGCGCTGCGCGTTTACGCGATCGGGCCGATGTTCCGGCGCGAGCGCCCGCAGAAGGGCCGCTACCGGCAGTTCCACCAGCTGGACGTCGAGGCCATGGGCTTCACCAGCCCCACGATCGACGCCGAGGTGGTCGAGTTGGCGCTCGCGTTCCTCGACGCGTGCGGCGTGCGGGAACGGGAGTTGCTGCTCAACTCCGTGGGCGACCGCGCGTGCCGGCCGGCGTACGTCGAGCGGCTGCAGAAGGCGCTCCGCGACCTCGCGCCTTCGCTCTGCGCAGACTGCCAGCGGCGCGTGGAGACGAACCCACTGCGCGTGCTCGACTGCAAGGTGCCCGCCGACCAGGCGATGATCGACACGCTGCCGCGGATCACGGACCACCTGTGCTCTCCCTGCGGCGAGCACTTCGCCGAGGTGCGGCGCCAGCTCGATCTGCTCGGGATCCCGTACCGGCTGAGCCATCGCCTGGTGCGCGGCCTCGACTACTACGTGCGGACCACCTTCGAGGTGACCAGCACCGCCCTCGGCGCGCAGAGCAGCATCCTGGGCGGCGGCCGCTACGACGGCCTCGTGAAGGAGCTGGGCGGACCGGACCTCGCCGGGATCGGCTTCGCGGTGGGACTGGAGCGCCTGGTCTCGCTGGTGCCGGCTCGGGAGCCCGAGTCGCGCTGCGACGTGTTCCTGATGCCGCTCGCGGCGGGGGCCCTCGATCCGGCCCTGCGGCTGCAGCGCCGCCTGCGCGAGGCGGGCTTGCGCGTGCTGCTCGACCCCGAGGGCCGGAGCTTCAAGTCGCGCATGAAGCAGGCCGACAAGCTGGGGGCGCGCTTCGCCGCGATCCTCGGCGACGACGAGCTCGGCCGCGGCGTGTGGACGCTACGCGACATGGCCCGCTCGGAGCAACGCGACGTGACGGAGGACCAGATCCTGGAGCACCTCAAGGAGAAGACGAATGGCTGAGCCGCTCGGCGACCTCGCGCGCACCCACTACTGCGGGGAGCTGCGCGAGAGCCACGTCGGGAAGACCGTGACGCTCATGGGCTGGGCCGCCACCCGCCGCGATCTCGGCGGCGTCGTGTTCGTGGACCTGCGCGACCGCGAGGGGCTGTGCCAGGTGGTGGCGCGACCGGAGGTGTCGCGCGAGGCCCACGCGGCCGCCGACCACGTGCGGTCCGAGTTTGTGCTCGCGGTCACGGGCGAGGTGCGGGCCCGCTCCGAGGACACCATCAACCCCAACCTCGACACCGGCAAGGTGGAGGTGGTGGCACGCGAGATCCGCGTGCTCTCCGAGGCGAAGACGCCCGTGTTTCCGATCGAAGACGAGCTGGACACGAACGAGGAGACGCGGCTCAAGTACCGCTACCTCGACCTGCGCCGGCCGCGGCTGCAGCGCAACATCAAGCTCAGGCACCAGGCGGTGCTCGAGGTGCGCCGCTACCTGGACGAGCAGGGCTTCTACGAGATCGAGACGCCGATGCTCGCCAAGTCGACGCCCGAGGGGGCCCGCGACTACCTGGTGCCCTCGCGCGTCCACCACGGCAGCTTCTACGCGCTGCCGCAGTCGCCGCAGCTGTTCAAGCAGCTGCTGATGATCTCGGGGCTCGACCGCTACTTCCAGATCGTGCGCTGCTTCCGCGACGAGGACCTGCGCGCCGACCGCCAGCCCGAGTTCACGCAGGTGGACCTCGAGATGTCGTTCCCGCGCATGCAGACGATCTTCGACCTGGTCGAGCCGCTCTTCGAGCGCGTGATGGCCGTGATCGGGGTCAAGGTCGAGCGGCCGTTTCCGCGCCTCGCCTACGCGGAAGCGCTGCTGCGCTACGGCTCCGACAAACCCGACCTGCGCTTCGGCATGCCGATCACCGACGTGAGCGACGAGCTCAAGGTGCTGGGCCTCGCCAACTACCCGGGTCTGATCGAGGCGGGCGCACGCGCGCGCGCGATCGTGCTGCCGGCCGCGGGCGGGGTGTCCGGCATGCGCCTCAGGAAGATCAACGAAGAGCTGTGGCTCGCGCGCATCGTGCCCGACGCCCGCGCGGAGAAGCGCGGCCTGCTCAACCTCAAGGTCACCGACGACCAGCTCGCCAAGCTCGCCGAGAAGGGCGCCTCCGCCGACGTGGCGCGCAAGCTCTTCGAGAAGGTGGCGGCCGCGAAGGACGACACCGTGCTGATCGGCGTCGACAAGCCCGGCCCGGTCGCGATGGCGATGGGCATCCTGCGCATCGAGATCGGGAAGGAGCTGAAGCTCGTCGACGAGCGGGCCTACCGCTTCCTGTGGGTGACCGACTTCCCGCTCTTCGAGCGGGACCGGGAGACCGGGAGCTGGTCGAGCCTTCACCACCCGTTCACGGCGCCCGTCGACGAGGACCTGCCGCTGATCGCGAGCGACCCGGGCAAGGTGCGCGCCAAGGCCTACGACGTGGTGCTGAACGGCTACGAGGTGGGGGGCGGCAGCATCAGGATCCACGACTCGGCGCTGCAGGCGAAGGTATTCGAGATCCTGTCGCTCTCCCCGGAGGAGGCGCAGGACCGCTTCGGCTTCTTCCTGGAGGCGCTCACGTACGGCACGCCGCCGCACGGCGGGATCGCGCTCGGCGTCGACCGCATGGTAATGCTGATGGCCGGGGAGACGTCGCTGAGACAGGTGATCGCGTTCCCGAAGACGGCGAGCGGGACCGACCTCATGACGGGCTCGCCCTCGCCGGTGCGCGACGAGCAGGTGCGCGAGCTCGGTCTCGTCGCGATGCGCAAGTGAGGCCCACGCGCGTGCTAAGCTCTCTGGTGCCGAGATGATGCGTGTCTCCGTCCCCGAGCGGGGCCTCGAGACCCTCTTCGGGAACCAGGACGAGAACCTTCGCTTCCTCGAGGAAACCTTCAAGGTCCGCATCCGGAACCACGGAAGCGACCTGCTGATCGAGGGCGACGAGCGCGGCTCGGCCCTCGCCGGGCAGGTCTTCGAGCAGCTCGCCGACCTGATGCGCGACGGCTACTCGGTCGCCTCCGCCGACGTGCGCCTCGCGGCGGACCTCCTGTCGCGGGACGGCGAGACGCGGCTCCGCGACTACCTGCTGAAGGCCGCCGTCCGCGGCGGCAAGCGCGTGGTGGTGCCGCGCAGCCTCAACCAGCGCGCCTACCTCGAGCAGATCGCGAAGAACGACATGGTCTTCGGCATCGGTCCCGCGGGCACCGGCAAGACGTACCTGGCCGTGGCGCAGGCGGTCGCGTGCCTGCTCGGCAAGCAGGTGACCCGCGTGATCCTGGCGCGCCCCGCGGTCGAGGCGGGCGAGAAGCTCGGCTTCCTGCCGGGCGACCTGCAGCAGAAGGTGGACCCCTACCTGCGGCCGCTGTACGACGCGCTCTACGACCTGCTCGAGTTCGAGAAGGTGGAGCGGCTCTTCGAGCGCAACCAGATCGAGGTGGCGCCGATCGCCTTCATGCGCGGCCGCACGCTCTCGGACGCGTTCGTGATCATCGACGAGGCGCAGAACACCACCACCGAGCAGATGAAGATGGTGCTGACCCGCATCGGGCTCGGCTCCAAGGTCGTGGTGACCGGCGACATCACGCAGATCGACCTGCCGCAGGGGAAGACCTCGGGCCTGGTCGAGGCGATCTCGGTGCTCTCGGGCACCGAGGGGATCGCCTTCTGCTACTTCGACGAGAAGGACGTGGTGCGGCACCGGCTGGTGCAGTCGATCGTCAAGGCCTACGAGCGCTGGGGCAACGGAAAGCCGGCGGGGCGCTGAGCGTGCCTGCCGCCGATGGCCTGTCCGTCGTGTTGCTGAACCGCCAGCGCTCGCGATCCGTGAGCCCGCCGCGGCTGCGGCGCGTGCTGCGCGCGGCGGCACAGGCGCTGCGCGTGCGAGGCGAGCTGGCTCTGGTCCTGGCAGGCGACGGCCTGTTGCGGCGGCTCAACCGCGACTACCGCGGCGAGGACGAGGCGACCGACGTGCTCTCGTTTCCCGGCGGCGGCGGAGAAGCGGGGCTCGGCGACGTGGTGATCAGCGTGGCCAGGGCCGAGCGCAACGCGCGGGGCCTCGGGCGCACGCTCGCGCAGGAGCTCGAGGTGCTGGCGCTGCACGGCTTCCTGCACGTGCTCGGCTACGACCACGAGACCGACGACGGGACGATGGAACGGCTCGAGGGGCGGCTGCGGCGGCGGCTGCTGGGCTTCGCATGAGCACGCTGCAGTTCGTGCAGATCGCGCTGATCGTGTTCCTGGCGGGGCTGTCGGTGTTCCTGGCCACCGTCGAGGCGTCGTTCAACCTGCTCAAGCGCCGCCGGCTCACCCAGGTCGGCTTCCACGACGAGAAGCGGATCGAGCTCGCGCAGAGCTACCTCGAGGACCCGCCGCGGATCGTGATGCCGGTCCACCTCGGGACCTACACGGCGCACGTTGGCATGACCGTGATCATCACCTCGCTCGCGTTCCGGCTGATCGACCACTGGGCCATGCTCGCGGCGTTCGGCGTGATGATGGCGTATCTGCTGCTGTTCCGCGTGAGCGCGCCCTACATCCTCGTGCGCCAGGACCCCGAGAGCGCCTTCCTGAAGCTCTTGCCCGCCTTCCACCTGTGGGCGCTCGCGCTCGAGCCGCTCACGTCGCGCATCAGGCGGCGCGCGGTGCCGGTTCCGGACGAGGATGAGGGCGGGACGGTTCCCGAGGTCCCGCCGCCGCCCGTGCAGCAGGCCGACGAGGAACGGCTGGTGGACCAGCTCGGCCGCTTCTCCGAGACGCTGGTGCGCGAGGTGATGACGCCGCGTCCGGACATCGTGGCGATCGCGACGGCGGCTCGCATGTCCGAGCTGCGGCGGCTGATGCGGGACAGCAAGTACAGCCGGGTCCCGGTCTACGGCAAGGACCTCGACGACATCCTCGGCGTCGTGGAGGTGCGCGATCTGCTCGACTTCGAGGGCGCGCCCGAGGCCCCCGTCTCCGGTCTCGTGCGTCCGGCCCACCTCGTGCCCGACACGAAGCGGATCCCCGAGCTGCTGCGCGAGATGCAGGGTCGCCACATCACCTTCGCGGTGGTGATCGACGAGTACGGCGGCACGGCGGGGATCGTGACCGTCGAGGACATCGTCGAGGAGCTGGTCGGCGAGATCAAGGACGAGTACGACGTCGAGGGCGACCCGCTCGCGGTGGAGCCGGACGGCGCCGTGGTGGCGGACGGACGCGTCGGCGTCGACCGCCTGGAAGAGGCGCTCGAGACCGAGCTCTCGCTCGACGAGCAGATCGACACCGTGGGCGGCCTGGTGACCTCGATCTTCGGCCGGATCCCGCGGCCGAGCGAGCGCACCAGCTACCGTGGCTTCGAGGTGGAGGTGATCGCGGCCGAGAAGAAGCGCGTCAACCGCGTGCGCTTCCGACGTGCGAGCGTGCCGACCCCGTCCGTCAGCCACGCCTAGGCAAAGGACGCCCCGACATGAGCGACCCCGCAGAACCCTCGCCTCCTTTCCGCGCCGGCTTCGTCACCGTGATCGGCCGCCCGAACGTGGGCAAGTCGACACTCGTCAACCGCCTGGTCGGGCAGAAGGTCGCGATCGTCTCGGACAAGCCGCAGACGACGCGCAACCGCATCCTGGCGGTCGTGAACCGCCCCGGCGCCCAGCTCGTGCTGTTCGACACGCCAGGGATCCACAAGCCCGAGCACGAGATGAACCGTCGCATGGTGGACACGGCGGTCAAGAGCATCGGCCAGGGCGACGTGATCGTCTGGGTCAACGAGGTCACCGAGCCGCCGGGGCCGGGCGACGCTTTCATCGAGCG
>DATEUE010000055.1:0-16978 GCA_035283305.1 Vicinamibacteria bacterium | reverse complement strand
GAGCCGCTGGCTCGCGCGCCAGCCGTCTCGGGGGGCCACGCGCATCGAATCGATCGCGGTGCTGCCGCTCGCCAACCTCTCGGCCGATCCCGGGCAGGAGTTCTTTGCCGACGGCATGACCGAGGCCCTCATCACGGATCTCGCCAGGATCGGCTCGCTGCGGGTGATCTCACGTACCTCCGTGATGCAGTACAAGGGGGCGGCGAAGCCGCTGCCGCAGATCGCTCGCGAGCTCGGGGTCGACGCGATCCTCGAGGGCTCTGTCCAGCGAGCGGGAGACCGGGTGAGGATCACGGCCCAGCTCATCCGCGCGAGCAGCGACGAGCACCTGTGGGCGGAAAGCTACGAGCGCGACTTGCGAGACGTGCTCTCGCTGCAGAGCGAAGTGTCAGGCGCCGTCGCACGCGCGGTGGCGGCGGCCCTGACGCCGGAAGAGCGCGCCCGGCTCGCAGGCGCTGTGCCAGTGGAGCCCGCGGCGTACGAGGCCTACCTGCGTGGCGTCGAGCTCCGCAGCAAAGCAACGGAGGCAGACACCCGCGCCAGCCTCGTCCTGTTCGAACGGGCCACGACGATCGATACCACCTTCGCGGAGGCGTACGGGAGGGTGTGCGACACCTACTGGACCCTGGGCTTCACAGGCTGGGGTGCCCTGCCGCCGCGCGAGGCGATGCCCCGGGCTCGGGCAGCTTGCGTCGAGGCGCTCCACCGGGACGAGGCACTCGGCGGCGTTCACGCTGTCCTCGGCTCGATGTCCGCCTTCTACGACTGGGATGCCCGAGCGGCCGAGGACGCGTTCCAGCGAGCCGTCGCGTTGAGTCCGTCCGACCCGCACCCCTTGCAGCGGTACGCCTGGGTGCTGTCGGCACAAGGGCGCCACGAGGAGGCCCTCGCGCTGTGTCGCCGCGCGCAGGCGCTCGATCCGCGCTCCCCAGCCCCGGCCGTGAACCTCGGCTGGTTGCTCTATTGGGCGCGCCAGTACGAGGCATCGATCGTGGAGCTCCGGCAGGTTCTCGACGCGCACCAGGCCGTCTCGCTGTCGAGCCTGATGCTGGCCGTCGTGCATCTCCAGATGGGCCAACCGGCTGAAGCCGCGCTCCGTCTGCAGCGGGCGGTCACGCTCGCCGGGGGCACGAGCGCGACCGTGGCCCAGCTCGCGCACGCGTACGCGCTCGCCGGGCGCCGGGCCGACGCGGAACGCCTGCGCTCCGAGCTCGTCGCCCGCGCGAAGCGCGAGTACGTCGCGTCCTACTGGCTTGGCCTGGTCGAGCACGGCCTGGGCCGGGACGCTGCGGCGCTCGACTGGCTGGAGCGGGCCTTCGACGATCGCGAAGCGCTTCCGCTGCTCGAGGTGGAGCCCCGCTGGGACGGGCTTCGGTCAAACCCTCGCTTCCAGGATCTGCAGCGACGTGTCGGGTTTCGCCGAGCGGCGAGCGCCGCCGCAGCGCGGTAGCGGCGTGGCGCAGGCGCCAGCTCGGCCTTAGACCGTGAGCGCGGCGACGATCGGCTCGAGCGGCAGCACGTACGACCCCTCGGTCTCGCGCACCGCGCCGGTGGGCACCATCACCACGGCCCAGCGCCCGCAGCGCGGGCAGGCGACCGCCATCGGCAGCGGCACGTCGTAGGGGGATTGGCGGCAGACGACCGCGAAGGGTCGCCCGCAGCGGGGGGCCTGGCAGAAGTGCCGAACAGCGCTCGTCTCGTCCATCCCGCACCTCCCACCTCGAAGTACAGCAATTGCCATACCCGCGTGGGCGGGGACGGGCGCGCGGGGCGTCGAAGTCCATGCCTGACAACCGCTTCCGCGTGCCGCGCGCGGGCAGCGGCGGCCGAGGAACAAGCACCTCGAACGGTGCCGGACCGTCCTGTTTCCGGACCAGCCGCCGTCGATGCGGGGGCGCCTGCCGGGTTAGCATGGGCGCCCGATGAGCGAGAAGCCGCGGATCCTGGTTTCGAACGACGATGGCTTCCAGTCCGAGGGGGTCCGGGCGCTGGCGTCGGCGATGGAGCCGCTCGGGGAGGTCTGGGTGGTGGCGCCCGAGGCCGAGCAGAGCGCGTCGTCGCACGCGATCTCGATCCACCGCCCGCTGCGGCTGCGCGAGGTGAGGCCGCGCTGGTACGCCATCGACGGCACCCCGACGGACTGCTCCTGGCTCGGCATCCACCATGTGATGCGCGACAAGCGTCCCGCGCTGATGGTCTCGGGCATCAACCACGGGCCGAACCTCGCGGACGACGTCACCTACTCGGGCACGATCGCCGCCGCGATGGAGGCCTCGATCATCGGCGTCCCGGCGATCGCCTTCAGCCTGGCCGGCTGGGGCGTCTTCGACTTCGCTCCGGCGGCGCGCTTCGCGCGCGCGCTCGCGACTGCCGCGCTCGCGAGCGAGCTGCCCCGGGACCTGCTGCTGAACGTCAACGTGCCGCCCGGGGTCGAGCCCGACGGCTACGTGGTCACCCGTCTCGGCAAGCACTCGTACGGCTCCGACGTCGTCGAGAAGAAGGACCCGCGCGGCCGCTCCTACTTCTGGATCGGCGGCAACGAGTACCAGCACGAGGACATCCCGGGCAGCGACTGCAACGCCGTGCTGCGCGAGAAGCGCGTCTCGGTGACGCCGCTCATGCTCGACCTCACCGACGAGAAGAACCGCGCCCGTGTCGCCGCCTGGAAGCTCGAGGGTTTCCGCCAGTTCTGAACGGTCAGCGCCGCCTTGTGAGGACCGCGGCGGACCGCGGCGGCAGCGTGAAGCGCAGGCGCCCGCCCGCGACCGGGATCGCCGATACCCCCCCCAGGCGATCTTCGAGAGTCTCGCCCTCGCCGAGGTCGAGGCCAAAGGCGGAGAAATCCAGCTCCGCGGTCTCGCGCGCGTTGTTGAACGCCACGATCGCGGAGTCCTCGCGCGTGGCGCGCGCGAAGGCGTAGAGCTGCTCCTCCACGAGCAGGGCAACGGTGGCGCCCTGCCGCAGGCAGACGAGCTCGGCGCGCAGCCGGTTCAGCGTCCGGACCCGCTCGACGACCGATTGCTCGTCCGCGGTGCGACCGCCCGCCTCGAAGGCGTCTCGGGCATCTCCCGGCCAGCCTCCCGGGAAGTCGCGCCGGTTGTCCGGATCGACGCCCCCCGGCATCGCGATCTCGTCGCCGTAGTAGAGGAGCGGGATGCCGCGGGCGGTCAGCAGGAACGTGAAGGCGAGCTTCAGGCCGGCCACCGTCGCGCCCGGCTCATCCATGAAGCGCCGGACGTCGTGGAGGCCCAGGAGCGTCACGAGCTCGCCCGGCCTCGGGTAGAGCCGGTCGCGGGCGAGCATCTGGGCCACCTCCCGGATCGGCTGGCCTTCTGCGAAGGCGCGCCGCAGCGGGTAGTAGAGCGGGAAGTCGAAGAGGCTGTCGATCCCGGTGTCGATGCCGTCGAAGCCGGCGGCGCCGCCCTGGTAGAAGGAGACGAGGGCCGGGTCGCCGTCCAGCAGCTCGCCGACCACGCTGAGGCGAGGGTACTCGCGCTTGATCGCGGCCATCCAGTCGCGCCAGAAGCGGCGGGGGACGTAGGGCAGGGTGTCCTGGCGGATGCCGTCGAGGCCGGTCGCGCCCACCCACCACAGCGTGTTCTGGACGAGATAGCGCGCCACCTCCTCGTCGTCCTGGTCGAAGTCAGGCAGGATGTCGATGAACCATCCGCGCAAGGTCGCTTCCCTCGTCGCGGCAGTGGCGTGGGGGTCGCCGAGCGTCCAGGTCTGCCACGTGTTCGCGAGATGCCGTTTCGCGCTGCCGTTGAACCAGGTGGGGGTGGGAGGGTCATAGGCCCAGGGATGGTAGGGCCCGCTGTGGTTGGCGACCTGGTCCTGGATGACCTTCAGACCCTGACGGTGCGCCGCGTCCACGAGCTCGCGCAGCGTCGCGAGCGTGCCGAAACGCTCCTCGACGCCGTAGAAGTCGACGGCGCCGTAGCCGTGGTAGTCCGTGATCGGCTGTCCGTCGTAGCGCTCCTTCTCGTTCAGGTGGTTCGCGTTGTCGTACCAGGGATTGAGCCAGAGCGCGGTCACGCCCAGGTCCTTCAGGTAGGGCAGGCGCTCGACGATCCCCTGGAGGTCGCCCCCGTGGTAGTAGCGGGCGCGCGTGCGGTCGAGGAGGCCCCGCGAGGGCGGCGGGTCGTCGTTGCCGAGATCCCCGTTCGCGAAGCGGTCGGGCATGATCAGGTAGATCACGTCGTCGGACGAGAAGCCCTGGAAGCGCCCGGCGCGCGCGAGCGGGGCCAGGAGCTCGAAAGACGCCTCCGCGGTCCCCGCCGGTGAACGCACCACGAGGCGCCGCGGGCCTGGCTTCGCGTCGGCGTCGATCGTCACGTCGACGAACAGGTAGCTCCCCGCCGCGTTCGCGCGCACGAGAGAGACGGCGACGCCCCCGCCCTGCGCCTCGACGGTCGCGCCGGCGAGCCGCACGCCGCGCAGCAGGAGGCGCACGGGGTTGATCGAGTGTCCCGGCCACCAGCTCGGCGGCTCGACCTTCAGGATCTCGGGGGCGGCGGAGCGAACGGGTGGAGCGGCGACGGCCGCTCCCGGCACTATCGTCAGGAGCGCCCCCAGAACGACGGGCGCGACCGGCTTCGAGACGCGGCGCGGCCGCGTCACGGACCGGCCCTCCGGGCAGGCGCGGCCGCGTCGTCCACGCGCAGGACCAGGATCGCGGCCAGGGCCAGGAAGGCGCCCCCCGCGACCACGGCCGCCAGCCGATTGCTGCCGAGCACGTGCAGCATGACCCACCCGAAGCCGAGCGACGCGAGGATCTCGGGGATGACGATGAAGAA
This sequence comes from Vicinamibacteria bacterium, assembly GCA_035283305.1. Classification (GTDB taxonomy): domain Bacteria; phylum Acidobacteriota; class Vicinamibacteria; order Fen-336; family Fen-336; genus DATBSL01. Next base: position 12,182 of record DATEUE010000055.1, on the reverse strand, counting down.
GTTGAAGATCCCCATGTAGACGCCCGTGCGCGCGGGAGGGAGCGAGGCCGAGAGGATCGCGTAGGGCATGGAGAGGATGCTCGCCCAGGCGATGCCCACCCCCGTCATGGAGAGCAGCAGCCAGTGCTTGTCGTGGATGACTGCCACGGAAAGGAGACCCGCGGCCCCCGCGGCGAGGCACAGCGCGTGGGTGCCCTTGCGCCCCAGAGCCCGCGCCATCCGGGGCAGGACGAAGGAGAAAGCGAAGCAGACCGCGGAGTACATCGCGAAGCAGAGGCCGGCCCACTCGACGCCCTCGCGGTAGAGAGGCGAGGACTCGTCCGGAGCTCCGACCACGTTGCGCGCCACGGCCACCGGGAAATACAGCCACATGCAGAAGAGACCGAACCAGGTGCAGATCTGCACGGGCGCGAGCTGGTGCATGGCGACGGGCATCGCGGCGATCGCTTCGCCGATCTCCCGCAGCGTGCCGGCGAAGCCGGTCCGCTCCGCCTTCTGGCGGCGGAAGGCCGCGAGGTCCTCGGGCGGATACTCCTTCGTGCTCACGATCGTCCACAGCACGGCGCCCAGGAAGGCGACCGCCCCCACGTAGAAGGACAGCTTCACGGTCAGGGGAATCGCTTGGCCGGCCTCGCTCGTGACCCCGGCCAGGTTGGTGAGCAGCCAGGGCAGGGCGGACGCCACCACCGCCCCCAGGCCGATGAACAGGCTCTGCATGGCGAAGCCCTGCGTGCGCTGGTCCTCGGGCAGCAGGTCGGCCACGAACGCCCGAAAGGGCTCCATGGACACGTTGATCGAGGCGTCGAGGATCCACAGCAGGCCCGCCGCCATCCAGAGGGCCGAGGAGTTCGGCATCAGGACGAGGGCGATCGAGCTCAGGATGGCTCCCACGAGGAAGTACGGGCGCCGCCGCCCGAGCCGTCCCCACGTGCGGTCGCTCATGTTGCCGATGATGGGTTGGACGAGGAGCCCGGTGAGGGGCGCGGCCAGCCAGAGCATCGGGATCTGCTCCGGCCGGGCGCCCAGGTACTCGTAGATCGCGCTCATGTTGGCCATCTGCAGCCCCCAGCCGAACTGGATGCCGAGGAAGCCGAAGCTCATGTTCCAGATCTGCCCGAAGCCGAGTCGTGGTCTGTCCATCGGCCGCTCTTCCTCCCCGGTCAAGCCTTCGCCCCGTGCCTTCGGGGCGCGCGATCGTAGAGCAGGGCGAGCTCGCCCAGGCGGTCTCGCAGCTCCGCCCCGAGCTCGTCCGCGCGGAACCGCCAGCGCCAGTTGTCGGTGGGTCGGCCCGGCAGGTTCATGCGCGCCTCGCTTCCGAGCCCGAGCACGTCCTGGAGGGGAATGATCGCGGTGTCCGCCACCGAGGCCATCACCGCGCGGATGAAGGCCCAGTGGACGTCGCGGTCGTCGGAAAAGCCGAGGTAGCGCCGGCAGAAGTCACGCTCCCGGCGCACGTCCTCGGGGCTGCGCGTGCTGTCGCCCGCGCCCGCGCCCGTCCACCATCCCCGGGTGGTGTCGTTGTCGTGCGTCCCCGTGTAGACGACGAGGTCGCGCGGATAGTTGTGGGGGCGGAAGCTCGGACCCTGGGGATCCGTGCCGAAGGCGAACTGCAGGATCGCCATGCCCGGGAAGCCGAAGCGCGTGCGCAGCTTCTCCACCTCGGGAGTGATGACCCCCAGGTTCTCGGCCACGATCGGGAGCGTGCCGAGCGCACGCTCGACCGCGCGGAAGAACGCCGCCCCCGGGCCCTTCACCCAGCGCCCGCGCATCGCTGTGGGCTCCGATGCGGCGACCTCCCAGTAAGCCTCGAACCCGCGGAAGTGATCGACGCGGACGAGGTCGACGACGCCCAGCAGCGCCCGGAAGCGGAGGATCCACCAGCGGTAGCCGGTCTTGCGCATTGCCGCCCAGCGGTAGAGCGGGTTGCCCCAGCGCTGTCCGGTGGCGCTGAAGTAGTCCGGAGGGACGCCCGCGACATGGGTCGGCTGGCCGTCTTCCGCCAGGTGGAACAGGGCGGAGTTCGCCCAGACGTCGGCGCTGTCGTGGGCGGCGAAGATCGGCAGGTCGCCCATGATCCGGACGCCGCGCTCGTGGGCGTACTGCCGCAGGGCCGCCCACTGGGCGAAGAACTGGAACTGCGCGAACTTCCGGCTCAGGATCGCCTCTGCCCACTGCGTGCGGGCGCGGGCGAGCGCCGAAGGACGCCGCCGCGCCAGGTCCCGCTCCCACTCGGGCCAGGCCCGGAGGCCGTGGGCGTCCTTGAGGGCCGCGAAGAGCGCGTAGTCGTCGAGCCACGCCCTCTCCCTCCGGCAGAAGGACGCAAACGCACGGCGCTGCCGGGGTCCGGCCTGCGCCCGGAAGCGCTCGTAGGCGCGGTCGAGGAGTGGGAGGCGGAAGCGGGCGACCGCCTCGTAGTCTACGGAGCGCTCCGGGAACGCAGGAGGCCCGGAAAGGTCCGAGGCCGAGAGCCACCCCTCGCGGACCAGGGTTTCGAGGCTGACGAGCAGCGGGTTGCCCGCGAAGGCCGAGAAGCACTGGTACGGAGAGTCGCCGTAGCCGGTCGGCCCCAGGGGCAGGACCTGCCAGAGTCCCTGCTTCGCCCCCGCGAGAAAGTCGATGAATCGATGGGCCTCGGGACCCAGCTCGCCGATCCCGTAGCCGCCGGGAAGCGACGTGGGGTGCAGGATGATCCCGGAGGTGCGTGAGCGCAAGCGTTCGGCCCGAAGTCGCGTGATCATGTGCCGACCTCGCCGGATTCTAGGCACGCCCGCGTGCTGTGCAAGAAAGAGCAGGGGAGGAGGGCCTTCACCCCCCTCCCCTTCGCGCACGCCCTTGGCGTGCCCTTAAGCCGTCAGAACTGGAACCGGACTGCGAATTGCAGGTTCCGCGCCAGCCAGTTGGCGCCGGTCCCGTTGATGCGGCCGGCGTTGGGGTTGTCGTTGCCGGGCACGCCGACCTCGGTGTCGGGGTTGCCGAGGGCCACGTGGTTGAACAGGTTCGTCACCTCGAGACGCAGCTCCAGGTTCGTGCGGCCCGTGAAGTGGAACCGCTTGAACAGAGACGCGTCCACGTTCCAGAAGCCGGGTCCGGTGAGCGAGCCTCGCTCCATGTCGCCGAAAGTCCCCTGGGCCGGGCGGGCGAAGGCGCTGCCGCTCGAGCCGATGGGTGTCGTGTTGAACCACCTCTCCTTGCTCCCCCCGCCCTCGGTGATGTCGCCGATGACGTCGGGTCGGTTCGGTCCCACGTCGCGGTCCTGGCCGGAGTCGCGGTAGCTGACGTTCAGGTGCTGGCCGCTCGCGATGTACGCGCTGGCATTGAGCTGCCAGCCGCCGATCAGGTAGTCGAGACCCGTGGACGCGTCTCCCCCGATCGCCTTGCCGCGGCCGAAGGGCAGCTCGACCGTCGTCGCCAGCGTGATGGTGTGCGTGCGGGCCCATTCCGGCGAGCCGTACTCGAGCGCGCGGTCGAAGAAGGCCTGGTCAGGGCCGTGGTTCCGCAGCCGCTGGAGCGTGTAGGTCGCGAGCAGCGAGTAGCCGTGGCTGAAGCGCTTGCTCAGCTTCGCCTGCATCGAGTTGTAGTTGTTGTCGGAGCAGTTGCACATGAAACGGCCGTTCTGCGTCCAGCCGTAGGCGGCGCCATAGCCGCCCACCGGGCCCTGGAAGAACGGCCTGCGGAGGTCCCGCGGCACGCTCGGGAAGCCCACCAGCGTCGGCTGGTTGTTGTCAACGTCGGGGCCGTCACCGAAGAAGACGTGCGTGCCCTTGTTGCCCACGTAGGCGATCTCGGCCGAAAGGTCCGGGCTCAGCTGCCGCTGGAGCGTGAGGTTCCAGGCGTCGACGTACGGCAGCCGCTGCTTCTCCGGCATCTGCGTGGCCGTTACGCCGTTCGGCGCCGCGAAGCGGCCGTCCGAGCCGACGGCGGGGACGACGGGGGCCGTCGGCCCCTGGGCCAGGTTGAACACACTCGCGAAGTTCGCGGGCGCGTTCAGACCCTGCCGCGCCAGGACGGGCAGGTTCTGGGTGACGCTGTGGCCGAAGGTGGACCCGAACACGCCGATGTCGTAGCTGCGGCCGTAACCCATCCGGACCACGGTCTTCTCGTTGAGCTGGTACGTGATCCCCAGGCGGGGCGCGAGGTTGATCGAGTTCTCGACGCCTCCGTTCAGCGGAATGCCGCCCACCCCGACCGCCATCATCTCGCCGGTGTCGATGTCCAGGAAGCCGGCGTTGCCGGCCTCGTTGATCGACTGCGGCATGATGTCCTCGAGCCGCAGACCGTAGTTGATCGTCAGCTTGGAGTTGGGCCGCCAGGTGTCCTGCGCGTAGACGAACCAGCGCCACTGCTCCTCTTTGGCGTTGGTGCTGGAGCTGACGTAGCGGCGATAGTTGGTGACGTTCCCGAGCAGGAACGTGGCGAGACCCAGGCCACCTCCCGTCGGTCCCTGGGTGTTCTCCCCGTTGAAGTCGATCTCGCCCGAGCGGTGATTGTCGCTCGGCACGCGCAGGTTGTAGGCCCGCCGGACGTCGAACCCGAGCTTCGCGGTGTGCTTGGTGCCCAGCACCTTCGTCCAGTTCGCGACGAACTGGAACTGTTTCTCGTCCTGGAGCAGCGGGCAGTTGCAGCGACCCGTCTCGTCCCCGAGCGCGGTGCCGAAGCTCATCGTCGCGGCGTTGCCCCTGATGAAGCCTCCGGGGAGGCCGGAGGTGAACGGGTCGTCGGGGAAGTTCATGCCCGGGATGCCCGCGTCGAGGGCCGGGTTCGAGCCGTAGTCGTTCGGGAACACGTTCACGTTGTACTTGAAATACCCGAAGCGGAAATCGAGCACCGACGACGGCGAGAGCGTGTAGTCGAGGCCGAGGGCCAGGCTCTGGTTCTTAACCCTCGTGTTGCCACCGAGGTCCACGACCCCCGGTCCTCCGCCCGCGCCGAAGGCCGACGGGCCGTCTTTCGCGAACTTGGCGTAGCTGTAGCGCCCGAAGACGTTCAGGCGGTTGTTGATCCTGCTGTCCACGCGAACGTTGAAGGCGTCGCTGTTGAAGAGCTCCGACCCCTGGGCGATGAAGTTGTCCCGCGTGCCGTTGACCGAGCCCGCTGTATTGGGCAGCGGCAGCAGGTTCAGGATGCCGAGGGCCTGCGGCGAGAGGCGGCCCGTGGGGATCACGTTGCCGGGGAACTGGGCGCGGCTGGCCGGATCTCCCGTTGCCGGATCGAAGATGTTGACGCCGTACTCGCTCAGGTTTCCCGTCCGCGCGAGAGCGGTCGGGACCGTCAGCAGCTTGGAGCCGCCGTCCGTGTAGCGCCAGCCCTGGTAGTCGCCGAAGAAGAAGAGCTTGTCCTTGAGGATCGGGCCGCCGAGCGAGGCGCCGAACTGGTCTCGCTTCGTCTCGGGGAGCACCCGGCCCGTGATGGGGTTCTTGACGTCGGGCTGCGAGTAGGGGTTGCGCGCCTGGAACTTGTCGCTCTGGTGGAACTCGAATGCCGAGCCGTGGAGCTGGTTGCTGCCGGACTTGGTCACGACCGACACGACACCCGCAGTGGCCTGGCCGAACTCGGCGTCGTAGTTCTGGGCGGTGATCTTGCTCTCGCCGATCGACTCGAGCGTCGGGTTGATCACGATGATGCCGAGGATCGGGTCGCGGTTCTCGGTGCCGTCGAGCTGGAAGCCGGTCCCGCTGAAGTGCTGGCCGTTGACCATGGTCTGGATCGAGCCCTGGGGGTTCTCGCTGGTGGCGTGGTTCCAGCTCAGGCGCTGCGTACCCGGCGTCAGCAGCACGAACTTGGTGAAGTTCCGGTCGAGGATCGGCAGCTCGGTGATCTGCTTGGATTCGAAGGTGGTGGCCACGTCGGCGCGGTCGGTCTTGAGCAGCTGGCTCTGGACGGACTCGACCGTGACCGTCTCGGTCATGTCGCCCAGCTCCAGCGACAGGGCGACCTTCGTCTGCGTGTCGACACTCACGTTCACGGCCGAGACCACCTTGGCCTTGAAGCCGGAGAGCTCAGCCCTCACCTCGTAGGTTCCGGGAAGCAGGCGTCCCCTCTCGTAGTAGCCGAGGGCGTCGGTGACCACCGTGTCGGCGGCCTTCCGGCTGAGGCTGGTGATCGTCACAGTGGCTCCAGGAACCGCGGCGCCGCTGGCGTCCACGACGGTGCCGGCGATGCTGCCGTAGACCGCCTGCGCTCGCGCGCTCGGAGGGGCGACGACGATCAGCGCCAGGAGCGCGACGGCCGCCGTGAAGATCTGTCTACCCATGAACCTCGTCATTTGAACTCATCCTCCTGGAAGATCGAGCTCACAGCACCCACAAGGGCTGGCCCGATTTCGGAAAACGGATCCTCCCGACTCTGACCTGAGACTTTGGGGCGGATCATAGAGGTCATGTTTGACAAGGTCAACAATACTTTTGGAACTGGCTGATGCGTTGAAAGATACGACGGTGCGGCGAGCGAGGCGCAACTTCTATGATGTCGGCCGCATGGCCGGAAGTGCGGGCGACTCGCCCTCGCGCACCGTCCGAGGTCGGCCGGCCGGCACCACCTGCAGCACGTCCACCGCACCGCTCGGCCAGCGCACCTCGACGCGCTCGGCCGCAGACGCCAAGCCGAGGCCGAAGTGCAGGCGCAGGTCGTCGTGCGAGTAGTAGCTCGACTGGCTGAGCACGGCGCGCGCCTCCCGGCGCCCGCCCGCCGTGACGACCACCGTCGCGCCGATCCCGGCCCGGTTCGACTTCGTGCCCTCGAGCTGCAATGACAGCCAGCCGTTACCACCGCTGTAGTCGTTGCGTAGCAGCGACGGACGCTCGTTCATGTTCATGACGAGGACGTCCAGGTCGCCGTCGTTATCGTAGTCCCCGAAGGCGACGCCGCGGCTCGAGTGCGCGGCGCTCGCGCCCGGCCCGCTGCTGTCCGAGACGTCGTCGAAGCGGGAGTCGCCCAGGTTGCGGAAGACGATCTTCGGGCTGCGGTGCGGGTAGTGGGGCAGGAGCGCCTCGATCTCGGGGTAGACGTTGCCGGTGGCGTAGAAGAGGTCCGCCCGGCCGTCGTTGTCGAGATCGGCCCCTCCCGCTCCCCATTGAACGAAGCGGTTCTGCACCGCGAGCCCCGCGGCCATCGCTACGTCCTCGAACTGGCCGCGCCCGAGGTTTCGATAGAGAGCGGGGATGTCGTCGGCGAAGTGGGTCTTGAAGAGGTCGAGCCGGCCGTCGCCGTCGAAGTCGAGGACCCCGAGCCCCATGCCGGCCTGCTCGTTGCCGAACTCGGAGAGTGCGGCGCCGCTCGCCACCGCCACGTCGGTGAAGCTGCCGTCGCGGTTGTTGCGGAACAGGATGGCGGCTGTCGAGTCGCAGGCCACGTAGATGTCGATCCATCCGTCCGCGTCCGCGTCGAAGCCGGCTGCGGTCATCGCGTAGCGGCCCTTCACGCTCGCGACCCCCGAGGCTTCTGAGACGTCGCGGAAACGGCCGTCACCCTCGTTGTGGTAGAGCAGGCTCGTGTCCGTCTTCAGCCCCTTCGGGCCGCAGTTGACCGGGATGCCCTTCCACAGGCAGTTCACGCCCTCGCCCGGCTCCTGCGCCGTCTTCAGGTCCAGCACCAGGTAGTTCGCGACGAAGAGATCGAGCTTCCCGTCTCGGTCGTAGTCGAGGAAGCTGCAGCCCGAGCCCCAGCGGGTTCCGCTCGTGGCGAGCCCAGCGGCCGCCGTCACGTCCTCGAAGCGGCCCGCGCGGTTCCGGTAGAGCACGTTCTGGCCGTGGTACGTGATGAACAGGTCCAGCCAGCCGTCGTTGTCGTAGTCGCCGGCGCAGACCGCGGAGGCCCAGCCGGTCCGGCGCAAGCCCGCCACGTCGGTGACGTCCCTGAAGGAGCCGTCGTGCTGGTTGCGGTAGAGCCGGTTGCTTGGCGCTTCGCCGGGCGGCCACGCCCGCTCCTGCCGGGTGCCCTCCTGGAGCTGCGTGCCCGAGAGCACCAGAGCGTCGGACCAGCCGTCGTTGTCGTAGTCGATCCAGGCGACGCCGGCGCCGTTCGTCTCGATGATGAAGCGCTTGCGCTCGAGACCGCCGTAGACCGACGGCTGCGTGAGCCCTGCCTCCGCGGCCACGTCGACGAGCCGCACGCGCCAGTCGCCGCCGGCCGCTGCCGCGACGAGCGCCCCCGCGACGAGAGCGAGGAAGCGGCTCACCGCCCGGCTGCCCCCTGCAGGCGCTCCGCGATCTCGAGCTCCTTGCGCGCCTCCTCGATGCGGCCGGCCTGCTGCAGGAGCTGGCCCAGCAGGTAGTGGGCCTGCTTGTTGTTCGGGTCGTACTCGATCGCGCGGCGCAGCATCGCCTCGGCGGGGGCGAGCTGGCCCTGCTTCGTGTAGGCGCGCCCGAGCAGGATGTAGGGCGCGCTGTAGAAGGGGCTCAGCCAGAGCGAGCGCTGCAGCGCCGCCACCGCCTGGTCCCACTTCTGCTGGCGCACGAAGATGTCCCCGAGCTGGCTCCAGGCCAGGTTGTTTCCGGGGTTGAGCTCGAGCTCCTTGCGGGTGAAGGTCGTCGCTTCCTCGAAGCGTCCCCGGAAGAGCGCGAGCTGGCCGAGCAGGAAGTGGGCCTGCGGCAGGCGAGGGTCCTTCGCGACGGCCTTCTCGAGCTCTGCCTGCGCCAAAGCCTCCTGCTGCAGACGGATCATCATCTGGGCCGCGAGCAAGTGGGCGGGTGCCGTCTCGGGTGCCACCTCGTAGGCGCGCGCGAGCACCTCGCGGGCCTTGTCCGGCTGCCGGGTCTCGATGTACGCGGTGCCGAGGATCTGCAGCAGCTCCAGGTTCGAGCCCGCCCACGCGCGCGTCGCCTCCAGCCACGGCACCGCGTCGGCGATGCGGCCGGCGAGGTAGAGCGCGAGGCCCAGCACCTGCGCGGCCTCGCGGCGCTCGGTCGAACCCTCGGGCAGCGCGTCGACGGCGGGCCTGAGAAGGGCGACCGCCTCGACGGCGTCCCCCGCGTGGTAGTGCGCGACGCCCAGCGCGAGGGCGACTGCGGGATCGGAGGCGTCCTGTCCCTGGAGCGCCGCGATCGCGTCCCGGGGCCGGTCCTGGGCCAGCAGGGTTCGGGCCTGCGCCACGGCGGCTTTGGCGTCCTCCGCCTGTGCCGCGGCGGGGGAGCAGGCGACGAGCAGCAACAGCAGCGCCGCCCTCATCCCGCCGGCTCCCATTTCGCCTCGGTGCCGGTGCCCTCCTTCAGGGTCAGGATCTGGTCGGCCGCGAGGTCGCTCCAGCGCTCGACGGCACCGCTCGGCCAGCGCACGAGAACAGCCTCGACCCGCGTTGCGCGGCCGAGGCCGAAGTGGACGCGCAGGTCGTTCTGCGAGATGTAGCTGCCTCCTCCGCGCACCTCGTCCTCGAGCCGCAGGCCCGGGGCGACGCAGCGCACGCGCGCGCCGATGGCGCTCCGGTTCGAGCGCGTGCCCACGAGCATCAGCGTGAGCCAGTGGTTGCCGCGCGACGCCAGACGATAGAGGCTGGGCACGTCGTTGACGTTGTTCACCAGGACGTCCACGCGGCCGTCGTTGTCGAAGTCGCCGAAGGCGGCTCCCCGGGCCGCCTCGGGTGTCGTGACCGGCGGGCCCAGCCGCTCGCTCACGTCCTCGAACTTCCCGCCCGCGCGGTTCCAGTAGACGACCTTTCTCTGCTTGTAGCTCGCCTCGCCTGGGATCTGCCACGCCTCGGGGTAGACGTGCCCGTTCGCCAGGAACAGGTCGAGCCAGCCGTCGTTGTCGAGGTCGACGAAGCCCGTGCCCCACCCCAGCCAGCGCGTGTTGACGCCGACGCCGCTCGCGAACGTGCGGTCCTCGCAGTAGCCGTCGCCGCTGTTGGCGTAGAGGGTGGAGGTGTCGCCCGCGAAGTTGGTCTTGAAGATGTCGAGCGTGCCGTTCCGGTCCCAGTCGCCCACCCCGACCCCCATCCCCGCCTGGTTCTTGCCGTCCGCGCTGAACGCGCAGCCCGCCCCGGTCGCGACGTCTTCGAAGGTCGAATCACCCTTGTTGCGGTAGAGCGTGCTGGGGTTCGAGTCGTTGGCGACGTAGAGGTCGGTCCAGCCGTCCGCGTCGAAGTCGAGCGTGCTGACGCCGAGGCCGTAGGTCCCCGACGCCTTCGTGATGCCCGCCCGCTCCGAGACGTTCTCGAAGCTCCCATCGCCGCGGTTGCGATAGAGCGCATTCTTGCCTCCGACGAGCCCCGGGGGGCCGCAGGCGACCTTGATCCCGCGGTAGCGACACAGGCCCGACTCCGGGACGGGCGCCGTCTTCAGGTCGAGGTCGATGTAGTTCGCGACGAAGAGGTCGAGCTTGCCGTCGCGGTCGTAGTCGACGAAGGCGCAGCCGGTGCCCCAGCGCAGGCGCGTCTCGGTGAGGCCCGCTTTGGCGGTGACCTCCTCGAACGTCGCGTCGCCGCGGTTCCGGTAGAGCCGGCTCTGGCCGTAGTAGGTCACGTAGAGATCCGGGAAGCCGTCGTTGTCGTAGTCGCCGGCACACACGCCCTGGCCCCAGCCGCTCGCGGCGAGCCCCGCGCGCGCCGTCACGTCCTCGAAGGTCCCGTCGCGCCGGTTGCGGTACAGGTGGTTCGTCGGCTGCTGTCCCTCGGGGAACCCCTCGAGCGTCGTTCCGTTCACGAGGAAGGCGTCGAGCCAGCCGTCGTCGTCGTAGTCGAAGAAGGCGGCGCCGCAGCCCGTGGTCTCGAGCAGGTAGCGGTTCTGTTCCCGGCCGCCGAAGACGGTCGTCGCGCTGAGGCCGGCCTGCGCGGCCACGTTCGTGAAGGAGAACGGCAGGCTGTCTTCGGTGAGGGCGGCCGCCACGGGCACGAGCGCCACGAGGCCGAGGAGCAGGGCGGGCTTCACGGCTGCGGGACGGGAAGCGCGGCTTCGCTGCGGGCCGCCGCGCGAGGCTGCGCCTGGAGGTGCGGCGCCAGCCGGCGCGCCTCGTCGAAGTGCTTCCGCGCCTCGGCCTTCTGGCCCTGCTTGTCGAGGGCGAGCGCGAGCTGGAGGTGGGCCTCGGCCATCTCGGGCGCGAGGCGCACGGCTTCCCGCAGGCTCGAGACGCCGCCCGCCGTGTCACCCGCCGTGAGCCGGCGCTTCCCGAGGTCGATCGCGAAGGTCGCGGCCTGCCGGTCGACCTTCTTCCGGTTCAGCCGCTCCGCCTCCGCGAGCGCTGTGGCGCTCGCCTCCGGCTCGCCCTTGCGCCGCAGGGCCTGGCCCAGGCTCAGGTGGGCCTCGGCGGAGGCCGGCTGGATGCGGATCGTCTCGCGGAACTCCGCGATCCCGCCGTCCGTGTCCCCCTGCTGACGCAGCACGCTGCCGAGCAGGTAGTGGGCCTCGGCGTGGTCCGGTGCGCGCGCGATCGTGTCACGACACGCCTGGGCCGCCTCCTCCGGGCGGTTTGTCTGCCAGAGCAGCACCGCGAGCGTGTAGACCGGGTCGGGCAGCGTGGGACCCAGCTCGGCCGCGCGCCGCAGTGCGGCCTCGGCCTCGGCGAGCACGTCCTTCTGCTTGAGCGCGAGGCCGAGGTTGTGGAAGGCGAGCGCGTCCCGGGGCTCGCGGGCCGTGAGCTCGCGGTAGGTGGCGACCGCGGCGTCGAGGTCGCCCTTCTGCATCAACGCCGCCCCCAGGTTCTGCGCGAGGTCGCTGCGCTCGGGGTGCTGCTGCTGCAGCGCGCGCAGCAGCGTGACGGCCTCCTCGGCCTCTCCGCTCCTCGTCAGGGCGAGCCCGAGGGCGCTCTGCGCGTCCACGTCGCCGGGGGCGAGCTCGACCGCCCGCCGCAGCTCCGCGAGCGCGCTCTCGCGGTCGCCCAGGTCCTGGAGCGCCAGGCCGAGCTGGAGGCGGGCCGCAGCGAAGGCCGGTGCCTGGGCGACCGCCGCGCGCAGCTCGGCCACGGCGTCCTCCAGCTTGCCGCTCTGGCGCAGCGCCAGGCCCAGGTAGTAGCGCGCGCCGGCATCCTGCGGCCGGAGCCGAACCGCGGCCGCGAGCGGACCGGCCGCCGCCTCCAGAGCTCCCGTCCACCATAGCGTCGCGCCCAGATGGTATTGGGCGTCGAACAGCTTCGGATCCGCCTCGATCGCGCGGCGGAACTCGTCGAGCGCGTCCTCGGTCCGGCCCTGCTGCCCGAGCACGAAGCCGAGCCGGTCGTGCGCCTCGGCGAAGCGCGGCGCGAGGCGCAGCGCCGCGCGG
>DATEUE010000054.1:0-7309 GCA_035283305.1 Vicinamibacteria bacterium | reverse complement strand
GCGTCGACGGCGATGAGGCCGTCGGCGGACGGGACGCCCTCGAGGCCGCGCGCGTCGCGTGCCGAGACGCGCCAGCGGAAGGCGCCCTCCCAGGGCACCTCGATCTTCACGGGCGACGTGGTGACGTCGCGCTGCAGCAGGACCACGTCGGAGCCCACCGGCAGCAGCTCGAGCTGGTAGCTCGGCGACGTGCCCTTCCAGCGCAGCTCCAGCGGCTCCGCGGGGGCGACGAACACCGGGTCCTGCGCGGGCCACAGGCCCTCCGTCGGCGCCGCCGGCACGTCCTGCGGGGCTCCCGGCGCTCGCCCCGCGGCGACCACGGTGCCGCGCCCGGGCGTGAGGGTCACGATCGAGCCGGCCGCCTCGACGAAGAAGCGCCCGGCGAGACACGTCACGAGCGTCGATCGGCCCTGGCGGCGAACGACGGCGCGACCCTGCCCGCGAACCTCCGCCTCGCCGGTGACGATCTTCAGCGCGTCGAGCGAGGGCGCCTCGACGAGCGCCCGCCCACTGTCGAGTGTCGCCGAGAGCAGGAACTCGTCCGGGAAGCGCAGCGACGAGCCGGGCGAGAGCGTGAGCGCCATCCAGGGCAGCTCGAGACGTGCCACCGCGTCGGGGCCCGTGCGCAGCGCCTCGCCGATCGAAAGCGGCCCGCCCTCGACGGCGGCCTGCCACTTGGCACCCTTCTTCTCGAGCTCGACCTTGCGCTCGACGAGGCTCAGCCGCGCGAGCGCGAGGGCGCCCTTGTCTTCGGTCGCGGCCGGGGCCTGGGCCGGAGTCGCGGCCGGCGTGGCGAACAGCGTCGCGGCCAGCGCGCCCACGCTCAGGCGCGTCCGGTTACACCAGGGACGCATCGGTCACCTCCGGTTCGGGAACGGCCGCGTGCGGCTGCAGCCGCCTCCCCTGCGGGCTGCGGCTCGCGGCGCGCCTGTCCTTCGGGTCCTTGCGGGAGCCGTAGTAGGCGTAGCCGTAGTAGCCCTTGGTCTTCACGTCGACCGCGTTCAGGACGGCGCCGATCACGTGCGGTGTCACCTTGCGCAGCGCGGCCAGCGCGCGCTTGACCATCGCGCGGTCCACCTTGTTCTGCTGCACGACCAGCAGCGTCGAGTCGGCGCGCTGCGCCAGCAGCAGCGCGTCGGTCACGGCCGCGACCGGCGGCGAGTCGACCAGCACCCAGCGGTACTGCCGCTTGAGCGCGAGGAGCGCGGTCGCGAGCTCGGGCCGCGCCAGAAGCGCCGGCGGGTTGGGCGGCAGCGGTCCCGCCGGGATCACCGAGAGGTTCTGGACACGGGTGGTCCGGACCAAAGCCCCCATGTCCTGCCCCTTCACGAAGAAGTCCGTGAAGCCGGGCTCGCGGGGCACGTTGAGCCGCAAGTGCAGGTTGGCACGCCGCAGATCGCAGTCCACCACGACGACGCTCTCGCCCGATACGGCCAGCAACTTGGCCACGTTCAGCAGCGTCGTGGTCTTGCCCTCGCCCGGGGCGGTGCCGGTCACGAGCACCACCTGGCCCTCGTCGCCGCGCCGCGAGAAGAGGAGCGCGGTGCGCAGGTTCTGGTAGGCCTCGGTCGCGAGCGTCGCGTCGTCCTTGCCGTAGCGGGGGATCGCCGCCAGCAGCTCGAGGTGCAGGTGCCGCTCGACGTCGTCGGCGTCCTTGAGCGTGTTGTCGAGCGCGTCGCGCAGCAGCACGAAGCCCGCGCCCAGCAGCAGCCCGCCGAGCAGGCCCACGAGCGCGACCTGGCGCTTGCGCGGCCACACCGGCGTGCTCGGGACCACCGCGCGGTCGAGCAGCCGCACGTTGTTGTTCTGGATCGAGGCCGCGATGTTGGTTTCGTTCAGCTTCTGCAGCAGCACAGTGTAGAGCCCGGCCGCCGAGTCGGCCTGCTTCTTGAGCGACTCGAGCTCGGTCATCTTCAGGCTCTGGTCGGCGGCGCGGCCCTTGTGGTCGTCGATCGCGGCCTTGAGCTCCGACTCCTTGCGCTGGAGCTGGCGGTACTCCGCGCGAAAGCTCTCCTCGATCTGGGCGACGCGCGCGTCCTTGTCCTTGCGCAGCTGCTGGATCTGCACCTGGATCTTCTGGACCTCGGGGTGGCCTTCCTTGTACTTCTCGCGCAGCCGCGCCAAGTCGACGTTCAACGACTGGATCTTGCCGTTGATCTCCGCGACCGACTGGTCGCCGCCGACCTGCGGGATCGCGCCGGTGCCGCGCCCGCGGCGGCGCGCCTCCTGGAATTCGCCGAGCTGGGCCTCGAGCTCGATGCGGCGGGCCTGGGCCTGGATGTGGTCCTCGGTCAGCTTGGTGATCGAGGTGGTGATCGCCGAGACGCTGCCCTCGGGCACGAACAGGTCCTGGCCCTGGTAGCTCTTGAGCAGCTTGTCCTGGGCCTGCTGCATCCCCGTCTGCGTCTCGGCCAGCCGCTCGTTCACCCACTTGTAGGCGCGCTTGGCGGCCTCCACCTGGCCTTCGATGCTGTAGTCCATGTAGATGTCGGCGAGCGTATTGGCCCAGAGCGCCGCGTCCTTGGGGTCGTTGTTCGTGATCCGCACCTCGACCACGTAGGTCTCGGGGATCGGCTCGACCGCCACCGTGGTGAGGAAGAAACCGACCGCGTCTGGAGCGGCCGCAAAGGCCGGCTGGTCCTTGAGCTTGAGCTTGTCCACCACCCGCTCGGCGATCGCACGCGAGTGCAGCACGTTCAGCTGGGTGTTGAAGAACTGGCGGTCGCGCACCGGGTTGCCGGTCTGCACCAGCGCGTCGGTCACGTTGAGCGACGTGGGCGTCGGCGGCATCACCTGCAGCAGCGTGCGCGCCTGGAAGCGCGGCACCTGCAGCTCGCCCGCGAGCACACCGAGCGCGAGGCCGCCGATCGCCGCGGCCGTGAGCAGGATCCGGCGCCGCCACAGCAGCTCCGCGTAGTAGCGGACCTCGATGTCGCGCGGGGCGCCGCCGTCCGTGTCGGGCGGCCGGCCGGGGAGGTGGCTTGGGATCACAGCCGGCGGGCCTTGACGATCACCTCGTCGCCGGGCTGGAGCGCGAGATCCGGGGCGCGGCCGCCGCGCACGTCCCCGAGATCGACCTCCTGGTCGACACCGGCGCGGCGCAGGATCACGCGCTGCGATCCCGTGCGCAGCAGCTTCGCCTGGTCGACGAGGGCGCTGAGCGTGAGCGTCTCGGAGAACGCGTACTGGCCCGGCCGCTCGACGGCGCCGCTCACGCCGACCCAGCGCTGCAGCACGGCGGTCACCTGGTCCCCGGTCGCGAGCGGCAGCCCCAGGCGCTCCAGCGCGTCGGGGCTCGGGTTCTTGCCGTCGAACTTCAAGCGGATCTCTCTCTCGCCGCCCTCGAAGCCAGCCCCGCGCACGACCATCACCTCGCCCGAAGCGCCCGGCACGAAGCCGCCCGCGTCGAGCAGCGCGTCGACGAGCCGCGTCCCGCTGCGCAGGGGCTTGCGTCCGGGGCGGTTGACGGCGCCCATCACCCAGACGAACTGGCTATTGTAGTCCGCGACGCGCACCGCCACGCGCGGCGCCGCGAGATCGGCGCCGGCGACGAGCGGCGTGAGGCGCGCGGCGATCTCGTGGGTGGTGAGCCCGCGCACCTCCACGTCCCCGGCGCGCGGCAGCCGGATGCTGCCGGTCGTCTGGACCGTGGGGATGCGCGACAGGTCGGGACGGCCCTCGACCTCTACCTCGAGCACGTCGCCGGGACCCACGCGATAGGCTGCGGGAGCCTGCGCCGGGGCGGCCTGCGCGAGGAGCGCGAGAAGCGGAGTGACGGCGAGCAGCTGGATCATCGCGGGGGCGCGCCGAAGATGTCCCACTCGAGCTGCAGGTAGAAGCCGTCCGAGTCGGTGTCGAAGGTGTCGATGTTGGAGCTCCGGTCCTCCTTGCGGTAGGCGCCGGTGAGCGAGAAGTTGCGGGCGATCGGCCGCCGCAAGCCCACGAACCAGCCGAGGATGCGATCCTCGCGCGGGCTGCCGATCTCCTCGGCGATCGTCTTGTAGTCGTTCCACTGGTAGCCGAGGCCGGTGCGCAGCTCGAGCTTGGCGACGAGCGGAAGCTTCAGCACGCCCTGGACGCCGGTCGACACATAGAACGCGTTGTCCTCGAACGCCGACACCGGCGTCGATCGGGTGGCGTAGACGGAGATCTGGGCGTCGCGCCCGAGCTCGCGCTGCAGCGCCGCCTGTAGCGTGAAGCCCGAGTAGCTCTGGCCCCCGGGCCCGGCGTTGGGCGTCTCCTCGCTGCTGTAGCCGACCGAAAGCTGACCGATGAGGAGCGGCAGGATCTCGCCGTCGAGCGAGAGGCGAGCCCCGTGAGCGGTCGACTCCGCCTCGGGCCGATCGTCGGGGCGCGGGACGGCGTCGTAGACGTACGACGCGACCATGCGCAGCGTCGGCGTCAGCTCGAAGCCCAGGCCGGCCGTGGCGGTGCGCGTGTCGTAGTCGAAGAAGTTCGACTCCTCGAGGAAGTGAACCCGGCCGGCCGCCCCCGACAACTCCAGGCTCAACCGGGGCCCGACCACGATGCTCAGTCCCGCGTCGACATCGTTGCGGTTGAAGCGGCCGAGGCCGACGAAGTACTCGCCACCCGGGTCCACCACGCGCGTGTCGAGTACCCCGCTCTGGAAGCGATCGCGCGCTCGCACCGTCACCCGGCTGCCCACGGGCAGCTCGAGGCCGGCCCCGAGCAGATGGCTGCTGGTGTTCACCTGGTCGTAGGTGGCAAAGGCGCGGAACACCGGCGCGTACTCGAGGTTGAAGACACCCGCGCCGACCGGAGCGACCGCCAGCACGCGGGGCTGCACCTCCAGGTACTTGTCCCGCGTCGGCTCGGCCGTGTCTCCGACGAACGTGTCGGCATCCACGTAGCGCGCGTCCACCGAGGCGCGCACGCGGAACGGCCCGAGCACCGCGCCCTGGTCCTCGCTCGGCTCAGGCATCTCGACGACCGGTGGAGCCTCGGGCTGGCTCTGCGGCGTGCCGGTCGGGAAGAGCTGGGGGTAGAGCTCGGCGACGGAGGCTCCCGCCTGGCCCTCGCCGGAGGCGGCCGGGAACAGCCGCTTCGCAAGATCCACGTCCGCGGGCGCCGCGACCGCAGGCGGCGGAGCCGCAGCTGGCGCAGCGGCGGCCGGCGCGACAGGAGCGGCCTCGGGTCGCGGCGCTGGCTCGACCGGCGCTGCCACGGGCTCGCGCTTGGGCTCGGGGGCAGTCCGGACCGCAGGCGCGGGAGCCGGGGGCGGAGCTGACACGACAGGCGCTGGCGGCGGCGCCTGGGCCACCCGCTCCGTCTGGGCTGGGGCCGTGGTCCGGAACACCAGGAGCAGGCCACGCGTGTCGCGCCGGACGTCGACCGCCACCTCGGGCGGCACGTGCAGCAGCACGCTCACCTCGGAGTCGGTGGCGGCGATCTCGATCCGGTCGAGCTTCACGGGCGATGCGGCGAGCAGGGCCGGATCGAATCCGGCGGACGGGGTCCAGGAGAAACGGCGCCCCCCCGCGAACTGCAGGCCCAGCGACGCATCCATGATCGACACGCGCGCGGCCGCCCCCTCGCGGTGGACCGCCACCATCCCGGGCGCCCCTGAAACCGCCACGCGGACCGCGAGACGCTGGTCCGCCGTCGTCAGGTACACGGACTCGATTCGTGCCGAGGCGGCGGCCAGCACGACCGCGGCGAGCAGGCTCATGCCGTCAGACCCCCTCGGGGATGCGCTCCCCGACCGCTCCACCCGATCTCATGCGCGTCTTTGCGTCGGGACATGGTCGCCTCGCAGCCCAGACCGAAGCAAAGAGCGTGCCCTGGCCCGGCGAAGCCGGAGACCGCCCATTCTGTGGGCCCGCGTGCAGATCCCTCAAGCCGTCCCTCCCCTCTGCATGTCCCTTTTCCGGACATACAGACGGCCGCCGACATGCTACCGGTCACACACGACACGAAGCGTGTGACAGGCCGGGCGTGAGTGTAACGCTTGAAGAAATCCAATGCAAGTTCCTTTTGAGCTTTGATAAAACGGTGTAGACTGACCCGGGAGTGACCAGGAGGGGAGTCGGCACGACTCGTGCGCATGAGTCCCCCGGTGCCGTCTGCTACACTGCCGACGGTCGGGGGAGGAGTGGCGTGGGGGACAGCCTGCCGAGCCTGATGCCGCGGACGCGGCCCTGGGAGGGCGCCGGACGCATCGATCGCGTCGCCTGGGCCGCGGGCACGTGCGTCGAGGCTCACGGCGTGCGGCTCGGAGTCAGGACCAACGCGCCCGCGATCCTCGAGCGCCTCGCGCGCTGTCTGCCCCCGGGTTCGCGGCCCAGCCGCAGCGCTGTCGTCGACGAGCTCTTCTCGGTGTGGGTGGATCCGGCCGACAAGGCCACGCGTCCGAGCCGCGTCTACGTGGGCGCCCGACGCCGCGCGCGCACGCGGGACCTGCACCAGGCGTTCGCCGTGCTCGAGTCCGAGCTGCGCCTGAGCCTGGCCGCGCGGTCGAAGAGCCGCACCTTCGTCCACGCCGGCGTCGTGGGCTGGCGGGGTTGGGCGATCCTGGTGCCGGGCCGCAGCCGCAGCGGGAAAACGACACTGGTCGCCGAGCTGGTCCGGGCGGGGGCCACGTACCTCTCCGACGAGTTCGCGGTGCTCGATGCGCGCGGCAGGGTGCATCCCTTCGCCAAGCCGCTCTCGATCCGCGGTGCGGGCGGCTGCGATCTTCACGCCCAGCGGCCGAGCGCCGAGGACCTCGGCGGACGCAGCGGCACCGAGCCGCTACCGGTGGGCCTCGTGGTGCTGGCCACGCACCGCCCCGGCGCGCATTGGGAGCCCGAGCGGCTCACGCCCGGACAGGCCGTGATCGAGCTGCTCGCGCACACGGTCCCGGCACGCCTGCGCCCGGCGGCCTCGCTCGGCGCGCTCGAGCGTGCGGTGGCGCGGGCCGTCGTCGTGAAGGGTGAACGGGGCGAGGCCACGGAGCTCGCCACGCGGCTGCTGCGCCAGCTGGAAGGGTCGACGGCGACCGCCGCACGGGGGGGATCGCTGGCAGGGTCGGACCACAGGAGGACGAGATGAAGCCTCAGACGCGACGCGGGTTGCTGATCCGGGAGCTGCCGGACGAGCTCGTGGTTTACGACAGCGAGCACCACCGCGCCCATTGCCTGAATCGCACGGCCGCGCTCGTCTTCCGCCACGCCGACGGCACCCGCACGCCCGCCGAGCTGGCTCGCGCCCTGGGCGCCGGGGCGGACGCAACGGTCGTGACCCTCGCGCTCGAGCAGCTGGCCGCGGCGGGCCTGCTCGAAGCCGCGCCGTCGCCGGCGGAGGGCGTGCC
>DATEUE010000053.1:0-8571 GCA_035283305.1 Vicinamibacteria bacterium | reverse complement strand
CCGCCCGGTCCCGGCGAGCCGCCGCCGATCCCGCTCCCGCCGACGGCCTACGCGGACGAGGTGATGGCGGGCGTGCGACGCGAATGGGACGAACTCAACCAGGGCTTCGCCTGGCTCACCAGCCTGTTGCCCGAGGAGCTGCAGGCGCGCGCCTTCGACCACCGCCGCGGGCCCCTGGCCGCACGGCGGGCCGTGCGCTGGACGGCCGGCGCCGGCGGCCTCGCGGCCCTCTATGTGCTGAGCTTCCTGCCCGGACCGCCGGGCGACCCCGTCGGGCCGGCGCTGGCTTCGCTCGCAGCGCTGCTGCTCGGGGATGGGGCGCGGCGCCTCTGGGCGTCCCAGCGCGGTCTCTATGCTCCCAGCCTGCTAAGGCTGTTGATCCCGACCGATCTGCTCCGTCCCGAGCGCATCGCCTACCACGCCCACCGGGATGCCGAGCGGCGGATCCTCTCCAGGCGGGATCGATCCGGCGAATGAGGCTCGGGACCGGCCACGACGGCGAAGCGTTGGATAGCCGCCATCAAGTTGGATTCAGAAGCCCTAAGGGAGCGGGGTCCGGATCCGGGAACTCCAATGAATCCAGATGGTTGAACCGACCTGCAATTGTGCTTGCGCTGGGCACGAGCGTTGCACTATTTTGCAGGGGGAAGACTCTCAGATCCTTCGAAGCGATTGTCCGTCGCATTCGCTCCGAGTCCACCGAACACCCCTCTCATGGATCGGGCGTCTCCCACCACTACTCCCGATGGAGGAATACATGACACATTTCAAGCGCGTCGGCGGGCTGCTGCTCGCACTCGCGCTCGTGCTGGGCCTGCAGACGGCCGCGTACGCCCAGACCGGCGCGGCATCGATCACCGGGCTCGTCACGGACCCGAGCGGCGCCGAGACGCCGGGCGTCACGGTCACGGCGACGAACCAGGCCACGAACGTCGGATACAGCGCCACCTCGAACCAGGCGGGCGTCTACACGATCACGTCCGTTCCCGTCGGGACGTACGTGGTGAAGGCCGTGCTCAGCGGGTTCAAGACGGCGACCACGCGGGCGATCACGGTCGAGGCGAAGCAGATCGCGCGCCTCGACTTCAAGCTGGACGTCGGCGCGCTCGAGGACACCGTCGAGGTGACGGCGCAGGCGCCCGTGCTCCAGACCGAGTCGGCCACGGTCGGCGAGGTCGTTTCCGGCAACACCGTGCAGTCGCTTCCGCTCAACGGGCGCAACGTCGCCCAGCTCGCGCTGCTCCTGCCCGGCACCACCACCTACAACCCGAAGGGCTTCACGAACATCGGTGCTGTGAACTCCAACCGTCCGTTCGTGAACGGCAACCGCGAGCAGGCGAACAACTACACGGTCGACGGCCTCGACGTGAA
Organism: Vicinamibacteria bacterium; assembly: GCA_035283305.1. Taxonomy (GTDB): domain Bacteria; phylum Acidobacteriota; class Vicinamibacteria; order Fen-336; family Fen-336; genus DATBSL01. The sequence continues at coordinate 7,200 of DATEUE010000053.1, read as the reverse complement.
CGAGACGCTCGACAACCGGATCGCCTACCAGCCGAACCCCGACGCCGTGGCCGAGATCAGCATCGAGACCAACAACTACGCGGCCGACGTCGGCAACGTCGGGGGCGCGTTCATCAGCAACGTGATCAAGTCGGGCGCGAACCAGATCCGCGGCAACCTGTTCGAGTTCTACCGCAACAGCGACCTCGACGCGAACACCTGGGAGAACAACCGCTCCTCGGCCCCGCGCCAGGATCGCACGCAGCACATCTACGGGGCGACCCTCGGCGGCCCGATCCTCAAGGACAAGCTGTTCTTCTTCGCCGACTACCAGGGCTCGCGCCAGGACGCGCCGGGCGCTGCGACGGCCTCCGTGGCCCCCGAGGCGTGGCGGCGCGGCGACCTCTCGAGCATCACGACGCCGATCCGCGATCCGCTCACGGGCCTGCCGTTCCCGGGAAACCAGATCCCCGTGAGCCGGTTCAGCGCGACGGCAGCCGCGATCCTCAACGACACGGCGAACTACCCGCTGCAGAACCGGGAGGTGCCCGGCGGCATCATCGGAAACTACGTCGGCGACACGCTCTTCGAGATCCGCGCCCACCAGGGCGACCTGCGCCTCGACTGGAACGCCTCGGCGAACGACAAGCTCTTCGCCCGCTTCTCGTTCGCCACCTACACGGACGAGCGCTCCAAGCAGCCCTTCCCGCTGATGCTCGCGACAAAGAACGACCAGCCCTTCTGGAACGTCGGGTTCAACTGGAGCCGCGTGTTCGGACCCTCGGTGATCAACGAGGTGCTGATCGGCTACAGCAACACCACCGTGACCGCGTTGAACGGCTACGATTGGGCCGGCATCGGCGCCGGCAATGCTCGCTACGGGATCGCGGGCGGCCAGCCCATCGACGGCCTGAGCCAGATCGGCTGGGGCGCCGGGCTCACCCTGCCGGGCGCCATCGCCACCGACTCGGACACGCTCGCCAAGACCTACCAGATCAACGAGAAGCTCACCTGGCTCAAGGGGCGGCACGCCTTCAAGTTCGGCGGGCAGTTCCTGCGCTACGACCAGCGTCGCTTCTACGCGGGCAACAACGGCTCGCTCGGCTTCATCAGCTTCAACGGCTCCTTCACCGGCAACGCCTTCTCCGACTTCCTGCTCGACCAGGTCTCGGGCAAGGGCCGTGGCGGCGGCGATCCGAACGACCCCTGGACGCAGCTGCAGAACCGCATCGCGCTCTTCGTGCAGGACGACTTCAAGCTCACGCCCAGCCTGACCCTGAACCTGGGACTGCGCTGGGCCTACACCTCGCCGCTCGTGGAGAAGGACAACAAGCAGTCGAACTTCGACGTGGCGCCGCCCTACGGCAACGGGACCGGCGTGCAGACCTTTGCGAGCGACAGCGATCGCGCGCTCTACGAGCCCTACTACAAGGGCTTCGAGCCGCGGGTCGGCTTCGCGTGGAGCGCCAGCGACCGGCTGGTGATCCGCGGCGGCTACGGGATCTCGCAGTTCATGGAGGGCACCGGCGCGAACCTCCGGCTCCCGCTCAACCCCCCGTTCTTCTACGAGTCGGCCGTCGTCTACGACAGGACGACCGGTGCCGGCACGACGGGAAGCGGCTTCGCCGACCTCGTGCCCGGGACGACGCCCAGCGGCAACGTGCGGGCCTACGAACCGAATCTGCGTCCGCAGTTCAGCCAGCAGTGGAACGCGTTCGTCGAGTACCGCTTGACCGAAGGGATGTCGGCTCAGGTCGGCTACGTCGGCCACCACGCCGACCACCTGGTGACCCCCGTCGAGGGCAACCAGCCGCTCCCGGGCGTCGGCGACCCGACCACCTGGGCGCCCCGGCCCACGCGGCGGCCGCTCTACGAGGAGCAGCCGCTCATCACCACGATCGCCACCACCGCGGCGGCCTCCAGCAGCCGGTACCACGCACTGCAGGCCAGCATCCGCCAGCGCGCGTGGAACGGTCTCGAGTTCCTCGCCTCCTACACGTTCGGCGAGGCGCGAACGAACAATCGCGGCTTCTACGGCGTCTTCGGCGGCAGCGGGCCGCAGGGCGTGACTGGAGCCACGGAGCACCCCTACTGGCAGAACGCCTACGACCCCGAAGCCGATTGGGGCCCGGCGTTCCACGACGTGAAGCACAACTTCATCTTCTCCGCCAGCTACGAGCTGCCGTTCGGCCAGGGCCGCAAGTACGGCTCCGAATGGTCGGGTGTGACGAACGCGATCCTCGGAGGGTGGAAGGTGGGCGGGATTTTCCAGGCGCGCACCGGCCTGCCGATCACGGTCATCGACACCCGCAACCGCTCGCTGCAGAACGAGCGTTCGTGGGATCGCCCGAACTGCATCGGCGACCCGGTTCCGTCCGACCAGTCGATCGACCACTGGCTCGACATCAACGCGTTCCAGATCGTGCCGCTCGGGACCTTCGGCAACTGCCCCGTCGGCGTCGCGCGGGCGCCGGGCTACTCGAACATCGACCTCGTGCTCTCGAAGCGCTTCGAGATGGGCGCCCAGCGCTACCTCGAGTTCCGGGCGGAGGCCTTCAACCTGCTCAACCACCCGAGCTTCGGACCTCCGGGGCGCGACTTCTCGGTGCCCAGCACGTTCGGCGTGATCACGAACACCGTCAGCTCGCCGCGCGTGATCGAGCTGGCGCTCAAGTTCTACTTCTGACGAGGCGCAGCCGGTCGAGCCATTCGACCGGGTGACGCGCGAATCGGGGGTGGGCCCACGGGCTCATCCCCCTTTCGCATTTCATCGCATCCCCGTGCGGGTCCGTCACAGCTGGAAGCGGAGACCCTTCGAGCGCAGCCAGCCGCTCAGACGAACCACGAGCCAGGCGAAGACCGCGGAGCGGACGAGGCCCACGCCGGTCGTGCCGCCGAGGGCCGCGTACGGATCGCTGCCGCCGAAGAGCGGGGCCGAGAGCGCGAAGAGCGACAGGAGCAGCGGCGCCAACAGGTAGGCGAGCAGCGGGTTCTCGCCCGCGATCACGATCGACCGGGGCCAGCGCGCCTGTCCGAGCACGTCCGCGATCAGGAAGACGGCGACCCAGGCGGCACAGGTGAGCGATGCCGAGACCAGGCCCCAGGGCAGCGTCGCGTGAATCTTGCTGATCGTGAAAGCGCGGTCGACGCCGGCGAGCGTGTGGAGCAGCGCGCCCGATGCGGCGAGCGCGCCCGCATAGGCGAGCCCTTCTGCCACGAGGCGCCAGGGCGAGCGGCTCTCGCGCTGGTGGCGGATCAACATCACGCCTAGCAGTGTGCCGGCCAGCACCACCGCAGCGTGCGTGCCGACGATCCCTCCCACCAGCGGACCGGGGATGGCGGGCCACCCGAAGCCTCCGGCCTGGTCGGCCAGAGCCACGCAACCGTAGAGCCCGATGAGTCCGGTCAGGATCGCCGGCCGATCGCCCACCAGCAGGTGCAGGCTCGCGACGCCGAGGTAGGCCCAGCCGATGATCCCGAGGATCCCCCACCAGTAGGGCCGCAGCTGCATCCAGCCGGTGATGTCGGTGCCCCGATAGGCGATCGCGACGAAGAGCAGCAGCAGCACGCCCGCGGCCCGCAGCCACTGGTAGCGGAGCGCTCCCCAGCCGTCCCGTGGCATGGCCCACACCAGGAGTACCCCCAGCGTCATCAGCACGTTCCAAGCGGGAACCGACAGCCACCCGGCGACGGCGTGCTCCGCGTTCACCATCAGCACGCCGACCACGACCAGCGCAGCCGAGCGCGTCACGACGTGTGGGAGGACCGCGGCCTTGGTTTCTCCGCGGCGCAGCCGCGCGCCGAGCGCGAAAGGTATCGCCATGCCGACGACGAAGAGGAAGGCGGGAAACACCAGGTCGGTGATCGTCATGCCGTCGTCGGTCGGGCCCTTGTGACGCAGGAGCGCCGGCGCGCCCGCGACTCCCGCCACCTCGTTGACGAAGAGCATCAGCAGCACGTCTGCGCCGCGCAGCAGGTCGATCGATCGGATCCGGGCCACTCTCCACCTCGACAGTGGCCGAAGGGTAATACAATCGCGGCGCTCGCGACCGGAGGACTGATGGAGCGCCGGGCCTTCCTGGGGCTGCTCGCCGCCACGCCGCTCGCTTCGGCGGCGCGCGCCGATGCCGCTTCCGACCCGCCGACCCCGCCCGCCTACAAGGTCGTGACACGCTTCGCCCCCGCCGCGGTGCCCGGGATGCCCGGGCCGTTCCCGGGACGCGTGGTCCGGACCCGCTCGCCGCGCGCCGTCGACGCGAGGGGCGCGGACGACGCGGCCGTCGTGCGCGAGATGATGGAGCGAGGCATGCGCGCCCTCACGGCCGAGGCGAGCACGCTCGCTGCCTGGCGGTGCTTCTTCGAGCCGAGCGACGTCGTCGGGATCAAGGTCAACGCGGGCGGACGGCCGTTCTGCGTGTCTTCGCCGGTGATCGTGGCGGAGATCGCTCGCCAGCTGCTCGCCGTCGGGCTGCGGCCGGAGCAGATCGTGGTCTACGAGCGCTTCTTCAACCAGCTCAAGGAGGCGGACTACGCTCCGCACCTCCCGGCGGGCGCCGCGATCCACGCCGCCGAGCGCGGCAACCGCGCGACCGAGCAGCGCGACTACGACCCCGCCACCTACGTCGAGGCGCAGTTCTTCGGCGAGGAGGACACGCGCTCGAGCATGATGCGGCTCGTCACCGAGCGGGTCACCAAGATCGTCAACGTGCCGAACATGAAGGACCACGGCGCGACCGGCGTCACCGGCTGCCTGAAGAACGTCGCCTACGGCAGCTTCTCGAACGTCGCGCGCACCCACGCCCGTGGCGTCACGCACACGCTGTCGGCCGTGGGCACGCTGGCGGCTGTCGAGCCGCTGCGCTCGCGCAGCGTGCTGCAGGTGATGGACGGCCTGCGCGCGGTCTGGCACGGCGGCCCGTTCGCCCCCACCCCGCGCTACCTGTTCCACCCCCGGCAGATCCTGCTCGGGACCGACCCGGTGGCGATCGACCGCCTGCTGCTCGACGTCATCGACGACAAGCGCAAGGCCGAGGGGGCGATATCGATCTGGGACCGCTCGCCGGCGTCGCTGCGTTTCAATGACGCAGTGGCGCGCGACGCGGATCCGAACGTCAACATCATGATCCGCGAGCCCGGCCACGTCGAGTACGCGGGGCGGCTCGGCCTCGGCGAGTGGGAGCTCGCGAAGATCCGCATCGAGGAGATCGAGGTGTGAGCCTCGCGCTGCTCGTCGCGGCGCTGCCCGTCCTGTATTGGGATCAGCCGACGACGACCGCCGGGGATCTGCGCCGCGCGGGAATCGAGACGCTCCGCGTGCCAAAGGAGCGGGTCGCGGAGTGGGGTCGCGCCGGATTCGCCGCGAGCCCGCTCACGTCCGAGGAGCGGGCACTGCGGGTCACGCTGAAGCCGCCAGGGATCGCGGCGCGCGGCGACCTCGCCTCGGCCACGCGACGCCCCTGGATCGACGCCAACGGCTGGCGCTACCTGAGGCAGCCGGACGGCCGCTACTTCGAGACCAGCCCGCGCGGCGTGGCGGTACTCGCCGCGGCAGAGGCCTTCGTCCACGCAGCCGACCTGGTGCTGGCGATCGAAGCCTCCGACCTCGAGGTGCTCGGCCAGGCGCTCGGCTTCTTCCGCGCGCTGCCCGAGGCGCCGCTTCCGGGAATCGCCGACCTCGTGGTCGTCGACGACGGCTCCTTCGCCACCGGTGAGCTGATGAACCTGCTCGCCCGTCGCAACCTGCTGTTCCGGCCCGCGGCCCGCGCCACACCGGAGCCGCCGCTCGTGGTGGAGCTCGGCTCCAGGGCCTATCCGAAGAGCGAAGCCGGAAATCCCGACGCGCTCGCGCTCAAGGTCCGCGCCCAGCTCAGCGACGAGCGGCGATCCCTGCGCCTGTTCGGAAGCGAGGTCGTGCTGGCCCGCCTCGCGGGCGACGCCGGTCGGCTGCGCGTGCACCTCCTCAACTATGGCGGGCGCGACGTCGAGGGCCTGCGTGTTCGCGTGCGCGGGTCGTGGACGCCGGGCGCCGCCCACGTGCTGCAGCACGGCCGCCTGGCTGTCGAGGCTGTCCTCGTGCAGGACGGCGCGACGGAGTTCTCGCTGCCGGTGCTCGGCCCCTACGCCGTCGTCGACCTCACAGCCGCGCCCTGATCGCGCCGGGGCGCGTGACCGCCCTATCGCCCGAAGAAGTCTCCAACCTCCCGCCACAGGCCTGCCGACGTGATCCCGCCCGCGGAGAAGATCACGACACCCTCGACCTCCTGGGCGCGCACCCGCTCGAGCGTGCGCGTCAGTCTCTCGGGCGGGTAGTAGCCGGGCGGCGGGCTGGCCAGGAATGCGTCGAGCCTCGTCGCCAGCTCCTCCGGTGCCTCGGGCTCCTGCAGGTAGGCGGCGATCGCGGCCTTCAGCTCGGGCGCGGGGATCGCGAGCCGTTCCGCGACCCCGTCGAAGACCGCCTGGATCTCGGCGACCGAGCCTCCCTCGCGGAGCAGGCTGCGAATGCGCACGAGCGGCTCGCGCTCGGCGTCGTAGAGCTGGTAGGCCGCGACGCCGATCCAGAGCCGCCGGAAGTCGCGCGCCCACAGCTTTTGCTGCTGGATGTTCTCGGCGAGCAGATCGAGGTGCGTCGCGAAGTCGCCGGCGTAGTGGCTGCGGTAGTCCATCGGCATGAGGGTGTCGACGAAGGGCGCGAAGCGCCGCCAGTCCTGCCCGATGAAGCGGCCGCTCTGCACGGGGTTGCGAAAGACGGCGGCGGAGAACTCGACGCCCGGCTTGAGCTTCGCGACCGCTTGCTTCACCTCGCGCGTGAACAGCGCCACGTGGTGCGCCCGGTACTCGTAGAAGAAGTAGTCGAGGTCGCGGTTGCCTCCGGGGAAGAAGCTGCCTTCGAGCAGCAGCCGGCTCTTCATCTCGCGCCCGTAGTCCTTCCAGTTGGGGGGCAGGACCTTCGGGCTCTTCTCCCAGTGGGCTTCGAGGTGCGGCCGGTCCATGGGGGCGAGCAAAGCGTTGTCTGGGTAGGCCGGCGAGTAATAGGACGCGTAGCGCGGGATCGCGTCCAGGCAGTAGTCGCAGAAGCAGTACGTGTCGGGCGCCAGGTCGCCCGGGTACCGCACGTAGTCGTGGTGGATCGCGTCTACGTCGTAGCGCGCCGCGAACTCCTCGATCAGGGGAATCAGCCACTGGTCCGTGTAGCCGGGCCGGCGCGCCGGGCACATCCAGGCG
>DATEUE010000052.1:0-14971 GCA_035283305.1 Vicinamibacteria bacterium | reverse complement strand
GAAGCCGACGTGGTGTTGCTGGTCCTGGATGCGCGCGCCGGGCTGCTTCCCGACGACGAGGCGATCGCGCGCCAGCTCCACCGCGAGGGCAAGAAGGTCCGAGTGGTCGTCAACAAGGTGGAGGAGCAGGCGCAGGACGTCTCGGAGTTCACACGCCTCGGGTGGGGCGAGAGCCACGCGATATCCGCCGAGCACGGTCTCGGGATCGGCGACCTGCTCGACGCGGTGCTCGAGGGGATGCCGGTCATGGAGCCGGAGGCCGAAGCGAAGCCGCCAGTCCGGGTCGCGCTCGTGGGGCGTCCGAACGTCGGCAAGTCGTCGATCATGAATCGCCTGCTCGGAAAGGAGCGGACTGTGGTCTCGGCGGTGCCCGGCACCACGCGCGACGCGGTCGACGAGGAGTTCGAGAGGCGCGGCCGGCGCTACCTGCTGGTCGACACCGCGGGCATCCGGCGCGTGCGGCTGCTGCGCGAGAACGTCGACCACGTGAGCGTCGTGCAGGCGCGCCGCGCGATCGCGCGCGCCGAGGTGGCGGTGCTGGTGCTCGACGCGGAGTCGGGCCTGCGCGAGATGGACGCGACGATCGGCGGGGAGGTCGTCGAGGCGGGGGCGGGCGTCGTGGTCGCCGTCAACAAGTGGGACCTCGCGGCCGAGCGCCGCCTCGCGATGCGCGCGTTCGAACGCGACGTTCGCGATCACCTCAAGTTCCTGCCCTGGGCACCCGTGGTGTTCCTCTCGGCCACGAGCGGGCGCGGCATCGCCTCGCTGCTGCGGGCGGTGGACGCCGTTCACGCGGCTCGGACGTCCCGCGTCACCACGGGCGAGCTGAACCGGCTGCTCGCGAGCGCCACCGACGCGCACGTGCCGCGGCCCGCCAAGGGCTCGCGCCCGGTCAAGATCCTCTTCGGAAGCCAGATCGGGACGGCCCCTCCGACCTTCGCCCTCTCGATCAACCAGCCGGGAGACCTCCATTTCTCCTACCTGCGCTATCTCGAGAACCGGATCCGGGAGGCTTTTGGCTTCGAAGGCACCCCGATCCGCCTGAAGGTCCGGCAGCGCCGGCGCGGGGGGCGCCCGTAACTTCAACAACTCCTTGGGGTTTTCGCTCTTGACACCCTCCGCCAAGTTCTCATATACTCCCTCCGCGTTTGTCGTGTAAGTGTCGGTTGCACCGGGATATTTCGCTAGCCGGCCGAGACGGGTCCAGGCATGACCAAGCACGACATTGCGCGGGTGGTGTATGAGCGGCACGGTGGCATCTCAAATCGCGAGGCGGCGCGCCTCGTGGAGGTGATCTTCGAGACGATCAAACGGCACCTGGGGGAGGGCGACAAAGTCCAGATCACGGGCTTTGGCACCTTCCTGGTCCGCCAGAAGCGGGAGCGCCGCGGGCGCAATCCCCAGACTGGAGAGGAGATGCTGATCAGGTCGCGCAGTTCGGTGGTGTTCCGTCCTTCGAAGCTCTTCGTCCCGGCCGTCAACGCAGTCGTGAACGACTAGACGGAAGCCCGAAGCGATGGACAAGCAGATCCCCAACAAGCTCTTCTTCAAGATCGGCGAGGTGTGCGAGATCACCGACACCCAGCCGTACGTGCTGCGCTACTGGGAGTCGGAGTTCGCGGCCCTGGCACCCGCCAAGAACAGCTCGGGCCAGCGCATCTACAGGCGCAAGGACATCGAGACGGTGCTGCGCATCAAGCAGCTGCTCTACGACGAAGGCTTCACGATCGCCGGCGCGAAGAAGCGGCTCGAGGTCGAGCTCGGCGGCCGCGGCCAGACGCCAGCCGCGATGGCGAGCCTTCCGGAGACCGAAGTCGCGAACGTCGAGAGCGACGACGGGATCGCGGAGCAGGTGAAGGAGCTGCGCGACGTGCTACGCGAGGTGCGGAGCGAGCTTCGAGGAATGTTGACCCTCCTCGAGAAGGATGGTAGAAAGGGCAACTGACCCTTTCGGGATGTAGCGCAGCCTGGTAGCGCACCTGCTTGGGGTGCAGGTGGTCCCGGGTTCAAATCCCGGCATCCCGACCAGCCCTCATCGCAAGAGAAGCCCCGGAGCCGCGCGGCGCCGGGGCTTCAGTCTTTCGGGAACACATGAGCGAGCCACTGATCCTCGTGACGAACGACGACGGCGTCCACGCCCCGGGGATCCGCGCTCTGGCGGCGGGCCTCGAGGGCCTGGGCGACGTCTGGCTGGTGGCACCCGACCGCGAGGCGAGCGCGAGCTCACAGTCCCTGACGCTCAAGCACCCGCTGCGGGCGGAGAAGGTGGAGTCGAAGGTGTTCGCCGTGGACGGCACGCCGGCCGACTGCGTGAACCTGGCGATCGTGAAGCTGCTGCCGCACCGGCCGTTGCTCGTCATCTCGGGCATCAACCGCGGCGGCAACCTGGGCGACGACGTGTTCTACTCCGGGACGGTGGGCGCCGCGCGCGAGGCCACGTTCTTCGGCGTGCACGCGATCGCGGTCTCGCTCGCCGCACGCGCCGACCTCGACTACACGCCGGCGGCGACGTTCGCGCGCCGGCTGTCGCAGCTGGTGCTCGAGCGCGGGCTGCCGGAGCGAACCTTGCTGAACGTCAACGTGCCGCCGAGTCACCCGACCGGTGCCGCGGTCACGGTCCAGGGCCGCCGCTCGCACGAGGGCACGATCCTCGAGGGCCTCGACCCTCGCCATCGCACCTACTACTGGATCGAAGAGGGCCGTGACCAGTGGGTGAGCGACGAGATGTCCGACATCTTCGCGGTCCGCTCCGGCCTGATCTCGGTGACCCCGCTCCAGACGGACACGACCAACCACCGCGTCGTCGGGCAGCTGCGCGAGTGGGAGCGCGACTTCGCACGCACCGACAAGCTCTGAGCGAGCGCTCGCTTCGCACCGACTCTTGGAGCCCCGGCGGCGGCCGTGGTATAAGATGTGGTCATTCCGACCGGGGCGTGGCTCAGCCTGGCTAGAGCGCTTGGTTCGGGACCAAGAGGTCGGAGGTTCGAATCCTCTCGCCCCGACCAGATTCATCCACGAAACATGGGGACCCGAGTGGGTCCCCTTTCTCGTTGGAGCAGCAGGGCCGGCGGCCCGACAGCTACTGGCGCGTCAGGGTCATGTTCAGGACGGACTCCTCTCCCACGCCGTCGTCGTTGAAGTCGAACAGCACATGACCGCCGTTCAGGGTCAGCGTGGCTCCGTTCAAGACCATGTCGAACTGCGTCTGACCCGACTGGCCGGTCTGAACGATCGTGAGCACGTCCCTGGAGGCAGACCAGGTTCCGCTCAGGGTGTTGCCCTGCAGGCCGGGGTCGGTGATCGTCAGCCTGAACGTGCCCGCGGGGTCGAGCACCAGCGTCACGACGGAGCCCTGCGCGACGATGTCGACCTTGAGGCTCGAGTTGCTGCGGCTCGTGTACTCCGCTTTCGTCGCTCGCCAGGTGCCGCTCAGCGTTTCCGTGGCCTGAGTGGCGCTGGTGAAGCCGCTGTCACTGTCTCCGCAGGCGCCGCCCAGCGCGGTCGCGGCGACGATGACGGCGAGATGCGCGCGCATACGCAACCTCCTTTAGCGGCGCGCGGCCGCCATCCCGGCTCGCACAGGCGGAACGCGCGCCGCCGCTGTAGCATCGCTCTACCCGCCCCCGCAGCCGGAGGGAAGGGGGCGTCAGCCGAAAGGGTCCGCGCGAGGTGGCCTCGATGCGAGGCCTTCTGACTAGCCAGCGCCGGACCGGAGCCGGCTGTCAATGAACCATCGGGATCAGGCGTCGTCGCGATGACCATCGCAGTCGTGGGGGCCGGCGCCGCCGGGCTGGCGGCGGCCATCTTCGCGGCGCGTCGCGGAGTAACGGCGCCCATCCTCCTCTTCGAAGGGGCGCAGCGGCCCGGGGCCAAGATCCTCGTGAGCGGCGGCTCGCGCTGCAACGTCACCAACGCCTTCGTCTCCGAGCGGGACTTCAGCGGCTCGTCGCTTCACCTCGTGAAGCGCGTGCTGCGCGCGTTCGGTGTGGACGAGACGGTCTCCTTCTTCAGCGAGATCGGCGTGCCGCTTCACGAGGAAGAGCACGGCAAGCTCTTCCCGGACGCCAATCGCGCGAAGGTCGTGCTGCAGGCGCTGCTGGACGAGGCCGAGCGGCGCGGAGTCCGGCTCCTCGCCGGCGAGCGTGTGCTCGAGGTCAAAGCGCGCGGCGATGGGTACAGCGTACGGACATCGCGCGGCGAGCACGCGGTGGCACGCGTGGTGCTGGCGACGGGAGGCCTCTCGCTGCCCAAGACGGGAAGCGACGGCTTCGGCCTGGAGCTCGCGCGGGGCTTCGGCCACTCTCTCGTGGCCACGACGCCGGCGCTCGTGCCGCTCCTACTCGGCGGATCGTTCCACGCGCCGCTGTCGGGTGTGGCGCACGAGGTCGAGCTGGTCGTGCGAGACGCGGGGCGACGGCCGATCCGGCGAACGGGCTCGCTGCTCTGGACGCACTTCGGCGTGAGCGGGCCCGTGGTGCTGGACGTGTCGCGGGCCTACCTGCGGGCGGCGCTCGAGGGCGGCTCGCCGGTGCTCGAGGCCAACCTGCTTCCGGGCCGGGACTTCGCCTGGGTCGAGCGGGAGCTGGTGCGGCTGGCGAGCGAGGCGCCGCGCACGAGCGTCGCTCGGGCGCTCGCGCGCCAGCTCCCGCAGGCCGTGGCGCAGGCGGTCGCCGCGGAAGCGGGCTGCGGCGACGCCACGCTCGGTCGGCTCACGCGCGAGGAGCGGCGCGCGCTGGTGCGGGGGATCGTCGAGCGCAGGCTGCCGGTCGAGGGCGACCGGGGCTACTCCTTCGCAGAGGTCACTGCGGGCGGGGTCCCGCTCGCGGAAGTGGACACTGCCACGATGCAGTCGAAGCGCAAGCCGGGCCTCTTCCTGGTGGGCGAGATGCTCGACGTGGACGGCCGCATCGGCGGCTTCAACTTCCAGTGGGCGTGGTCGAGCGGCTGGGTCGCGGGCGGCGGCCTCGCGCGTGCGCTGTGATAGGCTCGCGCGCCGAGGGAAGGAGACGAGCGTGCCGGCAGCGCGTTACGTGGTCCGCGGTCGCGTGCAGGGCGTGGGCTATCGCTACTTCGTGCTGCGCCACGCCGAGGAGCTCGGTCTCGCCGGCTTCGCGCGCAACCAGGCCGACGGGTCGGTCGAGGTGATCGCCGAGGGCGGCCTGGCCGCGCTCGGCAAGCTCGAGGGCCTGCTCGGCGAGGGCCCCGCGTTCTCCCACGTGACCGGCGTCGAGCGCGAGGCGGTCGAGGAGCGGGGCGCGAGCGGCTTCCACGTCCGCTGAGGGAGCGTGACAGGCATGGACTTCGACGCGCAGGTGGCGACGCTACGGGCGGCGATCCGCGACGTGCCGGACTTCCCGAAGCCGGGCATCGTGTTCAAGGACATCACGACGCTGCTTCGGGACCCGGTGCTGTTTCGCCGCTCGCTGGACCTGCTCACGGTCCTGTGCGGGGACCTGGCGGCCGACAAGGTCGTCGCGATCGAGAGCCGCGGCTTCATCCTGGGCGGCGCGCTCGCGCTTCGGCTCGGCGCGGGCTTCGTGCCCGTGCGCAAGCCCGGGAAGCTGCCGTGGAAGGCGCGCCAGGCGAGCTACGAGCTCGAGTACGGGAAGGACACGCTCGAGATCCACGACGACGCTCTGCGCGCGGGCGAGCGGGTGCTGGTGGTCGACGACGTGATCGCAACCGGCGGCACCGCCAAGGCGGTCGCGGAGTTGGCGGGCTCCTTCGGCGCGACGCTCGTGGGCTTCGCGTTCCTGGTCGAGCTCGGCTTCCTGAACGGGCGCGAGAAGCTCGCGGGGCACGAGGTGCGGAGCCTCATCCGCTACTAGGAGGCCCCTGCCTGCGGCCAAGGGCCGTGCGCGCGGCGTGCTAAAATCCCCTGTTCGAAGGGCGCGCCTGTAGCTCAACTGGATAGAGCAAGAGCATCCTAAGCTCGAGGTTGGGGGTTCGACTCCCTCCAGGCGCACCAGCACGGCCCAAGGAGCGCGTGGTGAAGAAGGAACTCAAGGATCAGATGAAGCAGGACGAGCTCACCAGCTGGCTCGAGCACGCCCTGGCCTGGGCGATGCGAAACCGCGACCTGATCCGCATCGGGGCGCTGGTGTTCGTGGTGCTGGCGGGCGCCGTGCTGGCGCTCTCGCATTTCCGCGATCAGCGGCTGCGGGAGGCGGATCGCGCGCTGCGCGAGGCGCTCACCACGTTCGAGTCGCCGTTGGCGGCCGAGCTTGCGCCCGGAAGCGAGCGGCCGGCGGGACAGGTGTTCGCGACCGCGGAGGAGAAATACAAGACCGCCGCGGCCGCCTTCGAGGGGGTCGAGCGTCGCCACGCCGCATCCGTCGCGGGCCTGCGCGCCAAGTACTTCGCGGCGCTCTCGCGGATCGAGCTCGGCCAGTACGCCGAGGCGGAGAAGTCGCTCAAGGAGATCCAGGCGCGCGGCGCGGGTCTCGAGCCCGACCTGGCGCGGTTGGCGCTCGCATCGCTCTACAGGCGCAGCGGCCAGGTCGACAAGGCGGTCGAGACGTATCGCGCGTTCGCCACCAACCCTTCCGCCAGCCTGCCGCGTGACAACGCGCTCATGAGCGCGGCGCAGACGTTCGAGGACGCGCGGCGCTTCCCCGAGGCGATCGCGACCTACCGCCAGCTGACGGAGGAGTTCCCGGCGAGCGTCTTCGCTTCGGCGGCGCGCGCCCGCGTCGAGTACCTCGCGACCGCGGGCTGAGAGCGCGTCACCATGACCCGCAAGACTGCCTGGCTGGTCGCGGCCGGAGTCGCCGCGGTCGCGCTCGGGGCCGCCGCCGTGGGGGCCGTCGCCCTGCTCGTGCGCGGGGGCGGTGGGCGGGCCTCGGGCGAGATGTTCGCGGGCGGGGGCTACCTCGCGATCGAGCTCGAGGGCGACATGCCCGAAGGGCCCGCGCCGGTCCAGACCTTCTTCGAGAGCCGGCCGCCCTCGATCCGCGCGCTCGTCGAGGCGGTGGACCGGGCGGCTCGCGACCGGCGCGTCAAGGGTCTGCTGCTCCGCGTCAAGCCGCTTGGCACCGGCTGGGGCCGGGTGCAGGAGCTGCGCGACGCCCTCGTCCGTTTCAGGCGCAGCGGCAAACCGTCGTGGGCGCACCTCGAGGACGCTTCCAACCTGGAGTACTTCCTCGCGACGGGTTGCTCGAAGATCGCAGCCTCGCCGACGTCGCTCGTCGACGTCTCGGGCCTCGCGGCCGAGGTGACCTTCCTCCGAGGTGCGCTCGACAAGCTCGGTGTCGAAGCGCAGTTCGAGGGCGTCGGGCGCTACAAGAACGCCCCGAACCAGATGACGGAGACGGGCTTCACCGAGCCGCACCGCGAGCAGATGAATGCGCTGGTGGACTCGCTCTTCGCCCAGTACGTGGCGGCGATCGCCGAGAGCCGGGGCCTCGAGGACGACGCGGTGCGCGGGCTCGTCGACCGCGGGCCGTTTCGCGCGTCGGAAGCAAAGCAGGCGGGTCTCGTCGACGAGCTGCTCTACCGCGACGAGGTGGAGACGCGGGTGCCCGGGGTCAACCGCCTGAGCGCCGCGGCCTACGTGCGCGCCGGGCGCGGGGGTGCATTCGACCGCCGGCCGCGGCTCGCCGTGGTGTACGTGGCCGGTGACCTCATGCCGGGCCGCAGCCAGGAGAGCCCGTTCGGGCGCGTGGCCGGGGCCGACACGATCATCCAGGGCCTGCGCGCCGCCCGCGAAGACGTGTCGGTGCGGGCGATCATCCTGCGGGTCGACAGCCCCGGGGGCTCGGGGACGGCGTCCGACGCCATCTGGCGCGAGGTGCAGCTCGCGCGCCGGGCGAAGCCGGTGATCGCCTCGATGGGGGACTACGCCGCGTCGGGCGGCTTCTACGTCGCGATGGGCGCGGACGCGATCGTGGCCCAGCCCGGGACGATCACCGGCTCGATCGGGGTGTTCTCGGGCAAGCTCAGCATGCGCGGCCTGTACGCGAAGCTCGGCATCAGCCAGGAGACGGTGAGCCGCGGCAGGAACGCCACGCTGTTCTCGAGCTACGAGCCGTGGACCGAGACCGAGCGCGCGAAGGTCCGCGAGATGAACGTCGCCTTCTACGACACCTTCGTCAGCAAGGCCGCCGAGGGGCGCAAGAAGACTCCGGCCGAGATCGAGGCTGTGGCCCAGGGTCGGGTCTGGACGGGCATCGAGGCCCTGGACGGGGGCCTCGTCGACACGCTCGGAGGCCTCGACGCCGCCGTGCGCCTGGCGCGCGAGCGGGCCCGGATCCCCGCGGGCCAGGACGTGCAGCTCGTGGTGCTGCCGGAGAGCAAGGGATTCTTCGACACGTTGATGGAACGCCAGGAGGAAGACGTGAGCGTCCGGGTGCTCGGCCGCGAGGCCGCGTCGCTCGTGCGCTGGGGGCTGGCGCTGTCGGATCGCGGTCCGATCGCCCGGCTGCCGTTCGAGCTCGCCGTCCGGTAGCCCGCCAGCGGGGGCCTTCAGCTCCCGTGCCGCTGCCGCAGGCGCTCCATGGCCTGACGCTGCAGGCCCGCGAAGTCGCGGCCGTAGACCCCGCGGAAAGCCTCGTCCAGTCCGCCGCCGGACGCCATCGCGCGCAGCAGGTCGTTGATCCCGCCCTGGCCGCGCTGTCCCAGCAGGTCCTCCACGAGCCACAGTGCCCCGAAGTAGAAGCCGCTCACGCCGGGCAGGCGGCCGTCCGCCAGGGCGCGCAAGCGCTCCGCGTCGAGCTGGCTCATGCGCCGGCCCTCCATGTACTGCGCGAGGCCTTCGTGCAGCTCGCGTGGTGCGAGCCCGCGCGAGAGGTCCGCGACGAAGGAGTGCGTGAGCTCGTGGACCAGGGTCCCGTCGAGCTCGGGTGAGAGCGAGGCCGAGAGCCCGCCGATCGGGACGCGGATGCGGCCGTCAAAGGAGTCGTACTGTCCGCCCGACCAGGCCGGCGCGCCGGTGGCGTCGTAATAACTTTGGCTCGACAGCAGGATCACCGGGACGGGTTGCGTGGGCTGATAGTCGAAGCTGCGCGCGAGCGCCGCGTAGTGCCGCTCGAGCAGGCGCAGGATCTCGCGGCCGACGTCCTCGTGCGCGTCGCCGTCGTAGCGCACGTGGAAGTGCGCGAGCTTCGCCTCGTCGAGGCCCTGCTCGGATGCCTGGTCGTGCTTGAGCCGGTTCAGGAAGGCTCGCGTGGCTTGATCCTCGCGCAGGCTCAGGAAGGCGGTGACGATCTCGATCGCCTCGCGGGAGCGGTCCTGCCGCACGAGGGCCTGTGCGAGCCCCAGGGCGCCGGCCGGGTCGTCCGGCCGGAGCGCAAGCAACGCCCGGCCCGCCTGCTCGGCGGCCAGCCAGTCGCCGGCGCCGAGCCGAACGTCGAGCAGCGCCCGGCGCGCGTGCGGGCTCTGCGGGGACACATCAACCGCGCGCTCGACGAACGCGGCGGCCGTGTCGAAGCGGCGCGCCTCCGCCTCCGTGGAAGCGGCTGCGAGCAGCACGGACTCCAGCAGGTCCCGCGCGGCCACAGGGTAGCGGGCGAACAGGCCCTCGGCCGCGCGGACGTCCTCGGAGGACAGCGGCGCCCTGGACTTGAGGCGGCTTGCGAGCCGGTCGGCGGCCGCCTGATCGGCCGCCACGGCGGGGTCGCGCGTCGAGGGCGCGCCGAGGGCCACGGCCGCGGGTGGGGTGAGGGGCAAGGCGGGCGGCAGCTCCGGATCCGCGAGCAGCCCAGGCGGCTGCGGCGCGGGCAGGGTCGGGGCGCGCTGGTCGGAGCGGGGCGGCGCGGCCGGGCCCGGCGGCGCCTGACGCAGGTAGGCCGTCGCTGCGGCGATCAGCACGGCGAAGCCGAGCCCCGGCAGCACCAGGCTGCGCCAGGCGGCGGAAGGCGGGGGTTGGGCCTCACGATCCGGTCGCGGGCGTGCTGGACGGGCCTTGGCGACGAGGACGCCGCAGGCGGGGCATTCGGGCGTCGTGAGGGCCGGGGCACCGCAGCGCGGGCAATCCATCGGTTGGCGGCCGTGACCGGCAAGGCCCGGCCCGCCTATACTAACAGGTTGAGCATCCCCGCAGAGGTTCGTGCGGGGCCTTTTGGGAGGCGCTTGTGAGCGGTACACGGCACAGGATCGGGTCGGGCAAGACGCGCTGCCGCGTGGCGGTGGTCCGCACGCGCCCGGAACGCGTCCTCGACGACGTGGCCGCGATGATGCGGCGGCTCGATTACACGCGCGTGATCCAGCCGTCCCGGCGCACGATCCTGAAGGACAACATCTCCTGGCACCTGCCGTTCCTCTCGGCCAACACCACGCCCTGGCAGCTCGAGGGGGTGGTGCGGACGCTGCGCGAGGACGGCTTCCGCGACCTGCTGGGCCTGCACAACCAGACGGTGGTGACGGACGCGGCGCGCGGCGACCGGCTCAACAAGTTCGCGGGCGTCTACAAGCGCTACGAGGTGCCCACGGTCGACAACTTCTCGCCCGACTGCCGCTGGGTCCGGATCGAGCCGAAGGCGAAGCTGCTGGTGCTCGACCGCATCTTCGGCGAGGTGCGCGTTCCCGAGGTGATGATCGGCAGCAACATCGTCCACCTGCCGACGGTGAAGACCCACGTCTACACCACCATGACCGGCGCGATGAAGAACGCCTTCGGCGGCCTGCTGCGCGAAAACCGGCACTGGGCGCACACCGACATCCACGCGACGCTCGTGGACCTGCTCTCGGTGCAGAAGGAGATCCACCCGGGCCTGTTCGCGGTCACGGACGGCACGATCTGCGGCGACGGGGCCGGCCCGCGCGCGATGACGCCGGTGATCAAGGACTACATGCTGGCGAGCGACGACATGGTCGCGATCGACGCGGTGAGCGCGTGGCTCATGGGCTTCGACCCGCTCAAGGACGTCGACTTCATCCGCATCGCCCACGAGCGGGGCCTGGGCGTGGGCGACGTGCGCGAGATCGAGGTGGTGGGCGAGGACGTCGCGGAGGTGAACTTCCACTTCCAGGTCCGCTACCACTTCGCGAGCCGCATCGGGCGGCTGCTGTGGTTCACGCCGCTCGCGCGGATCCAGTCGCTGTTCTTCAAGACGCCGCTGGTGCACGCTTTCATCTGGGGCTCGGCGCTCTACCACGACCGCTACTGGTGGCCGACCCACGGACGCAAGCGGATGGCCGAGGTCGCGAAGACGCCGTGGGGAAGGCTGTTCGAGGCCTACGAGTGAACCCGGCCGGTGCGCCGGCGCAGGCGGTCACCGCGTCGGCACCCGGTCGACTCGAGCTCTCGGGTGAGGGTGACGGGCCGCGGCTCTCGGTGGCGCTCGACCGCCGGGCCTCCTGCCGGGTCGAGGCGATCCAGGGCGGCGTCGAGATCGAGTCCAAGGAGTCGCTCACGAAGGCGAGCGCCCCTGGTGTCGCTGAGCTCGTGGACCGCTCCCCTCGGTCGCTCGCGGCTCAAGCTCTGGCGCTGCTCGGGGCCGCGTCGGGATTTCGCGTGGTGACGGAGTGGAAGGTGCCCGCGGGCTCGGGAATCGAGGGCGGGGCGGCCCTGGCCCTCGCGACGACGGCGGCCGTGTCCCGCGCGCTGGGCCGGGAAGACGAGCCCGCCCGGCTGATCGCGCTCGCGCGGGAGGTGGCCGAGCGAGCGGGACGGACGGATGACCACGGCCTTCACGCGGCGCTCTTCGGTGGGGTGGTGCTGACGCGAGGGCGCGCCGGCGCGCTCGAGGCCGAGCGGCCCGCCATCGATCCCGGGCGGATCGACGAATCGCTGCTGGTGGTCGACGGCGGGGCGGCCGAGGCGGCCGGCGGCGCCGAGGCGTCCCCGCTCGGCCCGAGCGCCTCCGCTTCACGCACGGGGCCGATCGTCGAGGCACTCCGCTGCGGTCGTTACGAGGACGTCGTCGCCCTGCTCGCCGAGGAGCCTCGCGCGAGCGATGCCGGGCCGGCTCAGCGGAGGATCGTGGAGCTCGTCCGCGCGGCGGGCGGGGCTGCCCGCCCGCTCGGGACGGGACGGCTCGTCGCCGTCTGGGCGCCACCAGGCTTGCGCGGCCCGGGTCGCCGCGAGGCGGTCGAGGCGGCCCTGAAGGCGAGTGGGCTCAAGCCGCTCGCGGTGCGCGTCGACCTGCGAGGGCTGGAGCTCGATTGAGGGCCGGCCGGGTTAGAATACGAGGTTTGGCGAGGTAGTGAAGGGATGATCCAGGCGACGCAGCTCAAGAGGGGCATGTGCATCAAGCACGACAACGACCTGTACCGGGTCGTGGAGGCCCAGCACAAGACCCCGGGTAACCTGCGCGGGATGGTACAGGCCAGGATCCGCAACCTGAAGACCGGGTCGATCAGCGATCATCGCTTCCGGTCGGTGGACATGGTGGAACGGGCGATCCTGGACGAGTCTGAGATGGAGTACCTGTACCAGGACGGCGACATGTACCACTTCATGAACAACGAGACCTTCGAGCAGGTGGGGCTCTCGGACGACGTGCTCGGACACGCGGTCCCGTACCTGATCCCCAACATCAAGATCGGAATCGAGTTCTACGAGGGCCGGCCGGTCGGGATCGACCTGCCGCTGAACGTCGAGATGAAGGTGATGGAAACCGAGCCCGGGATCAAGGGCGCCTCCGTCTCGAACGTCGGCAAGCCGGCGAAGATGGAGACCGGCCTCGTGGTGCAGGTGCCGGCCTTCATCAACGAGGGCGACGTGATCCGCATCGACACCACCACGGGCTCGTACGTCGAGCGCGTCAACAAGTAGGAGCACCACCCCTTGTCCGCTCCCGTGGCGGCCCGCGCCGGCCGCATCGAAGTCATCACCGGCAGCATGTTCAGCGGCAAGAGCGAGGAGCTGATCCGCCGCGTGCGCCGCGCGCAGATCGCGCGCCAGAAGGTGCAGCTGTTCAAGCCGCGGCTCGACGCGCGTTTCTCGGAGTCCGAGATCGTGAGCCACTCGGAGATGAAGCTGCCGTCGCAGGTGGTCGAGCGCGCGAGCGAGATCCCGCCGCTCGTCGCCGCGGACACCGAGGTGGTCGGCATCGACGAGGGCCAGTTCTTCGACGCGACGCTCGTCGAGGTGGCGGATGCGCTCGCGAACCGGGGGCTGCGCGTGATCGTCGCGGGCCTCGACCAGGACTACCGCGGGCGGCCCTTCGAGCCGATGCCGCAGCTGATGGCGGTCGCCGAGTACGTCGACAAGACGCTCGCGGTCTGCATGCGCTGTGGGGCGCCGGCGAACCGGTCGCAGCGCCTGGTGCACGCGGCCGACCGCGTGGTGGTCGGCGGCGCAGGGGAGTACGAGGCGCGCTGCCGGAGCTGCTTCCATCCCGAAGGGGACGAGGCCGGGTAGCTCTCGCTTGGAACTCATCCCACTCGACGGGGCCGAGGGCGAGGGCGGCGGCCAGATCCTGCGGACGGCGCTCGCGCTGTCGGCGGTGACGGGCCAGGGCTTCAAGCTCGAGCGGATCCGGGCCCGCCGCACCCGGCCGGGGCTTCGCCCGCAGCACCTCGCGGCGGTGCGCGCGGCGGGCATGGCGTGCGCGGCCGAGATCCACGGTGCCTTCGACGGCTCGCCGGACCTGCGCTTCCTGCCGGGCCACGCCGCGGCAGGCGAGTTTCACTTCGACATCGGTAGCGCGGGCGCCGCAACGCTCGTGCTGGAGACGATCATCCCGATCCTGGCAACCGCGGAGGCGGCGAGTCGCGTCGAGGTGATCGGGGGGACGCACGTCCCGCGCAGTCCGGGCTTCCACTTCCTGGCGCGACACTGGTCGGAGGTGGTCGAAAGGCTCGGCCTGCACGCGCCGCTCAGCCTCGGCTGCGCCGGCTTCTACCCGCGCGGCGGCGGCGTGGTGCGGGCCGAGGTCCACCCCTGGGCGCGGCCGGCGAGCCTCGACCTTTCGCGGCGCGGGGCGCTCGTGGCGATCCGCGGGATCGCGGGCGAGGCACGCGTGCGCGGCGACGTGGCGCGCCGGGCGGCCGATGCGGCGAGGGCCCTCGTCTGGGAACAGTGCCGGATCGAGACCGAGTGGGAGCTGGTCCAGCTCACGGCGACGTCCCCGGGCGCGTTCCTGCAGGTGGAGGCGGTGTTCGAGAACGGGCGCGCCGCCTTCGCGCTGCTGGGCGAGCGCGGGCTGCGGGCCGAGGTGCTCGGGGAGCGCGCGGTGCGCAAGCTGCTGCGCTTCCTGGGCGACGAGGAGGCCGCGGTCGATCCGTGGCTCGCCGACCAGCTGGCCGTGCCGCTGGCGCTCGCCGGGGGAGGAGGCCGTCTCACCACCTCCGAGGTCACTCCGCACCTCGAGACCGTGGCCTCGGTGCTTCGCACCTTCGGCTTCGACGCGCGGAGCTTCGGGCGTCTCGGTGGACCGGGCGGCCTCGAGGTCGGGAGCCGCCCTTGACCGTGGCGAGCCGCCGCTCCTAGGATGGAACCCCGATGACCGAGCCGCAGCTCAGCCCCGCGTTCCGCGTCCTGCTCTGGGACTTCGAGCGGGCGAGCCCGGCTTATGACCTGGCCTTGCTGGTCGTCTTGCTCGTGCTGCTGCTGGTGCCGGGCGGCTACTGGGGCGATCCCCTCTGGCGCTGATGCCGGCGCCCCTCAAGGCTGCCTCCAAGAAAGCGCGCCTGGCACGCGCCTTCCTGCGCGGCGAGCCGGTCCACTGCACCTGGCAGCTGTCGCCTCGCTGCGACGCCTTCTGCCACCTGTGCGAGCATCGGGCCGAAGGACCGGGAGACGAGCTCGGCAGCGCCGCCTGCGCCGCCGTGGCGGCCGAGCTCGGGCGTGGCGCGTCCCTGCTCGTGAGCTTCACGGGCTCCGAGCCCTTCCTGCGCAGTGACCTGGCCGGGATCGTACGCGCGACCGCCACGTGGCACTTTCCGCTGCTGGTGACGAACGGGTGCCTGGTGAGCCCCGCGCGAGCCCGCGAGGTCTGGCAGGCCGGACTCGAGGTGGCCACCGTCGCGCTCGAGGACGGGCTGGCCGAGCGCCACGACGCCGTCACCGGACTCGTCGGCTCCCACG
>DATEUE010000051.1:0-9407 GCA_035283305.1 Vicinamibacteria bacterium | reverse complement strand
GAGCGAGCGCGACACGCCTTCCCGATCCTCCTGCCCCGAACCTCCATCTTAGCCGAGGACCATCCTGCTAAGATCCGGGCGCCTTGCCCCCCCTGCTCGAGCTCATCGGAATCACGAAATCCTTCGGGGGCGTGCGCGCGCTCGACGACGTGTCCTTCGAGCT
The DNA here is from genome assembly GCA_035283305.1 of Vicinamibacteria bacterium. Lineage (GTDB taxonomy): Bacteria > Acidobacteriota > Vicinamibacteria > Fen-336 > Fen-336 > DATBSL01. The sequence continues at coordinate 9,244 of DATEUE010000051.1, read as the reverse complement.
CCAGGCAGGCGAGGTCCACGCGCTCCTTGGTGAGAACGGCGCCGGCAAGTCCACTCTCATCCGGATCGTGGCGGGGGCGCACCGGCCCGACTCCGGGCGCTTCGCCGTCGGGGGTGAGACTGTCGAGCACGCCGACCCGCTTCAGATGAGGGCGCTGGGCATCGCGGTGATCTACCAGCAGCCCGCGCTTTTCCCCGACCTGAGCGTCGCCGAGAACATCGCGCTCGGACGCGAGAGCGGCTCGAGCTGGAGCCGGATCGACCGGCGAAGGCGGCGGGAGGACGCGCGCGAGCTGCTGTCCCGGCTCGGGTCCGGCGTGGACCCCGACGCGCCCGTGAGCGGCCTGCGCATGGCGGAGCAGCAGCTCGTGGAGATCGCGCGCGCGCTCGGATCGAAGGCCCGCATCCTGGTGATGGACGAGCCGACGGCCGCGCTCAGCGAGCGCGAGGCCTCTCACCTGCTCGGCGTCGTCCGCGACCTGCGCGCGTCCGGGGTGGGCATCGTCTACGTGTCGCACCGGCTCGAGGAGGTGCTGGCGCTGGCCGATCGCTACACAGTGCTCCGCGACGGCCGCTTCGTGGCGACCCGGACGCGCGGCGAGGTGGACCGCGAGGGGCTGATCCGCCTGATGGTCGGCCGCGAGGCCGGCCTGATCGCGCCCCGGGCGGACACGCAGCCGGGCGCGCCGCTGCTGGAGCTGCGCGGGCTCGGCTGCGCCGCCTCGGGCGTCGCCGACGTGAACCTCGAGGTGCGCGCCGGAGAGATCATAGGCGTCGCCGGCCTCGTGGGAGCCGGGCGCACCGAGCTGGCACGCGCGGTCTTCGGCCTGACGCCGGCCGACTCGGGCGAGATCCGCGTGGCGGGCCAGGCGGTCGCCATCCGCACTCCGGAGGACGCGCGCCGCCAGGGCATCGCCTACGTGCCGGAGGACCGGCGGCGTTTCGGGGTGGTGAGCGAGATGTCGGTGGCGGCGAATACCACGCTCAGCGTGCTGCGCGAGCTCAGCCTCTTCGGCCTCGTCGACCGCCGGGGCGAAGAGCGCCTGGCCGCGTCGTTCGTCTCGCGCCTGGCTATCAAGACCGCCTCGGTGCACGCGAAGGTGGCGACGCTCTCCGGCGGCAACCAGCAGAAGGTGGCACTCGCCCGCGGCCTCGCCACGAAGCCGCGGGTGCTGATCCTCGACGAGCCCACTCAGGGCATCGACGTGGGCGCCAAGGCCGAGGTGCACGGCCTGATGGCGGAGCTCGCGGCCGCGGGCCTCGGCATCCTCGTGATCTCGTCGGAGCTCGAGGAGGCGCTCGGCGTGAGCGATCGCATCGTGGTGATGCGCGGCGGCCGCGTGGCCGGAACGCTCGGCCGTGACGAGGCCACACCGGAAGGTGTGCTGGCCCTGGCCATCGGTCACGAGGCCGAGCCGGCGCGGCCTCAGGCCGCGGGAGCGCCGTGACGGCGACGCCCGGCCACCCGCACGCCCGGCGCTCGCGCGAGCTGTCGCTCCTGGCGGCGCTCGCCCTGATCCTGCTCGTGCTGGGCTGGCGGGCGCCGCGCTTCTTCTCGGCTGCCAACCTCGCGGATCTCGCGACGAGCCTCGCCCCCGCGCTCGTGGCCGCGATGGGCATGGCGCTCGTGATCCTGGCGCGGCACATCGACATCTCGATCGGATCCCAGTTCGCGGTGTGCGGGGTCGTGATGGGCCTCGTCGCCAAGGCCGGCCTGCCCGTCCCGCTCGCGGCCGGCTCGGCGATCCTGGCCGGCGCGGGCCTCGGCGCGATGAACGGAGCGCTCGTGGCCGGCCTCGGGCTGCCGGCCATCGTCGTCACGCTCGCGACGATGGTGGCCTGGCGCGAGGGACTGCGCTGGGCGACGGAGGGCACCTGGGTGCGCGGCCTGCCGGAGAGCTTCCAGTGGCTCGGCCTCGGGCAGGCGGGCGGACGGCTCCTGATCGTGGTCACGGCCGCCGCGGTGTTCGCGTTATTCGCCTGGGGCCTCGCGACGCTTCGCGCCGGCCGCGCGGTGTACGCCACGGGCTCGGACGCCGAGGCCGCGCGCCTGCTCGGGCTGCGGCCCCGGCGCGTGGTCTTCGCCGTGTTCGTGCTGATGGGCGCGCTCACGGGCCTCGCGGCCGTGCTGACCACGATCCAGTTCATCGACGTACAGCCGAACGCGGGGGTCGGCCTCGAGCTGCGGATCATCGCGGCGGTGGTCGTCGGCGGGGTCGCGATCAGCGGCGGCCGCGGCTCGAGCCTCGGCGTGCTGCTCGGCGTGCTGTTCCTCGCCGTGCTCGGGCCCGCGCTCGTGTTCCTGGGCGGCAAGGCGCACTGGGACCGGGCGCTGCAGGGGGCGATCATCCTGGTGGCAGTGGCGAGCGAAACCGCGCGTCGGCGCGGAGCGGACCATGACTGACGCGGCGAGCGCGCGCGCCACGCGGGCCCTGCTGTTGCTGCTGGCCGTGGAGCTCGCGGTGTTCACGGTGCTGGGACGCAACTTCCTCACCCTCGGCAACGGCTTCGAGGTCGTTCGGGCGAGCGTGGAGGTGGGCTTGCTGGCGCTCGCGCTCACCGCTGTGATCGCCACCGGCGGCATCGACCTGTCGGTAGGGTCGCTGCTCGGGCTATGCGCGGTGGTGTTCGGCTGGCTCGCGCGCGAGGCCGGCGTCGCCGTGCCGGTGGCCGCGACGCTCGCCGTGCTCGCGGGGATGCTGGGCGGCCTGCTGAACGGCTGGCTCGTCGCGAGCCTGCGCTTGCCGCCGCTCATCGTCACGCTCGGCACCTACTCGCTCTACCGCGGCCTCGCGGAAGCCGCGACCGGCGGCGTTGCCAACTACACCGGCTTCCCCGACGGCTTCCTGGGCCTGGGCCAGGGGACGTTCCTCGGCGGGATCCCCGCACAGCTCCCGCTGCTGGCCCTGGCCTTCCTCTTTTTCTGGGCGCTCGTGCACCGGTCGGTCGTCGGACGCGGGCTCGAGGCGATCGGCTACGCGCCCGAGGCCGCGCGTCACGCGGGCGTGCCGGTGGGTGCGCGGCTGCGGCTCGTCTACGTCCTGTCCGGCACCGTGGCGGGTGTGGCGTCGCTCGTCTACGTCGCCCGCCTGGGCCAGGCCAAGGCGGACGCCGGCACCGGCTTCGAGCTGCTGGCGATCACCGCCGTCGTGCTCGGCGGCACTTCGATCTTCGGGGGTCGCGCGAGTGTCGTCGGCACGCTCGTGGGCCTGTTCGTGCTCGCCCTGCTGCAGAACGGGCTCCGCCTCGCCGACCAGCCGGCCGAGCTCGCGGGCGTCCTCACGGGTATGCTCCTGCTGCTGGCGCTCGCCCTCTCGCGCGAAAGGAAGGGCTCATGAGGCGTCGCCCGCGCCTCGAACGCCGGCTCCCCGTGCCGTCGTTCGCGGCCTGAGCTTCCGGCCAACGGCCTATACTTGGCGGGTCCCGTGAAATCCCGGCAGGCCGGATCGGTCGAATCCCAGCTCGCAACCAACGCGTCTCCCGAAAGCCTCCTGCCAGCGGCGTTGGATCGCTGGGGGCCGTTCGAGAGTCTGCAGCGCGTGGGGCGAGGCTCCTTCGGCGAGGTCTACCGTGCCTTCGACCCGACGCTCCAGCGCCACGTCGCCCTGAAGCTGCTGCTGCCCCGCGGACTCGATCGCGACGCCGAGACGAGCTCGCTGCTCAAGGAAGCGCGGGCGATGGCGAAGGTCAGGCACCCCAACGTCGTGCCGATCTACGGTGTCGACCAGCACGAAGGGCGGGTCGGCTTCTGGAGCGACTTCGTCGAGGGCCAGACGCTCTCGCACATCCTGGCCACACAGGGCCCCCTGGGCCCGCGCGAAGCCGCGCTCGTCGGCATCGACGTCTGCCGGGCGGCCGGGGCGGTGCATGCCGCGGGATTCGTCCACCGCGACATCAAGGCCGGCAACGTCATGCGCGAGAAGGGCGGCCGGATCCTGCTGATGGATTTCGGGCTCACGTACGAGAGCGGGAGCGACAGCAACCCCAGCGGCACGCCCACGTACATGGCGCCGGAGCTCCTGGCGGGAGAGGCGGCGACGGTCGCGAGCGACGTCTACGCCATCGGCGTGCTGCTCTTCAATCTGCTGACGGCGCGCTACCCCGTCGATGGCGCGGACGTCGGGAAGCTCCGCGCGGCGCACGACACAGGCGCCCGCCGCACCTTGCTCGACGTGCGGCCCGATCTGCCACAAGTGCTGGCCCACGTGGTCGAGACGGCGATCCACCCGCAGCCCCAGAGGCGTTTCGGCAGCGCGGGGCAGCTGGTCGCCGCGCTGTCCGAGGCGATCGGCATGGGCTCGCAAACGATGGCCGGTCCGCCGCCCGCGAAGCCGCGCGTGCTTCGCACCTGGATGCTGGCGCCGGCCGCCGCCGCGGCTTTGGCCCTGCTGCTCGCATTCCCCCAGGTACGGGCGGTGTTCGCGCCAGTGCCCGTCCCGCACACGCCGCTCGGCGGCACGCAGGACGACTACCGGCGCGCCCGCGACCTGCTCGCGCACCACTATCGGCCTCAGGCGCTCGAGACCGCGATCCCGCTGCTCGAGCAGATCGTGGCCCGGGACCCGCAGTTCGCTCCCGCGCTCGCGGACCTGGCGCGGGCCAACTTCCTTCAGTTCACCCAGCAGCGCGACACGAAGTACCTCGAGCCGGCGCGCCAGTCCGCGCTGCAGGCCATCGCCCTGCGCCCCGACCTCGCCTCGGCGCACGTGACGCTTGGAGCCCTCTACGGGTGGACGGCGCAGAACGACCTCGCGACGCACGAGCTGGAGGAGGCGCTGCGGCTCGACCGGTTCGGCGCGGCGGCCTACGGCGCGCTGGCGGACGTGTACAAGCGCCAGGGTCGCAGCGAGCTCGTGGAACCCACCCTCCAGAAAGGCGTCCGCCTGGCGCCGGACGACTGGAGCCTGATGCAGCAGCTGGGCGAGTACTACCTCGACAAGGGTCAGTGGGCGCAGGCGGGTGAGCAGTACCGCCGCGCGGCCGAGCTCATGCCCGACAATCCCCGCCCCCACAACAACCTGGGCCTGGTGTACCAGGGGCTGGGCAAGCTCGATGAATCCGCGGCCGCCTTCCAGAGGGCGATCGATCTCGAGCCGAGCTTCATTCGCTTCAGGAACCTGGGCATGGTGCTGGCCGAGGCCGGAAAGTACCAGGAGGCCTCCTCGATGCTGGAGCGGTCGATCGAGATGCGACCGGACAACTATCGGGCCTGGGGGCTCCTCGCATCCGTGTATCTCAACCAGCATGCCAATCCGGCGAAGGTCAGGGAGACGTTCCGCAAGGCCATCGCCCTCGCCGCGGACCTGCTCAAGGAAACGCCGAGGGACGAGTACCTGCTGGCCGACGTCGGCGGCTACTACGCGGCCATCGGGATGAAACAGGAGAGCCTGCCGCTGCTCGCGCAGGCGGCCGCCCTCGCGCCGGACGTTCCGCAGGTGCTCTACCAGGTGGCGATCGGGTACGAAACGCTTCACCGCCGCGAGGAGGCGCTGCTTTGGCTTGCCAAGGCGAGAGCGACTGGCTACCCTTCCGAATCCATCGCGCGGAACCCGCAATTGACCGCCCTTCGCGCCGACCCACGCTACGACGCGAGCGCCTTTGGAACTCGCTAGCAACGACGTACCAGAGAGGAGGTGACTCGAGCATGCCCAACCCCAACGTGGATCGCTCCGCGCCGCCGCGAAAGAAGAAGAGCGCCAAGAAGAAGGCGACGAAGAAGAAGCGATAAGCATCGGCCTTCGGGAGTCGCGCGGCCTTTGTGCCGGCCGCGCGGCTCGTCGGCCCGAGGATCAGTAGAAGTTGCCGCCGGGCGCCGACTCCGGATGCTCGTACGCCGCGCGCTCGCCAGCGTCGAGGACACTCTCGTGGACCGCCAGCTTGAAGACGTTCTCCTCGAACCACTCCGCGTACATGTGGTAGATGCCGCGGTCGCCCATGTCGGGACCCCACGAGTTCACCACCCGGTACTTGATCGGGCTCGAGCCGCGCCGCGTGGCGTCGAGGCCCGCGATCGCCATCGCGTGCTTCGAGGAAGCCACGCCCAGGAAGATGTCCTCGCGGCGTGGCAGGTCGCGGATCAGCCTGGCGCCATACGCGCGGGCGCGGTTGAAGATCGCGGGGTGCATGATGCCCCGCACGTGGTCGATGTCGTTGCGATCCACGTCCGCTGAGAAGCCCACCGCGTACCCGCTCTCCAGCGACGCGCGCACCAGGGCCCGCAGCCGCCTTTGGGGGACGTTGAGGCGGCGGAGGTTGTAGCGCGGCGCATCGGTGGTGATGGCGCTGGCGCGCCGCTCGTACACGCGCTCAAAGGGCAGCAGCGGATTGCTGATCGCCACCCGCCATTCGCTGGCGCGGAAGCCGATCCGCTCGGCGTATTGCGTGGGCAGCAGCCTCTGCCCCGCGTGCTTCACGTGGGGCGGCGGAGCGCCCAGGTGAGCGACGAGAATGCGCACCACGTCGCGCAGCGCCTGCTCGCGGATCGCGTCGTAGCGCCTCGGCTCGTTCCGGATCGCCCGAGCGGCCCGCGCGAAGCGCTCGTGCAGGTCCACTCCGAGCGCCTTCGTCGCCTTCGAGCTGGCCGTCTCCGGCATGCGCTGCGAGGGCACGAGTCCGTACTTCTCGATCAGGTTGAACGCCCACTCCCACTCCCCGCCGTCGGCGAGCCCCATCACCTCCTGCGAGAGACGCTGGCGCAGGGTGTCCCCGTCGAGCGAGTCCTTCCGCTCGGCGATAAGGCGCACGTCATCGAGCGTCGCGCTCGCCTGCTCCAGGAGGTTGAAGAAGTACAGGTGCGTCTCGGAGAAGGACTCCGTGCCGGTGATGCTGCCCCGCTTGATCGCGGCAGCCCGGGCGAGCACGACGGGGGCGAACAGCCAGCAATTGCCCGATTGCGCCTGGTCCTTGATCCCGCCGAACGGCAGCTCGAGCGAGTAGCGGCGGTTGTGCCGGGCCAGGACGTCCGCGTCGCGCGCGGCGGACTCGAAACCCCACCGGCGCAGGCGCGTGACGTCGACACCGTCGCGCGCCAGTCCGGCGCTGGCGCGTTCGGTGGCGCGTGTGATCCAGTCGCGCCCGAGCGCCTCGCGCGATTTTCCGGACCGGGCAGAATGGGCCATCGAATCGCGATGATAGCTCAGTGCCTTCGAGGGTATGCTCCTGCTGCTGGCGCTCGCCCTCTCGCGCGAAAGGAAGGCCTCATGACGCGTCGTGCCCTGTCGCTGCTTCTGCTTCTCACCGTCGCCGGCTGCGGGGGCGGTGGTGGAGGCGCCTCGACCGACGGCCTCACCGTGGCCCTGATGCCGAAGAACAAGGGCAACCCGTACTTCGTGAGCTGCCGGCAGGGGGCCGAGGAGGCCGCCAAGGAGCTGGGCGTGAAGCTCCTGTGGGACGGGCCGACCGAGACCGACGCCGCCAAGCAGAACGAGGTGGTGGAGGCCTGGATCACGCGCGGCGTCAACGTGATCGCGGTCAGCGTGGAGAACCGCGAGGGCCTCTCCACGGTACTGCGCAAGGCGCGCGGACGCGGGATCAAGGTGCTCACCTTCGACGCCGACGCGCTTCCCGACGCGCGCGACTTCTTCGTCAACCAGGCCACACCGCGCGGCATCGCCGAGACGCTGCTCGAGCACACGAGCCGCATCCTGGGCGGCGCGGGTGAGTTCGCGATCGTCACCGCGTCCCTGACCGCGGCCAACCAGAACGAGTGGATCAAGGAGATCCGCGACCTGCTCGGGTCGAAGTACTCCGGCCTGAAGCTCGTGGACATCCGGCCGAGCGACGACGACCGCAAGCGCGCCTTCGACGAGACCCAGTCGTTGTTGAAGGCCTACCCGAGCGTGAAGGTGGTGATGGCGATCGCCTCTCCCGCCGTGCCGGGCGCCGCGGAAGCGGTGAAGCAGTCGGGGCGAACCGACGTGAAGGTGACCGGCCTCGGCCTGCCCAACGACTCGAAGCCGTACCTCAAGGACGGCGTCCTCGACTCGGTGGTGCTCTGGAACACGCAGGACCTCGGCTACCTGACGCTCTACGCGGCGAGCGCGCTCGCGCGCGGCACGCTTAAGGCTGGAGCAACCTCTTTCGAAGCCGGCCGCCTGAAGACGCTGCGCGTCGAGGGCGACAACATCCTGCTCGGCACGCCTTTCACGTTCACGAAGGACAACGTCGACCGCTTCGACTTCTGAAGCAGGCCCTCTCTACTTGAGCGGCGAATAGTCGGTCGCCATCAGGATCACCGACTCGACCTTCTCCACCAGCTTGCCGTTCTTCTCGCTGTCGCCGCGGGCCTTCTGCCATGCGGGATCGGCGCCGAACTCCTTGAACGACTGGTCACGCGCCTGGCGGCTCGGGAACACCAGGACGTACACCAGCGTGTTCTCCGAGCCTTTTTCCTTGTCGGTCGGTCCCCAGAAGCCCACGACCTCCATTGCGTGTTTCTTGAAGAGCGTCATCGTGTGGTTGCGGAAGCGGGCGTGGAGCTCCTCGAGCTTGCCGGGCGCGGCGTAGTAGGTCCGAATCTCGAAGCAGCGCGAGTCCTTGGCGAGGGATGGGCTCGGAGCGATCGTCGGCGGTACCGACGGGCTTTGCGCCAGCGCGACGGCTGAAATCGCGGCGGGAATGGAAAGCGCCAGAATCCGACCGAGAGCTTTGACCACTTTCTTTGCCTCCGTGGGTGGTTACGCGAGCCCGATGCTACCCCGCCGATCGGCGGGAGCGAGGAACCGGCGACTTTTCGAGGAGGCGTGGACTGAAAACTCGTTCTGGAACGAGTTGGTCCAGGGCGTCTGGCGCTGAACGCGCCCGAAGCGGAGCCGAAAGCAGGGTGACCGCCCCCGGAAGAGGCGAGGTCTGGCTCGCCGACCTCCAGCCCACCCGTGGACACGAGCAGACCGGCCGGCGCCCCGTCCTCGTGGTGTCCGACGACCTCTTCAATCGGGGTCCTGCGGGCCTCGTGATCGTCCTGCCGATGACCTCCACCATCCGCGGCGTACCCAGCCACGTTCCCGTGTCTCCTGCCGAAGGCGGCGTGAGGAACCCGACGGCCGTTCTCTGCGAGGCCGTCCGGTCGGTGTCGGTCGAGCGGCTGGTCGCGCGCTGTGGCGCCGTCTCGGCGCCGACGATGGCTGCGGTCGAAGACCGCCTGCGCATCCTGCTCCGGCTCTAGCCGGCGTGTAGAATCGTCGCGCCCTACCGATGACAGAACAGCAATTGGCTCAGAGCCTCGCGCCCGGCCTGCGTCTCGGGCC
>DATEUE010000050.1:0-10100 GCA_035283305.1 Vicinamibacteria bacterium | reverse complement strand
GCGCGAGCTTGATGCGCTGGCGCATGCCCCTGCTGTAGCCGCCGATCTTGCGGTCCTTCGCGTCGAGGAGAGCCACCTGGTGGAGGGCGCTCTCGGCGCGGCTGCGGCACTCGGCGTCGTCGTAGCCGGTGAAGCGCAGCAGCGCCATCAGGAACTGTCGGCCGCTGAGGTTCTCCCAGAAGGCGTCCGCCTCGGGACACAGGCCCACGTGGTGGAAGATCTCCGGCGAGCCCCAGGCGGGCCGGCCGAGCAGCTTCACCTCGCCCTGGCTCGGCTGGAGCTGCCCGGCCGCGAGCTTGAGGAAGGTCGACTTGCCGGCGCCGTTCGGCCCGAGCAAGCCCGTCACCCCCGGCGGCACCTCGGTCGTGACGTCGTTGAGCGCGATCACCGGGCCGTACCAGCGCGAGGCGCGCTTGAGCTCCAGCACCGGCGCCGAGGCCGCCGTGTCGCTCACGTGACGATCTCCACCGCCCGAACGCGCGAGCGCAAGATCGCGAGGCACGCGAGCGAGAGCAGCACCAGCACGAGCGCCGCCCAGCCCCACGCGACCGCGATGTCGCGGTCGCTCAGGCCGAAGAGCGTGACGCCGATCGCCCGCAGGTCGGTCTGGACCGACAGCAGCATCGCGTACTTCTGCCGGAAGCCCTGCTGCAGGACGAGGCGCACCATCTCGAGGCCGGCGATCATGCCGAACAGGCCGAGGCCCGCGACGCGGGCGCTGCGCGACAGGGACGAGATCGCGAGCGTCAGCAGGCTCACCACCAGGCTGATCGCGAGCCCGTGCACGAGGATCGCCGGGCCGATCCAGGCGAGCTCCCACTTGAGGTAGAGCTCGGGGGCGAGCGACAGGCCCGACGCGTAGAGCAGCAAGGCGGGCGCGAGCGTCACCGCGAGGTTCAGGAACAGCGGCACCAGCAGCTTGCCGAGAACATAGTCGCGCCGCGTGAGCGGCCGCGACAGGTAGGCCAGGATCGCGCCAGTGCGCAGGTCGTTCGCCACCAGCCCGGACGCCCCGAAGATCGACAGCAGGATCGCGAAGCCGATCTGCTGGTTGAGGAAGTCGCCGAACAGCCGCCCGTCGACGGGGAGGATGCGGCCCGCCTCGGGAAAACGCGTGACGATGTAGATCTGGATCACGCGCACGACGAACGGCAGGAAGGCTGCGGCGATCAGGCCCAGGAACGCCCGCTTCGAGAGCACGAGCCGCAGCGCCTCGCGCGTGATCGGCCAGAAGCGGGCCTTGCGCAGCGGTGCCCGCGCCTCGTAGCGGCGGTAGCCCTGGTCGTAGATCGGCATCAGTCCTGGATCTCGTGGCCGAGGGCGCGCAGGAACACGTCCTCGAGCGTCTCGGCCCCGGGCCGGAGGTAGCGCACCTGCACGCCGCACTGCTTCGCCACCCGGAATACGGTATCCGGCCCCTGGCCCTCGGGCAGGAACAGCCGCACGCCGTCGTCGCCCTCGCGCCAGTCGGCACCCATGTCCTTGAGGTCGGTGAGCACGGCCTGGGCGTCGCCCTTGAAGCGCACGTCGAAGACCTGCTTCCTGGCGCCCGTCAGCTCGCGCACCTGGCCCTGGCGCGCGATCTGCCCCTGGTTGAGCACGATCACCTGGTCGCAGACGCGTTCCACGTCGTGGAGCAGGTGCGAGCACAGGATCAGGCTCATCCCGCGCCGCGTCGCGATGTCGCGGATCAGCGCGAGCATCTCCTCGCGACCCTGGGGGTCGAGGCCGTTCGTCGGCTCGTCGAGCAGCAGCAGCTCGGGGTCGTGCACCAGCGCCTGCGCCAGCTTCACCCGCTGCTTCATGCCCGTCGAGTAGGTCTCGACGTTGCGGTAGCGCGCCTCGCCGAGGCCCACGTAGTAGAGCACCTCGTGCGCGCGGCTGATCGCCTCGTCGCGCGGCAGCCCCGACAGCTCCCCCGCGAACGCCACGAAGGCCGCGGCGGTCATGCCCGGGATGTGGCAGTCCTGCTCCGGCATGTAGCCGAGCCGCCGCCGCACATCGAGCGGTTCCTTCGTCGGGTCCTTGCCGAAGGCCGTCATCCGCCCGCGGTCGGGCGTGAGGAAGCCGAGCAGCGTCTTGAGCAGCGTCGTCTTGCCGGCGCCGTTCGGCCCGAGGAGACCGGTGGGCCCGGGCAGGAACGCCCCCTTCACCCCGGCGAGCGCCTGGACCTGGCCGTAGGACACGGCGAGATCGTCGAACTCGACGAGCGGCGTCCGGACTTCACCCATTGTCTTGAATCAACGTAGCTCGTCGCCGCCGGGTTCCATTTGTCTCGGCCGGAGCACGGCTTCCTGCTCCAGCCACAAGAAGGCGCGGGAGAAGACCGCATTCCGGTCCGTGCCGCGCACCACATGGTACGCGGAGAGCGGCACCTCGACGAGCGCGCCCGTGGGATGGAGCGCCTGCGGTGGACGGCCCGCGATCTGGGCGAAGCCGCCGCTGCCGCCCATCGTGACGACGAGCGAGCTCTTGGCTTCGGGCGCCCTCACGAGGATCCGGACCGCGCCGGGGCCGGCGACCGCCTCGTCCTCGCGCACGACCGAGGCGCCCTCGAGGAACAGCGTGGCCCCCGCGTCGGCGGCGATCGCCCCGGGCCATGCCGGCCGCGTGCGTGTTGCAGGCGCCGCGCGCTCGAGCACGAGCGAGGCGACGACGAGCGCCCCCGCGACGCCCGCGAGCGTGCGTAGCGGCGAGGTGCCGGCTTCCCCGCCGCCGCGAGCGACGCGGCGCAGCCAGAAGGCGATGCCCGCGATCAAGAGCAGCCAGGCGACGAGGCGCGGCGCCAGGCCCGGAGCCGCGTCGGCCCACGTGCGGATGAAGAGGCCGGGGATGTACTGCTGGCCGTCGGCGTACGTGCTCTTCGCGAGCAGCAGGGCGGAGTCGTTGGCCGCGTGCGGGTCCTGCCGCAGCAGAACCGCCAGGAGCGCGGTCCAGGACGCTAGTGCCAGGACGAGCGCCATCGCACCGCGTCGATCCGACGTGCGCGCGATCGCCATGCCGACGAGCGCCACGCCGAGCGGTGCGAGCGGCATGACGTAGCGCCCCAGATTGCAGACAGCTCCGGACCAGTTGTCGGCGGATGCCACCGTCAGGTAGTAGGCGAGCGCCGCCGGCAGGATCACCGCGAAGCGCCGCGCGCCGCCTGTGACGAGCCCGGCCGCGGCCAGCAGCAGCAGCGGCACGTACGGCAGGATGCCGAAGCGTGCGTCGAGCAGCAGACCGAGGATGCCCTGTCCGATCCGCGCGCTAGAGACACCGCCCGGACCCCAGGCGAGGAACAACGCGTCCGGGCGCACGCTGCCCGTGATGGCGAAGTTGTAGAGGGCGAACAGGTAGATGCCCGCGAGGTTCGGCACGAGCAGCCGCGCGGCCCACTTCCATCCGGTGCGGTCCAGCACTCTCGCGACCGGGCTCAGCCACCCCATGAGGAGCGCCGTCACCAGCAGCACTCCCCACACCGGCAGGAACTTCTGGTGGAGCCAGGGCAGCGCGGCGAGCAGCGCGCCGAGGCGCCAGGGATGGAGGCGGATCCGCTCCGGCCGCAGCGCGACGGCCCGGAACACGAGCGCCAGCGCCAGCGCCCCGAGCATCTCGGGATAGAACTGATGGAAGTAGAAGAGGAACGGCGGCAGGAGCGCGAAGCCGAAGGCGAGAGCCGCGGCGAGGCCCGCCCGCCCTGTGGCGTCGCGCACCAGCAGGAACAACGCCGTCACCAGCCAGGCGCCGAGTGCGCAGAAGAGCAGCACGCTCACGGCTACGCGCCCCGCCTCGCCCCGCGCGCGGTTCACAGCGCGGTCGGCTCGCAGCGCCGGCGCCAGCAGGATCGACGGCCCGGGCGCGAGCACGGAATACACGCCGCCTTCCTTGCCGCGGACCACCTGGCGCGAGATGCGCGTGGCGGCGATCGCGTCCCGGCCGGCCTCGCCGCGGGCGACGGCGCCCAGCATCCGCCACGACTCACGGCCCGAGGCGGCGACCGCAGCCCGGAGGCTCGCAGTGAGCGGCCGCGTCGGGAGCTCCTCCATCGGGCCGGTCACGGGCTCGGCGTCGAACGTCAGCCAGTGGCCGAGCGCGACGGCTTGGCGCAGCGTCTTCGGCTCGTTGCCGGGGTGCGAGTCCCAGTGCCAGGCCCACTGCGGCACGAGCGCGGCGTACACGAGGAAGCTCAGCAGGAACACCTCACCCGCGCGCGGCGCGGGAAAGCGCGGGGCGGGCAGGCGCAGCGCGAGGATCGCCGCGAGGGCCAGGAGATCCTGGGCGATCCCCCAGTCCTGGGTCAGCGCGACCGGCAGCGTGAAGCCGTAGGGATAGGACGGCCGCAGCGCCACCGACACGAGCCCCAGCACGCTGAGCGCCGGACGCAGCAGGAGCGGCGCCAGGACCCTTGCCTCGCTCGCGAAGGCCGACTCGAAGTCGGCGCTCTCGGTGCCCTCCGCGCGACGGCGCCACCACGCGAGCCCGGTCACGATCGCGACGCCGGCGACGAGCCACGACCCCACGCGCAGCAGCGCCACGAGCCCTTCCGCGTCCGCGGCGCGGCCCAGCTCGCCCAGCAGGCTGGCCGGCTCGACCTCGGCGCGCAGCACGAGCCCCAGCGCCCGGTCCACTTCGCGCGCGAGCGCGTGCAGGAGCAGCGGGACGACCGCGAGCGAGAGCGTGCGTGCGCTCGGCATCGCCCGGGATTGTCATGCCGCCGGCGCGCGGGTCCAAACCCGGACCTCGGCCAACCCCGGTGGTACCATTCCGAGCTTTGAGGATCCAACAAGCGAGGTCCCCCTTGTCCCATCCGCGCCACTCGCTCCTGCTCGTCGCCGCCTTCATCGTCTGCGCCCTGCCGCTTTCGGCCGCGGAGCGCCCCTTGCGCGTCGACGACCTGTTCCAGATCAAGGACGTCTCCGACCCGCAGCTCAGCCCGGACGGACGCTTCGTCGCGTACACGGTGCGGACGCTCGACGCCAAGAAGGACCGCGCGGACCGCGACATCTACATGGCGCCGCTCGAGGGCGGCGAGCCGCTGCGGCTCACCTCCAGCAAGAAGGCCGAATCCACGCCGCGCTTCAGCCCGGACGGCGAGTGGATCGCGTTCCTCTCGAGCCGCGAGGGCGGGCACGCGGCCGTGTTCCTGCTGAGCCGCAGGGGCGGCGAGGCGGTCAAGCTCACGAGCTACAAGGCCGACGTCTCCGAATTGGCCTGGTCCCCCGACTCGAAGCGCCTGGCACTCGTCATGTCGGACGAAGACCCGGACGCCCCGCTCGTCCCGGAAGACGACGAGGAGTCGGTCGAGCCGAAGAAGACGGCGAAGCCGATCGTGCTGCGCCGCGTGCAGTTCAAGCGCGACGGCGAGGGGTACCTGCGCGAGCTGCGCTCGCACGTCCATGTCTTCGACGTCGCGAAGAAGACCTCCTTCCAGCTCACGTCGGGCCCGTTCGACGACTCGGAGCCGGCCTGGTCGCCCGACGGCGAGCGGATCGCCTTCGTCAGCAACCGGACGCTCCCCGACCCGGACCTCTCGCAGAACAAGGACGTCTTCGTGGTCGCCGCGAAGGAGGGTGAGGTCCCGCGGGGAGTCGAGACCGGTCCGAGCGAGGCCTCGAGCCCCGTGTGGAGCCCCGACGGGCAGTGGCTCGCCTTCGTCGCGGGTGGCGACCCGAAGGACATGTGGTACGGCGCGAGCCACCTGGCGCTCGTTCCCGCGGCCGGCGGAGCGCCACGGCCGCTCACGGCCGCGCTCGACCGCAACGTGCTGTCGCCTCGCTTCGCGCCCGACGGCCGCTCGCTGCTGTTCGTGATCGAGGACGCCGGCAACCAGCACCTCGCGCGCGTCGGCGTCGAGGGCGGAGCGGTCGAGCGGGTTGTCGCCGACGAGCGCGAAGTGCAGGCCTTCGACGTGGCGAAGAGCGGCGCGATCGTCGTGCTCGAGAGCTCGCTCGTCCAGCCGCCCGAGATCTCGGCAGTCGCGAACGGCGGGCTCCGGCGGATCACGCGCGTGAACGACGAGTTCTTGAAGGGCATCCGCCTCGGCGCGGTCGAGCGCTTCCAGGCGAAGGGCAAGGACGGCACGCTGGTCGACGGCTTCCTGACGCTGCCGCCCGGCTATGCGCCCGGCTCGCGAATCCCCGCGATCCTGCGCATCCACGGCGGGCCCGCCTCACAGTACTCGACCAGCTTCGAACTCGATTGGCAGGTGCTGGCGGCCAACGGCTACGCCGTGATCGCCGCGAACCCGCGCGGCTCGACGGGCTACGGCACCGCTTTCAGCCGGGCGATCTTTGCCGACTGGGGCAACAAGGACTTCGACGACGTGATGGCCGCCGTCGACCACGTGGTCGCCAAAGGCGTGGCCGACCCGGACCGGCTCGGCGTCGGCGGCTGGAGCTACGGTGGCATCCTGACCAATTACGTCGTGGCCAAGACGCAGCGCTTCAAGGCCGCGGTCGCCGGCGCGGGCGCCTCGAACTACCTCGCGAACTACGGAACCGACCACTACCAGTACGAGTACGAGCTGGAGCTGGGCCTGCCGTGGAAGCAGCGGGACCTCTACCTCTCGTTGTCGTCGCCGTTCTTCGACGTCGAGAAGATCACGACGCCCACGCTCTTCCTGTGCGGGGCTCTCGACGTGAACGTGCCGCTCATCAACTCCGAGCAGCAGTACCAGGTGCTGCGCCGGGTCGGCAAGGTCGAGACCGAGCTCGTGGTCTACCCCGACCAGTGGCACGGAATCCGGACCCCGACCTACCAGAAGGACCGGCTCGAGCGCCACCTCGCCTGGTACGACCGCTTCCTGCGTCCCGGCGTCGTGACCGCGGCGCGCGCGGGCACGCCCGACGCAGAGACGAAGCCCGAGGCTACGTCGCTGCTGGGCGTGCCGCTCTTCGCTCCCGAGCTGCGCCCGGAGCGGCAGAAGACCCTCGACGCCGACCTCGACGCGGCGACCGCCGAGTTCGTGAAGAGCCCTGACAGCGCCGACGCGGCGGTCTGGCTCGGGCGCCGCTACGGCTACCTCGGCCGTTACCGCGAGGCGATCGAGGCCTACACGCGCGGCCTCGCGAAGCACCCGAACGACGCGCGCCTGCTGCGCCACCGGGGCCATCGCTACATCTCGCTGCGCGAGCTCGACAAGGCCGTGGCCGATCTCTCGCGCGCCGCTGCGCTCGTGAAGGGCAAGCCGGACGAGCCCGAGCCGGGCTCCGACCCCAAGCGCCCGACCACGACCACCCTGCAGTTCTCGGTCTACTACCACCTCGGCCTCGCCCACTACCTGAAGGGCGACTTCGCCTCGGCCGAGAAAGCGTACCGGAGCTGCCTCGAGGTGGCGCGCGGCAGCGACGAGAGCACGATCGCGACGAGCGACTGGCTCTACATGACGCTGCGACGCCTCGGGAAGGACGCGGACGCCGCCCGTGTCCTCGAGCCGATCCACGCCGGCATGAGCGTCACCGAGGACCGCGCGTACCTCCAGCGCCTGCTGATGTACAAGGGCGTCCACGCTCCCGACGACCTGCTGCGCGCCGGGGGCGACGGCGTCACGCGCGCCACCTACGGCTACGCCGTCGGCAACTTCCACCTGGTGAACGGCCGAGCCGCGGAGGCGCGCGTGGCGTTCCAGCAGGTCACGGCCGGCGAGCAGTGGGCCGCCTTCGGGTATATCGCCGCGGAGGCCGAGCTCGCGCGGATGAAGAAGGGCGGCAGCTAGGCCGCCGGCTCACGCCCGATGCCGATCACCGAAGCCCACCGGCGCGAGCTCGACGAACGAGGCTTCGTCCGCCTCGAGGGCTTCATCGCACCCGAGCGACGCCAGCGGCTGGCCGACCGGCTCCAGGCCCTCTTCGACGCGGAAGGCGATCGGGCGGGCGCCGAGTTCAGGCTCGAGCCAGGCGCACGGCGGCTCGCCAACCTCGTGGACAAGGGCGCGGTCTTCGTCGAGTGCATCGTCGAGCCCGTGGTGCTGGAGTACCTCGGCCACGTGCTGGGCACGCGCTTCAAGCTGAGCAGCCTGAACGCCCGCTCCGCGAACCCCCGGAATGGCGAATCGCAGCCGCTTCACGTCGACGCGGGGGCGCTGCCCGACGAGCGGGGCTTCTGGGTCTGCAACACCGTCTGGATGCTCGACGACTTCACCCCCGAGAACGGAGCGCTCCGCGCCGTCCCGGGCTCGCACCGGTGGGGACGACGCCCACAGGACGCGCTCGGCGACCCCCGCCTGCGCCATCCCGACGAGGTCCTCGTCACCGGCCGGGCCGGCGACCTCGTGGTCATGAACTCCCACCTCTGGCACGGCGGCACCGCCAACGACACCGACCGGCCGCGCCTGGCCCTGCACGCCTTCTACTGCCGCTCCGACAAGCCACAGCAGCAGTACCAGAAGTCCCTGCTTCGGCCCGAGACCCAGACAGCGCTTCCCGCCGCGGCCCGGGCCGTGCTCGCGCTCGACGACCCGGAGAACGACGCACTCTCCGCGGGAGCCGGGCAGAGCGGCTTCTTGAAGTGAGGCCCTGCTACTCCGAGATCCGGTACAGGAACTTGTGGCCGCGCAGGTAGAGCTCCGAGCCCACGGCCACCGGGGACGCGTCGAAGCCGTCCTCGAGCGTGTTCGTCGCGAGGAGCTTGAACGCGCGGCCGCGCTCGACGACCGCGGTCGCCCCCTCGCGGCCGGGAATGTAGACGCGCCCGCCCGCGCCGACTGGTGAGGCGTAGACGTTCGGAACGCCCTCGAGCCGCTCCGGTCCGTAGAAACGCTCGCCGGTTTTGGCGTCGAGGCAGGTGAGCAGGCCGTTGTTGCCCTTCAGGATGTAGAGCTCGTCGCCGTAGAGCAGCGGCGAGGGCACGTAGGGCGTGTCACGGTCGAGCTTCCAGGCGATCGCGGGCGAGGCGGAGATGTCGCCCTTGGCCTCGTCGAGCTTCACCGCGAGGAGCGCGTTGCCGCGGAAGCCGCTCGTCAGGAACACGAGCCCGCCCGCGTGCACGGGTGTCGGGATCGCGTTCATCGTCATGCCCGGGGTTTCCCAGAGCAGGTCGCCGCCTTTCGCGTCGTAGCTGCGGACCTTCTTGGTGGCGCTCGTGACGACCTCGGTGCGGCCCGCGCGCTCGATCACGAGCGGGCTCGCCCACGAGGTCTCTTCGTCCCGCTTCTGGCGCCACAGCTCCTTGCCAGTCTGGCGATCGAGCGCGACCAGGAACGAATCGCCGCCGTCGTGATCCCACTGCACGAAGACCTGGTCCTTTGCGAGCGCGGGGGTGCTGCCTTCGCCGAACCCGAGCTTGACCTTCATGTCGCCGAGGTCCTTTTCCCAGAGGAGCTTGCCGTCCATGTCCAGCGCGTACAGGCCGCGCGAGCCGAAGAAGGCCAGCACCGTCCGCCCGTCGGTTGCGGCCGAGGCGGAGGCCCAGGTGCCCGTCGGGTGCGTGCCCTCGTGGGGCTGCTCCTCCCGCACCACGCGCTTCCACAGCTGCTTGCCGTCGCTCCGGCGCAGCGCGAGGACAGTAAACTGCTGGGTGTACTCCGGGAGGATGCCGCGCGGCGGCCCGCCGCCGGACCTCGGACCTCCGGGCGGTGGAGCGGGACCCGGCCGTGGCGGCAGGATGACCGTCGCGGGGACGGCCTTGGGCTCGCCGATCGGCACGGCTGTGAGCACGAAGATGCGATCGCCCCAGACGACCGGGGTCGAGGAGCCCTTGCCGGGGATCTCCACCTTCCAGGCCACGTTCTTCGTCTCGCTCCATTCGAGCGGAGGTGTGGCGTGCGGCGCGACGCCCGTCATGTGCGGCCCGCGCCACTGGGGCCAGAAGCGCTCCGCGTCCCCGCCGCCCGCGCCCTCGGGCGCACCTGGCAGCGACAGCGGGGTCAGGATGGCGAACAGGAAGGCGAGTGCCCAGCGATTGCGCAAGATCGGCTCCTTCTCGTGGGGACGGATTGCGTGAAGACTAGCCAAGCGCGGCGACTCGGAGAAGTCAAGAATTGTGAACGGCCGCAGACCGTGTCAGCGGCCCTTGCGTCGCGGGGGCGGCCCCTTCGCGGCGTCGAGGCTCTTCCACAGGTAGAAGCACGCGACCGAGCGGTAGGGACGCCACGGCTCCGCGATCCGGCGCATGCGTTCCTT
>DATEUE010000049.1:0-16772 GCA_035283305.1 Vicinamibacteria bacterium | reverse complement strand
CCCCCCCGGACCCCCCGGGACATGACCGAGCGTCCCCGCGAGCGGCTGGCCCGGGTCGGGCCGGGCGGGCTGTCGAGCCGCGAGCTGCTGGCGGCCGTGCTCGGGACCGGAGCCCGCGGGGCCACGGCGCTCGACGTCGCGGACACGCTCCTCGAGACGGGCCTCCATGGCCTCGCCTCGCGCGGGATCCACGAACTCGAGAGCGTCCGTGGCCTGGGCCGGGCGAAGGCGGCCCGGTTGCTCGCCGCGTTCGAGCTGGGGGCCCGTCTCGCTTCCGAGGACGGGGCCGCAGCGCCCTCGCTGCAGTCTCCCGCCGACGCCGCGCGCTACCTGCTGCCTCGCTACTCCGCCCGACCGGTCGAAACGTTCGGCCTGCTCGCGCTCGACGTGCGCCACCGGCTGCGGCGGGAGGCCGTCGTCTCGGTGGGCTGCCTGACCGCGAGCCTCGTCCATCCGCGCGAGGTCTTCCAGGAAGCGGTCGTGTCGCGGGCCGCCGCCCTCGTGCTGTTCCACAACCACCCCTCCGGCGACCCCGAGCCCTCGGCCGAGGACCTGGCCCTCACGCGACGTCTCGCGGCCGCCGGCACGCTGATGGGCATCGAGGTGCTCGACCACCTGGTGCTCGGCGCCGGCCGCTATGTGAGCCTCAAGGAACGGGGTGCGCTCTGAGCCGCATCGTCTATTTCGACTGCGCGAGCGGCGCCGCGGGCGACATGCTGCTGGGAGCGGTCGTGGACCTCGGCCTCCCGGTCGAACGCCTCCGCGACGAGCTCGCGCGCCTGCCGCTCTCGGGCTACAGGCTCGACGCCGAGCGCGTCTCGCGCTGCGGTCTCGCCGCGACACAGGTCCACGTCGTGACGGACGGGGCTGACACAAAGCATCGGCACCTGCGTCACGTGGTCGAGATCCTCGACCGCTCGACGCTCGAGGGGGCCGTGAAGGAGAAGGCCGCGGCTCTCTTCGGCCGGCTGGCCGAAGCCGAGGCAGCGGTCCACGGCACGACACCCGACAAGGTGCACTTTCACGAGGTCGGCGCCATCGACTCGATCGTCGACGTAGTAGGGGGCGTGATCGCGCTGCAGTGGCTCGGCGCCGCGCGCTTCGTCTCGTCGCCGCTCAACCTCGGCACCGGCACGGTCACGATGTCGCACGGGACGTTCTCGGTCCCGCCCCCGGCCACCGCCCGCCTGGTTGCGGGGGTCCCGGTCTACGGTGCCGGCGAGGGCGAGCTCGTCACGCCCACGGGCGCCCTGCTCGTCACCGGCCATGCCACCGAGTACGGCCCGCTGCCGCCGCTGCGGATCGAGAAAACCGGCCACGGCGCCGGCAGCCGCGACACGAAGGCCCGCCCGAACGTGCTGCGGCTGATCGTCGGCGAGGAGGGCGCGCCCGCCGCGACCGCCCGCATCCTGGTGCTCGAGACCGAGCTGGACGACGCTGCGCCGCAGCTGCTCGGGCCGCTCATCGATCGACTGCTCGGGGCGGGGGCCGTCGACGCCTTCTTCACGCCGGTGCAGATGAAGAAGGGCCGACCGGGCGTGCTCGTGACCGTGCTGGCGCCGCCCGGGAGGCGCGAGGCGATCGAGGAGCTGCTGTTCCGCGAGACGACGACGCTCGGCGTGCGGCGCCAGGAGTGGCTGCGCACGGAGCTCGAGCGCGAGACGGCGATGGTCGCGACGCCCTACGGACCCGTCCGGGTCAAGATCGGGCGCCGCGGCTCCGTCGTCTACAATGCGTGGCCCGAGTTCGAGGACTGCCAGCGCCTGGCGGCCGAGGCCGGCGTCGCGGTGAAGGAAGTCCTCGCCGAAGCCCTCGCCGCCTGGCGCTCGGGGTCCGGGAAGCCCGCATGACCGCCGCGAAGCGCACGCTCTATCTCACGACGCCGATCTACTACGTGAACGACATCCCGCACGTCGGGCACGCCTACACCACGATCGCGGCCGACGCGCTCACGCGGGCGCGTCGGCTCGCCGGCCACGACGTGTTCTTCCTCACCGGCACCGACGAGCACGGCCAGAACATCGAGCGGATCGCACGCGAGAAGGGCATCTCCGAGCAGGAGCACTGCGACCGGATTGCGGCGGCGTTTCGCGAGCTGTGGCAGCGCTACGACGTCCGCTATGACCGCTTCATCCGCACCACCGACGAGATCCACAAGCGCGGCGTGCTGCGCCTCTGGGAGAAGCTGCGCGTCGCAAAGACTCCCGACGGGCGTGATGCCGTCTACAGCGGCACCTACTCGGGCTGGTACTGCCCGCGCTGCGAGGGCTTCAAAGACGAAGAGGAGCTGCGCCAGCCCGGCAACGTCTGCCCCGACCACGAGCGCCCGTGCGAGTGGACGGAGGAGGCGAACCTGTTCTTCCGGCTCTCGGCCTACGAGGGCTGGCTGCGCCAGACGATCGAGAGCGATACGCTGCGGATCCGCCCGGAGTCCCGGAAGAACGAGGTCCTCGGGGTGATCCAGCAGGGCCTCAAGGACTTCAGCGTCAGCCGCGCGCGCGTGAAGTGGGGAATCCCGGTCCCCGAGCAGCCGGACCACGTCCTCTACGTGTGGGTCGATGCCCTGAGCAACTACATCACCGCGCTCGGCTTCGCCGACGACGCGCCGGACTATCGGCACTACTGGACGGGCGGCGACGAGCGGCTGCATCTCATCGGCAAGGACATCATCCGCTTCCACTGCCTGTACTGGCCGGCGCTGCTGTATGCGGCCGGCGTCCCGGTGCCGACGCGCGAGTTCGCGCAGGGCTTCATCACGCGCGAGGGGCGCAAGCTCTCGAAGACGACCGGCAACGTGATCGACCCGGTCGCGCTCGTCGAGCGGCTCGGGCCCGACGCCGCCCGCTACTTCCTGCTGCGCGAGGCGAACTACGGGGCCGACTGGGACTTCACCGACCAGGCCTTCGTGACGCGCTACAACGCCGACCTGGCGAACGACCTCGGCAACCTCGTCTCGCGCGCGCTCACGATGGTCGCGCGCTATTGCGCGGGGAAGGTGCCGCCGCGCTGGCAGGCGCCCCTTGAGGCACTGACGGGGCCGCCATTCGATTTCACGGAGAAGTTCGCGAGGGTAGTCGCAGTGCCCGGCTCCGGTCTGGCGGCGAAGGTGATGGCTCGCTACGAGGAGCTCGACTTCTCCGGCGCGCTCGGCGAAGTGTGGAGCTGGATCGGGCAGTTCAACCAGGCCATCGTCCAGACCGAGCCGTGGTCGCTCGCGAAGGACCCGGCTCGCAGGGGCGAGCTCGACGCGTTCCTCTACCGGTTGCTCGAGGGCGTGAGACTCGTCGCGGTGCTCGCTTCGCCGGTCGTCCCGCGCGCGGCCGCCCGAATCTTCTCCATGCTGGGCCTCGGCGAACGCGAGCCCGACGGCCATGACCTAGCCTGGGGCCGACTCGAGCCCGGAACGCCGCTCGGTACGGTCGCCCCACTCTTCCCCCGCGTGGAAAAAGCCAACGACGCCAAGGAGAACCCCGTGTCCGAATCCACCCCTCCGCCCGCTCCGAAGCCCGAAGCCGCCTCGCCGCCGCCGCAAGGCGCCGCCGCGGCCGCGCCTGACCGCATCGACATCGGCGAGTTCGCGAAAGTCGAGCTGCGCGCCGCGAAGATCACCGAGGCCGAGAAGATCGCTGGATCCAAGAAGCTCGTCCGGCTCCAGGTGGATCTCGGCGGCGAGACGCGGCAGGTGGTCGCCGGGATCGCCGAGTCCTACGAGCCCGCCGCCCTGGTCGGGAAGACGATCGTGCTCGTCGCGAACCTGAAGCCGGCCAAGCTCATGGGGGTCGAGTCGAACGGAATGGTCCTCGCCGGCTCGGCCGAGGGCAAGGCCGTGCTGTGCACCTTCGACTCGTCCGTCGCGCCGGGGACGAAGGTGAAGTGAGAGCTCGCTCTGCCGCGATCGTGGCGCTCGCCACGGTCGCGCTCGGCTGCCCGGGCCGCCCCAAGGCGGTGGTGTACGACCTGGCCGAGCGCTCGGCCGTGGCCGAGACCTGGTCGGGGGCCGACGTGCTGCGTTTCGGGACGCCCGCGGCCGAGCCGCGCCTCACCGAGGGCTTCCACCGCGAGGCGGGCGGCAGCGACGAGCCGTTCCTGTGGTCGAAGGGCGAGGCCGAGGTGGCGTTCCTCTGGGAGGACGCCGCGGCGCGGGTGGCGATCCTGGACGCCATGCCGTTCAAGGGCGTCTCCGGACAGTCGGTCGAGGTGCGGCTCAACGGAACCACCGTCGACCGGTTCGCGCTCAACGACACGCGCCACCGCTACCGGATCGCGCTGCCCCCGGCGGCGCAGCGGGCCGGCGACAACCGGCTGCGCTTCGTCTTCGCGAAGACCGCGTCCCCGGTCGACGCCGATTCGCAGAGCCTCGACCGACGACAGCTCGGGGCGGCTTTCTACAGCCTCGTCACCGGGGCCGCCTCCGACGCGGCCCTCGAGGACCTCCTGGGACGCGACGCGCCCCGGCCCTTCGTCTCGAGCCTCGACAAGGGAGTGCCGGTGCTGACGCTCGTCGGCCCGGCGGTCGTCCGCTTCGCGCTCCGGCTGCCCCCGGGGGCGGAGCTGCGCTTCACGCCCGAGCTGCTGCCCGCAGCCCGCGCCGCGGCCGGTGCGGCCTCGTTCCGGGTGCTGCTCGAGGACGAGGCGGGCGGCGAGCGGGAGATCTGGAGCCAGGTCCAGGACGCTCGCGGGCCTGCGCCCGCGGAGCAGACGGTCCGCTTGCCCGGGCGCGCGGGCGACATCGTTCGGCTGGGGCTCGCGGTGGGAGAGGCCGGGAGGCCGCGCTTCGCCTGGGGCCGGCTCGTGGCGCCTCGCGTGATGGGCACGGGCAGCGGCGAGCCGCTCGAGCCCGAGCCGATCTCAAAGGAGCTCGACGCCCGCGCCGACCCGCTGCGCCGCAGCCTTGCCGCCGCCAACGTGCTGTTCGTCATCCTCGATGCCGGTCGCGCGCGCTCCTTCGGCGCTTACGGCTACCCGCGCGAGACGACGCCCGAGATCGACCGCCTGGCTGCCGAGGGCGTCGTGTTCGAGCGCGTGTACACGCCCGCGGTCTACACGCTCGGGGCGATGTCGTCAGTGTGGACGTCGCAGTACCCGGACCGCCACCACAGCGAGGTGTCGTTCTCCGCGCGCCTGCCGAAGGACCGCCTGACGCTCGCGGAGCTGCTCTCGGCGCAGGGCATCCACACCGCCGGCTTCGTCGCGAACGCCGTGGCGGGCCGGCTGTTCGGATTCGACCGCGGCTTCTCCGAGTTCCACGAGGTGTTCCGCACGCTAGGCAGCCGAGGCGACGTGTTCCGGCAGGTGCTCCCGGAGTGGCTGCGGCAGAATCGCGACCGGCGCTTCTTCGCCTACGTCCACTTCCGGGAGCCGCACTTCCCCTACGACCCCGAGCCGCCCTTCGACACGCGCTTCGGTCCCGAGGGCCCGATTCCCAAGGCGGTCCGCCGCGACTCGCGCTTCTTCCAGGAGGTGAACCAGGGCCGGCGGTCGTTCAGCGAGGAGGAGCGCGAGCACCTGGTCCGGCTGTACGACGGGAACCTCGCCTTCGCCGACCAGGAGGTGGGCGCGATCGTTCGCGCGCTCGAGGCGGAGGGCCTGCTCGAGCGCACGGTCGTGATCGTCGCGGCCGACCACGGCGAGGAACTGCTCGAGCACGGCTGGGTCGGCCACAACGTCCACGTCTTCGAGCCGTCGGTGCGGGTTCCCCTGATCGTCCGCTTCCCGAAAGGGACGGGACCTGCGAAGGCCCGTGTGCCGGCGCTCAGCGACCTGCTCGACATAGCACCCACGATCGCCGATGTCTTCGGCGTGCTGGGCAAGGGCGGCTCGGACCGCGAGTTCCAGGGGCGGAGCCTGCTCCCCGTCCTTCTCGGAGCGCCCGGCAAGCCGGCCGTCCTGTCCCGCAGCGTGTGGGACCGACCGCGCTACGCGCTGCGCGACGAGCGCTTCAAGTTCTTCTACGACACGCGCAGCGGGGAAGAGGGGCTCTACGACCTCGAGGCCGACCCGAGCGAGTCGCGCGACGTGGCCCCGGAGGAGCCGCTGCGGACGGCTTACTACCGCCAGGCCCTCCACGCGTGGACGCTGCGGCTCGCCCGCCGCGGGCCCGGGGGATCCGAGGCGGCCGAGCTGACCTGCGAGCAGTGCGAGAACCTCCGCTCCCTCGGCTACATCCAGGGAGATTGCTCCCGCGTCTGCAAATAGTCAGACGCTCGGCGGCTGCATGCCCATCGAGGCCCAATCCTCGCGGGCTGGGCCGTAGATGCCCGGGACCTTGAGGCCGGCCTGGCGCATCAGGACCGTCATCTGCCCGCGGTGGTGGATCTGGTGCTCCAGCAGCGCGTGCAGGGTGAAGCCGCGGGCCCAGCGCTGGCCGTACATGTCGTCCTCGACATCCAGCGTGGCGTCGTCCCAGGGCTTGATCTGCGCGAGCAGCGAGCGGGAGGCCTTCTCGTAGGCGGCCGCGATCGCCGAGGCGGACGAAGGCGGCGGCGAGTCCTGCTCCGGGCTTTCGACCGCGAGGCCGACGTGGCCCGGCATCTCGCCGAGGGTGCAGGTGATGTGCCAGGCCAGGCGACCGAGCGTGCGCCCACCCGGCGCCACCGACTGGCCGAGCGAGGCGTCCGTCAAGGTCCGCAGGACCTTCAACGTGGCCTCGCTGTCGGCAGCCCACGACTTCTCGAAATCGGCGATGCGGCGGAACATGGCTCCCAGTTGAGTACAATCCCCGACCGATGTCCAGCGAGGAGAAGGACCTCGCCCTGTGGGGCGGCGTCGATCTCGACTTGACGCTCGCGGGCCTCCAGCACAAGGCGTGCGAGGTGTGCGGGTCGCCCGCAACGGTCGCGATCCGCCGGCTCGACGAGCAGGAGCGCCGATTCTTCTGCGCGTTGCACCCGGGTGCCGTGAGCCCGGCATGATCGACAGCCACTGCCACATCGACATGCCGCAGTTCGACGCCGATCGCGACGAGGTCATCGCGCGGGCGCGCGAGGCGGGCCTCGTCGAGATGCTGGTGGTGGGGGAGGTGGACGAGGGTGAGGCGCTGAGGCGCTCGCTGCGCGTCGCGGAGGTCTACGGCCTGCCCGCCACCGCGGGCGTGCACCCGCACCAGGCCCGCCTCGCGGACGAGCACACCTACGACGAGATCCGGGGGCTCGCGCGCGAGCGCCGCGTCGTGGCGATCGGCGAGATCGGGCTCGACTTCCACTACGACTACTCGCCGCGCGAGACGCAGCGCGAGGTGTTCCGCCGCCAGATCCGCTTGGCGCGCGACGTCGGCCTGCCGATCGTCGTGCACACTCGTGAGGCGGACGACGAGACCGCCGCGATCCTCGAGGAGGAAGCCGCCCGCGAGACGGGCGGCGTGATCCACTGCTTCACCGGCGGGCTAGACCTGGCGCGCCGATCGCTGGACCTCGGGCTGCTGATCTCCTTCTCGGGGATCCTGGCGTTCCCGAGGTCCGAGGTGATCCAGCAGGTGGCGCGCGAGGTGCCCGAGGACCGGCTGCTGGTCGAGACGGACGCCCCCTTCCTGGCGCCTCCTCCACACCGGGGCAAGCGCAACGAGCCGGCGTTCGTGCTCGAGGTGGCGCGCAAGCTGGCGGCCCTACGCGGAGTGAGCGAGCAGGGGCTCGCTGAAGCCGCCCAACGCAACTACGCGCGGCTCTTCCGCCGCGCGCTCTGACTCAGGCTTCTTCGACCAACCTCCGGACCAGATTATGCTCGCGCTGCTCGTGGTCGAGAAGGTAGTCGGCCACGCGCTTCGCCTGCTCCTGGAGCGTGGTCGTGGTGACGCCGGGCGAGAGCGCCTCCTCCGCGAGGTTGCGCGCGATCGAGACGAGGCGGAAGTGGTCGTCGACCAGTTGGCCGACCTGGCCCCGGGCCTCGGGGATCGACACGCCCATCGCGTCGTAGAGGCCTCCCGGCTGCTCCTCGCGCCGGAAGTGCTCCCCGAGACGATGGGGCAGCTCGCGGAGCAGCCCGGCGAGAGCCGCGCGATCGGGCGTCGCCCGCAGCCGGCCGAGGAGCGCGTGCAGCCGCTCGTGGTCCTCCCGCAGCTCGTCTCGGGCGCGGGCGATGCTGGGACGCTCCTCCGGCATTGGGATTGCTGTGGCCTCCGGGAACCGCGGCCGGTCGTCGGCGCTGCGGGGAACTCTGAAAGCCACCTTACCACGTAGTCGGTTTGACATGCAGCCGTGAATCCGTCACTTTAGCCACCGGCCTGCTCTACGGGCAGCCGAGAAGCTCCAAGTCCAGAGAAGTGATCCCCAATGGCCGACAGCTCCTTCGACATCGTGAGCAGCGTCAACCTCCAGGAGGTCAAGAACGCCATCGCCCAGGCGATGAAGGAGATCCAGACGCGCTTCGATCTCAAGGGGAGCGGCTCCTCCGTGGAGCTGCAGGGCGAGGAGATAGCACTCGCCTCGGCCGACGAGTTCAAGCTGAAGGCCGTGCGCGACGTGCTCGAAGAGCGGCTCGTGAAGCGCGGGGTGCCACTGAAGGCGCTCAGCTACGGCAGTGTCGACCAGGCGCTCGGCGCCACGGTGCGCCAGCGCATCACGCTGCAGAAGGGCATTCCCACCGACAAGGCCCGCGAGATCGTCAAGCTGATCAAGGGCAGCAAGCTCAAGGTGCAGGCGGCGATCCAGGGCGACCAGCTCCGGGTCTCCGGCAAGAACCGGGACGACCTGCAGGGAGTGATCCGCGTGCTCAAGGGCACCGACCTCGGCATCGACATGCAGTTCACGAACTACCGTTAGCCATGGCTGCGGTGAACCCTCTCGGTCGGGCGAGCGTCCTGGGGCTGAAGGACATCGTTCGCCTGGTCGAAGACGACCTCGGGCGCGTCGAGGAAGTGTTCAGGAGCCAGGTGCGCTCCGACGTGCCGCTCGTGGGCGAAATCGGGCGCTACGTTCAGGAGGGCGGCGGCAAGCGGGTGCGGCCCGCGCTCTTGCTGCTCGCGAGCCGGCTCTGCGGCTACCGCGGCGAGCGCGCCGTGACGCTCGCGTCGACCGTGGAGTTCATCCACACCGCGAGCCTGCTGCACGACGACATCATCGACGAGGCCACCACCAGGCGCGGCCGCCGCAGCGTGAACAGCCGCTGGGGCAACGACATAACCGTCCTGCTCGGCGACTTCCTCTACACCAAGGCAATGGCGATGGCGCTCTCCCAGGACAACCTGCGGATCATGCGCCTGCTGTCGGACGTGACGCTGCGCCTGATCGAGGGCGAGATCCTCGAGATCGAGCGCAACGGCAACATGCGCGCGACCGTGGACGAGCACGTCGACACGATCCGGCGCAAGACGGCCGATCTCTTCGCCGCCTGCACGCAGATCGGCGCGATCCTGGGCGCCGTGGGCGACGAGCGCGAGGCAGCCCTCGCCGGCTACGGGCTCAACCTGGGACTGTGCTTCCAGATGGTGGACGACCTTCTCGACTTCACGGCCGAGGAGAAGACGCTCGGCAAGCCGGTGGCGAACGACCTGCGCGAGGGCAAAGTCACGCTGCCGATGATCTTCCTGCTGCAGCGCGGCGGCCGCGCGGCCGAGGACAAGGTCAAGGCCGTGCTCGAGGATCGTGCATTCGCGCGCGTCACGCGCGACGATCTGGTGCGGCTCGCGCGCGATTGCGGGGCGCTCGACGAGGCGCGTGGCATGGCCGAGCGCTACGCCGACGAGGCCCGCGCCAACCTGATCGCCTTCGAGCCGTCGCCCTACCGCGAGGCGCTCGACGCGCTCCCCGGCTTCATCCTCGCCCGCGACCACTGACGCTTCTGCCGGCGGGCAGCACCCATGACCACGCGCGGGAAGGCCGAGAAGCGGATCGCCCGGTTGCGGGAGGAGATCCGGCGCCACGAGCACCTCTACTACGTGCTCGCCGCGCCCGAGATCTCCGACCAGGAGTACGACGCGCTCGAGCGCGAGCTGCGCGAGCTCGAGCGTGAGTTCCCCGACCTGATCACCCCGACGAGCCCCACCCAGCGCGTGGGGGAGGCGCCCTCCAGCGAGTTCCCGACCTTCGTGCACCGGGTGCCGATGCTGAGCCTCGACAACACCTACTCGGAAGAGGAGCTGCGCGAGTTCGAGGAGCGGATCTTCCGCGTGGTCGGGAAGCGCGAGATCGCGTACACCGCCGAGCTGAAGATCGACGGCCTGTCGATGGCGCTCCACTACCAGGGCGGCCGCCTGGCGCGCGCGGTCACGCGCGGGGACGGGGTGCGCGGGGACGACGTCACCCCGAACGCGCGTGCGATCCGCGCGATCCCGCTCGAGCTGCGGGGCGACGACGCGCCGGACGAGCTGGAGGTGCGCGGCGAGGTGTACCTGCCGCGCTCGCGCTTCGCCGCGATCAACCGCGAGCGCGAGGAAGCCGAGGAGGAGCCGTTCGCGAACCCTCGGAACGCCGCGGCTGGCACGATGAAGAGCCTCGATGCGCGCGTGGTCGAGAAGCGCGGCCTCGAGGTGTTCCTCTACAGCGTGGCCCAGGCGCGGGGTCTGGAGCTCAAGAGCCAGTGGCAGGCGCTCGAGAAGATGCGCGCGTGGGGGCTCAGGACGAACCTCGAGTCGCGCCGCTGCGCGACGATCGGCGAGGTGCTCGAGACGGCGCTCGCCTGGCGCGAGCGACGCGACACGTTCGAGTACGAGATCGACGGGGTGGTCGTGAAGGTGGACGACTTCGCCCTGCAGCAGGAGCTCGGCGCCACCTCGAAGTTCCCGCGCTGGGCGATCGCGTACAAGTACCCGGCGCTGCAGGCCGAGACGGCTGTGCGCGCGATCGAGGTGCAGGTGGGCCGCACCGGCCGGCTGACGCCGGTCGCGCACCTGGAGCCGGTGTTCCTGGCCGGCACCACGGTGAGCCGCGCCACGCTCCACAACGAGGAGGAAATCGCGCGCAAGGATGTGCGCGTCGGCGACACGGTGCAGATCGAGCGCGGCGGCGAGGTGATCCCGAAGCTGGTGGCGGTGGTGCTCGAGAAGCGACCACCCGGGACGGAGCCTTGGACCCCGCCCGAGCGCTGTCCGGCGTGCGGCACACCGGCGGTTCGCTCCGAGGGCGAGGTGGACCGGCGCTGCCCCAACGCCTCGTGTCCCGCGCAGATCGAGGAGCGGCTCAAGCATTTCGCGCGCCGCGATGCGATGGACATCGAGGGTTTCGGCGACGTGCTGGTCCACGAGCTCGTGGAGCGCGGCCTGGTGAAGGACTTCGCCGACCTCTACGCACTGCGTTTCGAAGATCTCGCCCCTCTGTTCGCACCCAAGGCGAAGAAGGGCGAGTCGCTGGGCGCGCGCAACCTGCTCGAGGCGATCGCCGCGAGCCGCTCGCGCGAGTTGCGGCGGCTCGTCTTCGGGCTCGGGATCCGCTTCGTGGGCGAGCGCGCAGCGATGCTGCTGGCGCGCCACTTCCGGAGCCTCGACGCGATCGGCGCGGCCGACGTCGAGGCGATCGACGCGATCTACGAGATAGGCCCGGCCGTGGCGGGATCGGTCCACGCCTGGTTCCGCGACCCGGGGAACCAGGAGCTCGTGGAGCGGCTCAAGGCGGCGGGGCTGCGGGTCGAGGATGAGGCGACCGGGGCTGCTTCGCTCGCGTTCCGGGGCCAGCAGTTCGTCCTGACCGGAGCCCTCGAGTCGATGAGCCGCGACGAGGCCAAGGCCGCGATCGAGGCCCGTGGCGGCCGCGTCACCGGCACGGTCTCCAAAAAGACCTCGGTGGTGGTGGCGGGCCGCGAGGCCGGCTCGAAGCTCGAGCGCGCCCGTGAGCTCGGCGTGAGCGTGATCGACGAGGCGGCGTTCCGGGCGCGGCTCGCCGCCGGCTGAGGGCTATACTGATCGCATGACGCGTGCCGCCTTCGGCTTCGGCCTGTCCCTCGCGGCCTTCGTGGCCGGCTCGATCGGCTACCTGGCGGGCGGTGGCGGGCGCGTCGCGGCGCCGCCGTCGCCGCCGGGCCTGTTCGGCTCGGCCGCCTCCTTCGCCGACGTCGTAGCCCAGGTGAACCCCGCGGTGGTGCACGTCGACGTGATCGAGGATGCGACCGACAACCCGCACACCGGGGTCGTCGACGCCCCCGCGCTCGACCTGCCGCGCCGCGGCGAGGGGTCCGGCTTCATCGTGGATCCGGACGGCTACATCCTCACCAACCACCACCTGGTCCCGGGGCCCGGCCGCATCCGCGTGCGCCTCGCTGACCGGCGCGAGCTGCCGGCGCGGCTCGTGGGCTCCGACCCGAGCACGGATCTGGCGCTCATCAAGCTGGAGGCGAGGGGTCTGCCGATCGTGCGTCTCGGCGACTCCGACCGCCTGCGCGTCGGTGACTGGGTGGCCGCGATCGGCAACCCGCTCGAGTTCGACCACACCGTGACCGTGGGCGTCGTGTCGTCGCTCGGGCGCAAGATCTGGAACCAGTCGTTCGACGCGTACATCCAGACCGACGCGGCGATCAACCCGGGCAACTCCGGCGGCCCGCTGGTGAACCGCCACGGCGAGGCGGTGGGGATCAGCGCCGCGGTCAGCAGCGACGCGCAGGGGATCGGCTTTGCCGTGCCGATCAACGTCGCGCGTGCCGTGCTCAGCCAGCTGCGCGACCGGGGCCGCGTCGAGCGGGGCTATCTCGGGATCGAGCTGCACGAGCTCGACCCGGACCTCGCGCGCATGATGGGGCTGCAGGACGCGCGCGGTGCGCTGGTGCTCGACGTGCTCGCGAACGAGCCGGCCGCCAAGGCCGGGCTGCGGCGCTGGGATGTGATCCGTAGCGTCTCGGGCCAGGCGGTGGAGGACGGCGACGGCCTGGTGCGGACGATCTCGGCCCTGCGGCCGGGCACGGACGTTCAGCTCGAGGTGATCCGCGACGGGCGCTCGGTCGTACTGCAGGCACGGCTCGAGGCGCGGGGCGCCGAAGAGGTCCCGCCACCGGCGCGTACGCCGCCGCCGGCGACGCCCGCGCGCAAGGGTGACGCGCTCGGGCTGCAGGTCGCCAACCTGCCTGCGGCCACTCGCGTGGAGCAACGCGTCCCACCCGACCGCGTGGGCGTTGTGGTGCGCGACGTGCTCGGCGTCGACCCCGGCGTCGATGCGCTCGAGGATGGCGATCTCGTGGTGGAGATCAACCGCAAGCCGACCCCCGACCTGGCGGCCTACCGGCGTGTGCTCGGCGGGCTCGAGCCGGGGGCGCCCGCCTGGCTCTACGTGTTCCGGCCGCGGCCCCAGCAGACGTTCCTGACCCGGGTCTACGTGGACCGGCGGCCGTGAAGCCGCGCGTGCTGATCATCGACGACGAGGACGCCGTGCGCTCCTCGCTGAAGATGATCTTCGAGTACGAGGGCTACGAGACGCTGCTGGCCGCGAACGGGCCGGTCGGCTTGAAGCTCGCCGAAACCGAGGCTCCCGACCTGGTCTTCCTCGACGTTCGCATGCCCCAGCTCGACGGCCTCGAGGTGCTGAAGCGGCTCAAAGAGAAGGCGCCGGCGGTGCCGGTCGTGATCCTGTCCGGCCACGGAACGGTGAAGACGGCGGTGGAAGCGGTCAAGCTCGGCGCCTTCGACTTCATCGAGAAGCCACCCGACAGCGAGCGGATCCTGATCGCGGCGCGCAACGCCCTCGGCCAGAAGCGCCTGGTCGAGGAGAACCGGCGCTTGCGGCTCGTGTTCGACGACCGCTACCGCATGGTGGGCGAGAGCCCGGCGCTCGAGAAGGTCTGGGACGCGGTCAGGCGGGCGTCGCCGACGAGCGCGACGGTGCTGATCACCGGCGAGAGCGGTGTCGGCAAGGAGCTGGTCGCGCGCGCGATCCACAGGAACTCGCTGCGCGCCGACGAGGCGTTCGTCCAGGTCAACTGCGCCGCGATCCCCGAGGAGCTGATCGAGAGCGAGCTCTTTGGCCACGAGAAGGGGTCGTTCACCGGCGCCACCGAGAAGCAGATCGGCAAGTTCGAGCTGGCGCACCGTGGGACGATCTTTCTCGACGAGGTCGCAGACATGAGCCTGCGCACCCAGGCGAAGGTGCTGCGCGTGCTGCAGGAGGGCGAGGTCGAGCGGATCGGGTCGCAGAAGACGATCGAGGTGGACGTGCGCGTGATCGCCGCCACCAACAAGAACCTCGAGGAGGAGATCGCGCGCGATCGCTTCCGCGAGGATCTGTTCTTCCGGCTCTCCGTGGTGCCGATCGCGGTACCGGCGCTGCGCGAGCGGCCCGAGGACATCGCCCCGCTCGTCGAGCACTTCAGCCGCCAGTTCCGCTCGGAGAACAACGTCAGGCCGCGCGGCTTCACGCGCGAGGCGATTGCCGCCCTGGGCATCCATAGCTGGCGCGGCAACGTGCGCGAGCTCAAGAACGCGGTCGAGCGGCTGCTGATCATGGTGGAGGACGACGAGGTGCGCCCGGAGCACCTGAAGGACGTGCTGCGCCGGCCGGCCGAGGAGCCGGCGGCCGCTGCGGCAGCGACGCTGCGCGATTTCAAGGAGGGCGCCGAGCGGGCGTTCCTGGTGCAGAAGCTGCGCGAGAGCGGCTGGAACATCTCGGCCACCGCCGCCGCCATCGGCACGCCGCGCTCGAACCTCTACAAGAAGCTCGAGGCCTACGGCATCAGCGAGGACAAGGACGGCTAACGCCAGCGGGGGTACGTGGGGCGCCGAAGCTCCCCGCACAGCCGGTCCAGAGAATCCTTGCCCTCCATTTCGTTTTCTCTTGGCGTCCCGCTCGTCGGCTGCCGTTCCTCGGCGATCTTTCGAGTGGTACTCTGTAGTCGTTCGCGGAGCGGGCTGGGCGATCGCCGCGGCGGCGCATCAGCCGGGGAGGAAAGTCCGGACTCCACAGGGCAGCGTGCTGGTTAACGGCCAGCGGGGGCGACCCCAGGGAAAGTGCCACAGAAAGCGACACCGCCGAACTCGCGGGGGCGACTCCGCGGGTGGCAAGGGTGAAAAGGTGCGGTAAGAGCGCACCGCCGTCGTGGTGACACGGCGGGACAGGGAAAACCCCACGCGGAGCAAGACCGAATAGGGGGGCGTTTGAGGTCGGCCCGGCCGAAG
The DNA here is from genome assembly GCA_035283305.1 of Vicinamibacteria bacterium. Classification (GTDB taxonomy): domain Bacteria; phylum Acidobacteriota; class Vicinamibacteria; order Fen-336; family Fen-336; genus DATBSL01. The sequence continues at coordinate 1,753 of DATEUE010000049.1, read as the reverse complement.
CCCCCGGGTTGGTTGCTGGATCCCGCGGGCAACCGCGGGGCTAGAGGAATGATCGCTGCCCGTCGCGCAAGCGGCGGGAACAGAATCCGGCTTACAGGCCCGCTCTGTGAACACTTTCTCCGGGGGGCCCGGGGGGGCGGGATGCCCCCCCGCCAGCCGTTTCGTTGTCTCCGTTGTCCGTTCGTTTCCGTTGTCCGTTCGTTTCCGTTGTCCGTTGTCCGTCCGTTTCCGTATGTTTCATCCAGCCCGTCGCCTACTGCTTGCTGGCAACCAGTCGCTTTTCCCACGCGCGCTGGAGGTCGGCGTAGCTGAGGCCGATCGCGGCCGGCAGCGCCTCGGCGGTCTTCAGCCCCGTGGCAAGCGCCGCGATCAGGCGGCGCAGCCCGTCCTCTCCGTGGTGCTTCAGGATGTAGGCCACGGCCGAGAGGCTCTCGGCGTAGGCCACCTGGGCGCGTGCTTCCGGGAGGTCCACGAAGGGCTGCTCGAGCGAGTCGAGGCGGGGCAACGCGGCTTTCCGCGAGAGGCTCGCGAGGCTCGCGTCCTCCCGGCCCGGGTCGCCGCCCTCGAGCCACTGTGCGAGGCCCTCCTGAAGCCAGGTGGGGCAATTGGCGCCTGTGCGGGCGGCGACGAAGGAATGCCCGACCTCGTGGCGCAGGACGCGCACGAGCGTCGCGGTGGGGCGGTCGATGCCCATCACGGGCACGCGGATCGTGCCGTCGTTCCAGGCGGCCGCCCAGCCGGGCGCCCGGGTCGTGTCCTGGAAAGCCCTGGCCGTCTGGAGCACCACCGTCACGGGCAGGCTCGGCGCGAACCCCAGGCGCCGCTCGTGATCCTCCCAGGCCTGGTCGAGCACGTTCAGGACCGCGAGGCCGAGCGGCTCGTCCGAGGCGCCGTCGAATCGGATCCGGAACCGGGCGCTCGAGACCGGCCCCGCGACCGGGCCGAGCGCTTCCAGCTTCTTGTGCACGCGGGGCTGCGGGGCCGCTTCGGAAGCCAGCCGGTACTGCTCGCGCGCGGACGCGAAGTCGCCGGTCTCGGCGAGCACGTCGCCGAGCAGCTCGAGCGAGAGCGGGCTGCCTGGCTCGAGCGAAAGCGCCTCCGTGATCGTCGCGCGCGCGCGGATCATGTCGCCGAGCGCGATCTGAGCGGCCGCAAGGGCCTGCAGCGCCGTCACCGATTGTGGCTGGCGGAAGAGCGCGAGCCGCGCGTGACGCAGCGCCTCCTGCGCCTGCCCGGAAGCGAGCTGCTCCCGGCTCTTGCGCACGTCGGGGTCCACGAGCGCGGGCCCTCCGTCGCTCGCCTCGACCCTCGCGACGAGCTCGCGAGGCACCGAGTAGATGGTGTCGTTCCGCACGTAGCGGACTTCCAGGCCCTCGAGCCACGCGTGGTCCGCCTCGATCACGCGACCGCTCGTCAGGACGATCGAGTCGGCTCCAGCCGGGCGCACGGCAGCCAGGATCGCGGCCGCCACAACGACCCCGCGCCGGAGGTTCAGGGCAGCAGCTCGTTGAGCGGGGAAAGGCGGGGCGACGTGCCCTGCCGGAAGTAGTCGGGCACGCCGGCGCGCGCGGCTTCGGCAGCCGCGCGATTGTCGTAGACGCCCCAGCACAGGCGGTAGCAGCTGCGGCCTTGGAACGTCACCGGCAGGATGAACAGATCCTGCGCGGTCACGGCCTGGACGGCCTTGGCGATCGTGTCGGGAGCGCAGGCTGTCAGCAGCTGGTGACTGAAGCGCCCGCGGGCCCCCGGCGCG
>DATEUE010000048.1:0-2931 GCA_035283305.1 Vicinamibacteria bacterium | reverse complement strand
GATGCGGAGCTTCGCGGGGCTCTGCGAACGCCGCGGCGAAGCGGTGCTCGCGCGGCGTTGGCTCGACCGAGCCGATGCGCTGGAGAATGCGCTCGAGCACAGCGCCTGGGACGGAGAATGGTGGATCCGCGCCTTCGATGACGACGGACGTCCCTGGGGCTCGAGGGCGTGCGACGAGTGCCGCATCGACTCGATCGCGCAGTCATGGTCGGTGCTGTCGGGATCGCGCGCCGACGGGCGCGCCCGGCAGGCCCTCGCGGCCGCGTGGCGCGAGCTCGTGCGCGAGGACGAGTCTCTGGTGCGTCTGCTCTGGCCGCCCTTCGATGCGACGCCTCGCGAGCCCGGCTACATCAGGGCGTACCCTCCCGGCATCCGCGAGAATGGTGGTCAGTACACGCACGCGGCAGCCTGGCTCGCCTGGGCATTCGCCGAGGTCGGCGACGGCGACGCTGCGCATCGGATCTTCGAATTGATCCATCCCATCCGACACGCATCCACGAACGCCGGCGTCGCGCGCTACCGCGTCGAGCCCTACGTCATCGCGGGCGACATCGGCTCGGTGGCCCCGCACGTCGGACGTGGCGGCTGGACCTGGTACACGGGCTCGGCGGCCTGGACCTGGCGGCTCGCCGTCGAGGCCATCCTCGGGCTGCGGCTTCGCAACGGCCGGCTGGCGCTGCATCCCTGCCTGCCGCGCGCGTGGGATGGCTTCGAGGCCCACGTGCGCGGCCCCGACGGCTGGCTCGCGATTCGAGTGCGCGTGGACGAGAGCTTGCCTCCCGGTGCGCGCGAGCTGAGCGTCGATGGCGCGCCCGTGCGCGACGCCGAGATCGCACTTCCCAGCGACGGTGCGACTCACACCGTCGAGCTGTGCATGGGCCGGCCATGAGTGAGCCCGCTCGGGCCCCCCGCGACGCCCAGCCGAGCCGGTTCACCCGCGACGCGCGGGGCGGCCTTCCCCTGTTCCGGATCGCCGGCATCCAGGTGCGCGTCGACCCCTCCTGGTTCCTGGTCTTCCTGCTGATCTGGTGGAGCCTCTCGGCCGGCTACTTCCCGCGCACGCAGCCAGAGGCCAGCGCCGCCCAGACCTGGGCCGCCGGCCTGCTCGCTGCCCTGCTCTTCTTCCTCTCGCTATTGCTCCACGAGCTCTCCCACTCGATCGTGGCACGGCGCTCCGGCCACGCTGTCCGCTCGATCACCCTGTTCCTGTTCGGTGGCGTCGCAGAGATGACGAGCGAGCCCGAGGACCCCGGCACGGAGCTTCGCATCGCCGTCGCGGGGCCCCTGGCGAGCTTCGCGCTGGCACTCTTTTTCTGGGTCGCCGGGCGGCTGCTGCCTGAGACGACGCCCGATCTCCTGCTCGGCGTGACGAGCTACCTGGCTTGGATCAACCTGGCGCTCGGGACCTTCAACCTGCTGCCCGGCTTCCCGCTCGACGGCGGGCGCATGCTGCGCGCTCTGCTCTGGTGGCGCACGGGCTCCCTCCGTCGCGCCAGCCGCGTGGCCACGCAGGCAGGCAAGGGCCTCGGGCTCGGCCTCGCGCTGCTGGGCGGCATCCAGATCTTCTCGGGCGCGCTGGTCGGCGGCATCTGGCTGGTGCTGATCGGCCTCTTCGCGCGCGGCCTCGCCGAGACGAGCTATCAGAGTCTGATCCTCCGCGAGCTGCTCGGGCAGGTGTCCGTGGAGGACGTGATGGTGCGCGAGCCCGTGACCGTTCCCCCCGACCTGACCCTGGATCGGCTGATCGACGATTACATCCTCGGGCGCGGCTTCCGCGGCTTCCCGGTCGTGGAGGGCGGGCGGACGGTCGGCCTGATCTCGGTCGACCGGCTGAGGACGGTGCCGCCCGAGGCGCGCGCGCAGGAGCGCGTCCGTGATCACCTCGAGCGCGCCGACGAGGAGCACAGCGTGACGCCGGAGACGCCGCTCCTGGAGGCGATCGTCAAGATGGGGCGTCTCGGGGCGCAGCGGCTGCTGGTGCTGCGGCCGGGCTCTTCCGAGCTGGTCGGCCTGCTGACGCACAGCGGCCTCGCGCGCTTCGTCGAGCTGCGGCAGGCGCTCGGCGCCCCGGAGACGTGAGTCGGCGACCGGGATCAGCGATCCTTCGGGACTCGAAGAACGTCGGGCTCGCCGTGCCCCCCCGGTACGATGCGATCGCGCCCGCTCGCGCACGGGCCGAGGGGTGTCTCGCTTGCTACGGCCTTGCTGGACGGCCTTTTTGAACATCCTGTGGTGCACAGACCGCCATGACACCGACCACCATCAGCCTTCAACCGGGCGACGCGCTGCTGATCGCGGACGTCCAAAATGACTTCCTGCCCGGCGGAAGTCTCGCGGTCCCGCACGGGGGTGAGATCGTGCCGGTCTTGCGCCGCTACCTTGCCCTCTTCCAGTCAAGGAAATTGCCGATCTTCGCCTCCCGCGACTGGCATCCGGCCGACCACTGCTCGTTCCGCAACCAAGGGGGAATCTGGCCGCCGCACTGCCTCGCCGGCTCTCCCGGCGCGGGCGCGCCTCCCGATCTGCCCTTGCCGCCGTCCACGGTCATCGTGCACAAGGCGACCGCCGCCGACAAAGATGCCTATTCCGCTTTCGAAGACACGACGCTGGATGCAGCCCTGCGCGCCCGCGGCGTGCGGCGGCTGTTCGTGGGTGGCCTCGCGACCGACTATTGCGTGCTCAATACGGTTCGGGACGCCGTGACGCTCGGCTACGCCGTCGTCCTGCTGATGGACGCGATCCGGGCCGTGAACGTCCATCCGGACGACGGCGCGAACGCGGAGGCGGAGATGCTGCGCCTGGGCGCCCTGCCGGCCCGCTACGAGGAGTGGGCATCGTGACCGCCCCTCCGCCTCCTCCGCAGAGCGTGCTGCTGACGGACCTCTACCAGCTCAGCATGCTCCAGACCTACGTCGAGCAGGGCATGGAGGA
>DATEUE010000047.1:0-2156 GCA_035283305.1 Vicinamibacteria bacterium | reverse complement strand
CGCGGGTGCGCTCCGGTCTGCGGGCGGCGGCGAGCCGGCGGCGAGCGGCGGCAGCACGCGCGAGGCCGGGAGCGACGACGCGCCGTCGCTGTCGCCCCAGAGCCACGCGGCGCCCGCGGCCTGCAGGCGCGCCAGCCGGCGCGCGGGCGGATCGCCGGGATCGAGCGGGACCGGGGTCGCGCCCAGCCACAAAAGGCCCAGCAGGCTCGCAAGCCGCTGCTGAGCGTCCTCGAGCCCGAGTGCCACGCGATCTCCGGCGCTGACGCCCCGGGCCTTCAGCCACGCGGCGCGCCCCGTGACTTCGGCGAGCAGCTCCCGGTACGTCGCCCGCGTGCCGTCGCCGACCCGAAGCGCGATCGTCTCCGGCGTCTCGGTCGCGCGGGCCGCGAGCGCTCCGACGAGCGATGCCTTGGGGGGCTCGACGGCGGTAGCGTGCGTGACGAGCTTCCGGCTCTCCTGCGCCGACACGAGCCGGAGGCGCCCCACCGGCCGCTCGGGATCCTCGCGGATGGCCAGGAGCAGCTCGCGGTAGTGGGACAGGAAGCCGCGCATCGTCGCCGCGTCGAAGAGCTCGGTGCTGTAGTTCAGCGCGCCGGTGAGCCCGTCCTGCATCTCCACGAGCCAGAAGTTGAGGTCGACCGCCGCGGCGGGTGGCAGCACGTGCGGCAGCGTGAGCCGCAGTGGGCCGAGCGAGGTCTCGCGATGGCGGGCTTCCTGGAGCGAGAACACCACGCGCACCGGAGGCGCCTCGCGCGCCAGCAGGTCGAACGGCAGCTCCTGGTGGCCGAAGGCGTCGAGCGTCGTGGCGCGGACGCGCCTCACGAGGGCTGCGAAGCTTTCGGCCGAGTCGACGCTGTTCCTCAGCATCAGTGTGTTGGTGAACAGCCCGATCAGGTCCTCGGTCTCCGGGCGGGGCCGGTTGCGCACCGGCGACGCGATCAGGACGTCGGACTGGCCACTGTAGCGGTGCAGCAGCACGCCGAAGGCCGCCAGCAGCACCATGAACGTCGTCGCCCCCAGCTCGCGGCCCAGCTCGGCGAGAAGGTCGGCCTCGGCCCGCGGGATCTGGATCCACTCGTCGGCGCCGGCGTGGCTGCGCACGGCCGGCCGCGGCCGGTCGGTCGGCAGCGCCACCGGGGCGGGGTTGCCGGCGAGCCGTTTCCGCCAGAAGGCGAGCTGATCCTGAATCTCCGGCCCGGCGAGCCACTCGCGATGCCAGGCTGCGAAGTCCGAGTAGCCCAGCGTCAGCTCGGGCAGCGACGCCGGGCGTTGAACGAGGTGTGCTTCGTAGAAGCTCGCGAGCTCGTGGCGGAAGATGTCGAAGGACCAGCCATCCCAGATCGCGTTGTGGCGCAACGTGAACAGGATGTGCTCCTCGTCCTGCAGTCGCAGCAGGAAGGCGCGGAACAGCGGACCCCGTGCGAGATCGAACGCGCGCCGCGTCTCTCGATCCAGGAAGGCCTTCACCGCAGGCTCGCGCTCCGACGGCTGCAGGCCCCGCAGGTCTTGGGTCGCGAGAGCCAGGTCGAGGGAGGCGGCCACGAACTGCCGGTACGCGTTGCCATCCTTGCGGAACGTGGTTCGCAGCGACTCCTGGCGCGCGACGACGTCGTTGAGCGCACGGCCGAGCGCGTGCGCGTCGAGCGGCCCCTCGAGGCGGAAGGCCGAGGGCACGTTGTGAACCAGGCTCCGGTCCGAATCCAGCTCCTCGAGCAGCAGGATACGCTCCTGCATCAGCGACACGGCCGCGGGCCCGGTGTCCCGCCGTCGCGGGATGCGCGTCACGCTGCGCTCACGCTCCTCGCGGCTGCGCCCGTCGATCAGGGACGCGAAGCGCGAGATGGTCGGCGCCTCGAAGATGCTGCGGAACGGGAGCACGATGCCGTGCTCGCGGTTGAGCCGCGAGAGCACCTGCGCCGCGAGCAGGGAGTGACCCCCGAGCACGAAGAAGTCGTCGTGGATGCCGATGCGGCGCAGGCCGAGCGCCTTCTCCCAGAGCGCCGCCAGCAGCGTCTGCGTCGCGGTCTGCGGTGCGACATAGGCCGCCTCGGCCGGCGCGAGCTCGGCGGGCGAGGGCAGCGCGCGTTTATCGAGCTTCCCGCTGGCGTTGCGCGGCAGCTGCTCGAGCCACACGACGTACTGCGGGATCATGAATT
>DATEUE010000046.1:0-2881 GCA_035283305.1 Vicinamibacteria bacterium | reverse complement strand
CGGCTTCACGACGCCCACGACCGTGCGCCACGGTTCGCGGGAGTCCGGACCGCCGATCCTCAGGCGTTTGCCGATCGCGTCTTCGCCAGGCCATGCGCGCATGGCAACGTCTTCGCTCACGATCGCGACCTCGAGCGCTCCGGAGCGATCCGCGTCGCTGAAGGCGCGCCCGCGCAGCAGCGGCACGCCGAGCGTCCGGAAGTGATTCGGGTGGATCGCCTCCACGTTGAGCGACGGGTTCCCGCGCGCCCGCTTCGGGTCCTGGCCAAACCACGAGCGTGAAGGGTTGGTCGTTGATCACCAGCCGGCGCCCGATCACGTCGGGTGACCCGCCGTAGCGGCCCTGCCAGACGCGTGGGTGAGGACCAACACGTTCTGTGCTCCGGGCCGGTCGTCCGTTGGCTCGAGCGGCCGGCCCAGGACGGCCTGGACGCCGAGCACCTCGAAGAAGGCTCCGGTCACGGCGGCGGTGTGGATGGTGCTCGCCGATCCGTTCTCGACCGCGACGTCGGCCGAGACGCCGCTGTATCCCACGCCGGCGACGCTCTCGAAGACGCGGCTCTGCCCGCCGATCGCGTCGAGCTCGGACCCGCGGAAGGGCCAATGCTCAAAGCTCCCCGTGGGAAACCGCTTCCACCCGACGAGCAACCGCTCCTGATCCCGGCCCGGCAGCTTGCGCAGCAGCACACCCTGGACCAGGGCGAACATCACGCTGGTTCCCGCGATCCCGAGACAGAGCATCAGGACCGCCGCTCCCGAGAACGCCTTCGCCCGCCACAAGCCCGAAGCGGCGAGCCTGAAGTCGTGGCGCCAGAGGTCCAGGTTCATGGGCGTGTCCGCTCGGCTCAAATCTCTCACAGGATTGCCGCGCGGAAGCAAGCGGCCGACCGCGCCGCAGCCGCGGCCGATGAGCGCACAATAGCGTCATGGCCGAGATCGAGCCCTTGTTCGTCGGGAAGACGTTCGACGACTTCCTGTTCCGGCCGCAGCACACACCCGTGAGTTCGCGGCGCGAGGTGTCGCTGGCGATGCCGCTCGCGGGCGAGATGAGGCTCGCGCTCCCGATCCTCGGTGCCAACATGGACACGGTGGTCGGCGAGGAGATGGCCAAGACGCTGGCGCTCGAGGGCGCCTTCGGCTTCCTGCACAGAAACGCCTCGATCGCCGACCAGGCCGCGCGTGTCCGCTACGTCAAGACGCGCCACTCGTACGTCATCGACAACCCGCTGTGGCTCGAGCGCACGGCCACGATCGGCGAGGCGCGCCAGGCGATCCGCCGCCACAACGCGAGCAGCTTCCTGGTCGAGGAGGTGAAGGGAGGCCAGAAGCTCGCCGGGATCCTGTCGCACCGCGACATGCCGCTCGAGACCAGCTCCGACGCCCGGCCGGTCTCCGACTTCATGACGCCGCGCCACCGGCTCGTGACGCGGCCGCCCACTGTCTCGCTCGAGGAGGCCGAGCAGGCGATGTTCGAGCACCGGGTCGAGAAGCTGCCGCTCGTCGACGAGCAGGGGCGGCTCATGGGCCTGGTGACGATGCGCGACCTGAAGCTCTACAAGCAGAAGCCGCACTCGACGAAGGACGCGCGCGGCCGGCTCCGGGTGGGGGCGGCGGTGGGCGCGACGGGCGACTACCTCGAGCGGGCGGCGGCACTCGTCGCCCAGGAGGTCGACGTGCTGCTGCTCGACGTGGCCCACGCCGACTCGGGCATCGTCGCGAGCGCCGTGAACGCGCTGCGCGCCCGGTTGCCGCGGGTGCCGCTCGTGGTCGGCAACGTCGCGACCGCGGCGGCCGCGCGCTTCCTGGTGGAGCTGGGCGCCGACGCGATCAAGGTCGGCGTCGGGCCCGGACGCGGCTGCCGCACGCGGCTCGAGACGGGGGCGGGAGTGCCGCAGCTGCAGGCCGTGCGCGAGGTCTTCCTCGCGACCGGCGGCCAGGTGCCTGTGATCGCCGACGGGGGCGTGCGGGACGACAAGGACCTGTTCCTCGCGATCGCCTGTGGCGCCTCGTCGGTGATGCTCGGCAGCATGCTCTCGGGTACCGACGAGGCCCCCGGGATGGTGGTGGAAGACCCGGCCACCCGCCAGAAGATGAAGCTCTACCGCGGCATGACCTCACCCGAGGCCGTCGTGGACGGGGCCGAGGAGGACGAGCTCGCCGAGGCCCTGCGCACGCCGGCCGAAGGGCAGTCGGTGCGCGTGCCGTACGTGGGCAGCGTGGTCGGCATCCTCTCGCGGATCCGCGGCCACCTGCAGTCGGCGGTCAGCTACGCCGGCGAGACGACCCTGGCCGCGGCCCACGAGAAGATCGCCCGCGACCCGGGCAGCTTCCTGATCCCGCTGTCCGAAGCATCGCGCCGCGAGTCTTTCGTGCGCTAGAACGCGAGCCGCAGCGTCGCGAGCGCCTCATCGTGGTTTATCTCGCGCGAGGCCGCCATGTCGTGGAACGAGTACTCGAGCGTGAGGTCCAGCTTGCGGACGATCGTGACCCGCAACCCCAGGTCGAGCTTGTCCCAGTCCCAGGCGAAGCTCGGCGCGACGAAGCCGCGCGGCGCCGTGAAATCGTTCTCGAGCCGGCTCCACCGCACCGCGGGCTGAATGGCGGGGAAGAGGTCGCCCGGGTCGGCGAGGTCGCCGAGCGCGAAGCGGTAGCCGGCTTCCACCTCGATCCCCAGCCGGGGCAGGCCTGCGGCTTCCTCCTTCACGAGCTGCGCGAAGAGCGAGAAGCCGCCCACGCGCGAGTCGAGATTGAGCCCGTACTCCTCGCGCTCGTCGCCCGAGATCGGCAGCGAGCGGTCGCCCGTGCCGTTCAGGATGTCGAGGTCTCCCTCGTAGAACGTCCCGCGCAGCTTCGCTCCCTCCGAGAGCCGGGTCTTGTAGTA
>DATEUE010000045.1:0-9786 GCA_035283305.1 Vicinamibacteria bacterium | reverse complement strand
CCCCAGAGTGGCGAGGACACGATGGCTCACCTTGCCAGCCTCGTCGCGAAAAGCTTCGACGAGGCGCAAGTAAACGTAGTGCTTCGCGCCGCGCTTGATAGTGGACCGCTTGAGGTACACGTTGTCCCTACAATACCTTGTATGGACTTCACTGTCAAGCCTAATCTATTGATATGTTGTCCCTACATTCAACCCGGCACCGCTCACGCGCTCAAACCGGATTGGCTGGGATCGCCCTGTCACGCGCCGGCAAGCGCTACGAACGGTGTCTCCCAGTCTTGGCCTAAACCTCAGGAGCTGCGGAAAACGAGTCTAGGGGCGGAGCCGCAGAGGCGCAGGAACGCCGTCTCCCCGCCCTCCGCAGGCCATTCGTTCGCGGCAACCGCGGTAACCGGCGCCGTCCAGCTGAAGCTCTCTGCCATGTCCGATCCCTCACAGGACATAGACGTGGGCCGAGCGCTTTGGGTTGAGTCCGGACATTTCTTTGCACGCGCCCCTGCCTGCCCAAAGGCGGAGGCGGGGCCGAAGGCCGGGCTATCGAATCGGCTGGATCGGCCCGAGCTCTAGGAGCCCGCGGCGGTCTACGAGCGGCTCCGCTCGAGCAGGGTCCCGAAGATCCCCTGCAGGAGGGCGGTGTCGCCGGCGAGGAGCTCGATGAAGACCTCGCCCTCGAGCCGGAGCGCGAAGCCCGCGGTCTCGGCGCGAGCGCGCCCCCGGCTCACCCCGGCGAGCGCCTCGCGGACACCCAGCGTGTCCCCGGGCCCGGCTCGAAGCGCCGTCGCGCCGTTCGTCTCGAGCGACGCCTCCCCGCTCGCCACGATGTATAGCGCGCCTGGATCCGCCTCGTCGAAGAGCATCGAGCCGGGGCGCAGCGGCACCGCGCGGGCGATCTGCGCGAGCTGCAGGAGCTGATCGGGCGTGACTCTCGCGAAGAGCGGGCTCGCTTCCAGGAAGCGGACCATCTCGAGGGTGTGAGCGCCCACCGCACCCGGCGCCTCGACGGGTCGGCAAGCGCGCAGCACCCGGCTGTCGACCGCAGCGCCCTCGAGAACGGCCCGGAAGAGCCGACGCGCCACGTCGATCTCCTCCGTGATCAGCCCCAGCAGGTCCCTGGCCCCGACCGTCAGGCACACGGCGCCCTCGCCCGCCCACACGGTCTCGCGGTGACGCTCTCCGGCGAGGACCGCCTCCAGGCCCAGGGCCAGTGGGGCCGAGCGCTCGACAGCCGACGTATCCCCCGACTGCATGGCGATGGGGCCCTCGAGAAGCAGCTGGACCCTGGTGGCGGCGGCGCCTTCCCGGTAGAGCAGGCTCCCGGGCTCCGGCCGAAGCGTGCGGCCCGTAATCGCGATGCGGAGGAGCTGCCCCACCGAGACGAACCGCAGCAGCGGCACCCGGCCGAGCCGCTCCGCCGCCACCACGGCGGGCAACGCCTCGCGCCAGCGCGAACGGCGGGCCTCGGCGGAAATCCGCCGCGCCGCGAGCGCCCACGACGCCGTCTCGAAGACGAGCTGGTCACGGGCTGGGCGGTGCTCGAGCACGTGCTCGAGGTCGTCGGCCAGCCGCCAGAGTCCCTTCTCCTCGACGCGCTGAATGGCGGCCGCGGCGAGCGCCTCCTCCTCGTCGTGGATGAGCTGCGCGAGCGTGTCCTCGGGGTCGCGCACCCGAGTGCGGAGAAGCGCGTTCGCCTTCCCGGCCTTCTCTTCGACGGGCGCGTACTCCAGCAGCGGCATGAGCCAGCGGCGGAGCGGCCCCGCGAGCATGTTGTCGAGGTACTCGGCGGCCCGGGCGTGGGCGCGCGCGTCGCCCTCCATTCCCCGGCGCGCGACGGCCACGTCCCGCCAGGGGAAGATGAGCCCGAGCAGGCGGTAGACGCGGTCCACCGACCGCGCCCGCCGCTCCTCGAGGGCCCGATCGAGCAGCGACCCCTGCCCCTCGTCGCGGAGGAGGTTGAAGCGCAAGCTCAGGTAGCGGAGAGCCTGTCGCGCCTCCGCCAGGGCCCGCTCTTCGACCGGGCCCCGCGCGATGGCGAGGGCGGGGTGCTCGCGCCTGTGTCTCTCGAGGGCGGCGAGGGCCTCGTCGCGGACTCTCTCGTCCTCCTGCGCGAGACTCGCCAGGAGCAGGTCCACCGACTTCTGTGACGCGATGCGGGCGAGTGTCGCCGGGATCCGGCGCCGGACCTCCACGTCCTCCGCCGGCTCCGCCAGGAAGTGCCCGAGCGCCCCCACGACTCCCTCGCCCCGGCCCACGAGCACGTCCCTAGCCGCATCGTGGAGCGAGCGGTGGCGGAGCAGCGACACGAGCGACGGCACCAGGAGGTCCTCCGGGCCTCCTCGCTGCCCGGCGCTGCGGATCGCCGCTCGCGCGACCGCGGGGTCCGGGTCGAACATCAGCGGGACCAGGTGCTGTCGGAAGCGGGCATCGCCGACCCCGCCGAGCGCGGCTGCCACCTGCCGGCGCCCCTCGACCCCCGTCTCGCGCGTGTCCGCGGCGAGCCGCTCGAGCGCCGCCTCGGCCGCCGCGACGTCCTCCTCGCGCGCGCTGCCGGCGAGGGTCGCCGCGGCCGTGGTGACAACACGCGGGTCGCGGTCGTCCAGGTAGCGCCGCATCAGCTCGGCCGCGCGCTCGCCACGCATCGCCGCGAGTGTGTGCACCGCGGCGGCCCGCACCTCGGCACTCGCGTCTGCCAGAAGCCGCTCGACGGTACCCGCCCAGCGCTCCCGCAGCTCGGGCCGGGCCGCCTCCAGCGCCTGCAGGGCCCGCGCCCGCACCTTCTCTGATTCGTGGTGCAGCAGCAGGGGAGAGACCAGCCGGCGGCGGTTCAGGGCCTCGAGCAGATCGATGGCGTAGAGCACGCGCTGCTCGTCGGGGTGAGCGAGCTCCTCGACGAGCGCCTCCACCGTCGCGGGATCGGCGAGGTCGGGTCGTGCTGCCGAGGCCTCCACCTCGCGCCGCTCGATGCTGCGGCGGAAACTCGCGAGGTACTCGCGCCGGGCGCGGACTGCGGTCAGCACCCACAGGGCCATCACGGCCAGGCTCGCGTAGCTGATCTGCTGCCAGCTGAACCCCAGGCCCCAGGGCTTGATGAGGACCAGGGCCAGCAGCGCGGACAGCCCCTTGGCGAAGCGGTCCACCGTCACGTCCACGAACGGCTTGGCCCGGTACTTGAGGGCGGTCGGCAGCGGGAGGAACAGGACCTCGCGGGTGGTCTTGTCGAGGGTGTAGCGGAGCGACGTGTCGAGGATGCGCGCCAGCGCGGGGGCCCACAGCGCGGCGTTCAGGAGCATGACGACTCCGCTCACGCCCAGGCTCGTCGGGAGCACGAGGAGGGCGAAGCCGACGCCCAGGTACCGGTGGATCCGGCTCGTGAGGGCAACTTGGATGAAGAAGCCGATGGCGGAGAGGTAGAGCGTGACCTGGGCCAGGAACTCGGTCAGGTTGTCGGTGGCGGAGCGCCCCTTGAACGCCTCTGCGGCCATGTTGAGCTGCTGCTCGATGAGGCCGGCGCCGACCGCGGCGAACGCGATCACGAGGGCGATGATCTGGAGGTGGCGGGACTCCCGCAGCAGCCGGATGGCCTCCTTGCCTCCGACGCCCTCTTCTTCGGCGGCGACGGAGCCGCCCCTACCGGCCGCGGCCTCCCGCCGGACGATCAGCGTGACGAGCCCGGCGCACACGAGGAGGATGCCCGCGCTGCACAGCAGCAGGTTCTCCGTCCCCACCCGGCTCACGACGAGGGCGGTCAGGCCGGCCCCGGTCATGCCGCCCAGGCTCGACCCACCGCCGATGAAGCCGAAGACGCGCTTGGCCTGCCGCGCATCGTAGATGTCGTTGGCGAGCGTCCAGAACTGGCTGATCAGGAGCAGGCCGAGGATCAGGCCGAGCAGGTAGAACCCAACCGACACCCACTCGCCCGCCGTCCGGAACAGGAACCAGAAGCCCACGAGGAACGCCGACATGCCGGCGAGGGTCAGGGGGGCCACGTAGCGTCGGGGCAGGCGCGCCACGAGGACGCTGTAGCCCTGCATCAGGACGCCGATGAGCAGGCCCGCCGCGAGCTGGACGTAGGGGATGTTGTCGGCGCCGAGGCTGGAGATGAACTTCGAGCGCGTGATCGGCTTGATGACGTTGTACGCCGTCATCGCCAGGAACGAGTAGGCGAACATCATGAGCCCCGTGGCGAGCTCGCACTCCCGCAGCTGCGCTACCGGGGAGAGAACGCGGCGGAGCCAGTTGTTGCCCATAGTTCGTGGCGGCGGACGCCCGAGTCTATGGAGACGCGACGCGCGAGTCCAGCGCGTCTCGGCAAACGAGCTTGCCACGGCCCGTGCCGGGTCGGTATGCTGAAAGCACGGGTCGCCCCCGCGCAGGTTTCGGGGCGCCCGGCGCTGTGAGGAGGGGCTCATGAAGCTCCGATATTCGGTCCCCGCTCTGGCTCTCACCCTGGCGCTCGCCAGCCAACCGGTCCTGGCGCAGGGCCACCGCGGCGGAGGTTCGCGCGGCGGGCAGGGCGGCTCGCATGGCGGCTATCGCGGATCGGCGGTAGCCCGCCATCCATCGGCCGGAGCGAGATCTGGGGCCGTCGGCGGCATGCACTACGGGTCCCGTCCGGGTTACGCACCTCGCGGCAGCGCGGCGCAGCAGCGTCACCCGCGGGCTGGCTCGGGCTACGGCTATGGCTACAACCCCGGGCACGGCTACTACCGTGGCGGCCACAGTTACTATCGGCCCTACTACGGTTACGGCTACGGCTATCGACCGTACTATTCGAACTATCCCTACTACTCGTCCTACTGGCCGGGCGTCTCGCTGTCCCTCGGCTGGGGCTACGACTCGAGCTGGCCGTACGCGGGTGGCTACTACGGAAGCCCCGGCTACTCGGTGGGCGTCTACGCTCCCTACACTGCCGTGGGCGGTGACGACAGCAGCGCTCCGCCTACGCAGGCGCGCGATGCCGAGCGCTCGTACGAAGGCCGCTCCGGTCGGGTGAGGCTCGAGGTCCGGCCCGACGACACGTCGGTGTACGTAGACGACGAGTTCCGTGGAACCGCCCGTGAAGCGAGGGTCATGAACCTGCCACCGGGCCGCCACGTGATCGAGCTAGTCCGACCCGGATTCGCGATCGAGCGGCGCGAAGTGACGGTCGTGAGCGGCGAGAGCCAGGACGTGCTCGTGGAATTGCTGCGGCCCTAGGGGGAACGGCCCCCGTTGATCCTGCGCTGTCAGCGCGGCGGTCGATACGCGACCAGGTAGGGCGCCTGCCCTTCGACCCCCGTCTCGCCGCGCAGCGTCAGGCGCTTTGCCGGCCGGCCGTCGAGCGAAGCCTGCCAGTAGTAGGACAGGGTGCCGAGCGGGCTCCAGCGATGCCGCGTTGGCGTCGCAATCGCGATCACATAGCGGCCGCTGCGGGGGAGACGCACCGTGAACCGCCCGTCGGAGTCGGTGTGCGTCACGGCGACCGCCGCTTCAGCCTCGGCTTGCCGCCGCCTCGCCTCGTCGAGCTGGTTGCGGAAAGTCGCCTCCGGCAGCACCTTCACCGGCAGGCCCACGTACTTCACGAGGGGGTCGCCCGGGGCCCCCTGGAGAATGAGCAGGTCCGCGCTGAGCTGCGCCGAAGGACTCCTGGCGGCAGGAGGCGGGGAAGGCCAGAAGCGCGACTGCCGCGAGCGCGGCCAGCGTGAAGCGCGTCCCGCGACCGAAGGGCGCCTGCGGCGGCAGTGTCAGAAGCGCAGTCAGCCTCTCCTCGAGGTCGGCGGCCCGCACGGCCGCCGAGGCAGTGGCCGATAGGGGAGGCGTTCCGGCCGAGGTGAAGGCCACCGCCTTCAGGAGACCCCGCGCGTGCGTCGTCGCCGCGCCGGGCAGCAGGCGCAGCACCCACTCGTCACAGCAGCGCTCCTCGACCCTTCGCAGCGAGCGACGCAGCCACCACGCGACCGGGTACCACCAGAAGAGGGCCGTGGCGAGGATCTCGACGATCCGCAGCCAGTGATCGCGGCGGCGTACGTGGGCCAGCTCGTGGACGAGAAGGGCGTCGAGCTCCTCGTCGCTGAGCTCCGGCAGCTTCGACCCTCGAAGCGACCTCCGCCGGCACCGGCTGCCCGCGGCGCAGCAGGCGCCGGAAGGGCCGGGCGCGGGCAAATGCGAGAACACCGACGGCCAGCGCGCCGACAACCAGCGTGAGCTCGACCGCTCGCTCGAGCGGCAGGCGCCCCGTGGTCGCACTGGTGCCCGCGAGAGCTCCGGCTACCGAGCCGACCGGCACAGACGCCGACGCTGTGCCGTCGCTGAGCCCCATCGTCGTCGGCTCCGGGGCCGGCGCAGCGGGTGCGCCCGAGGCCAGCGGCGCAAGCGGCAGGAGCGGCACCGGTAGCAGGGGGGGCGTGACGAGCTTGAGCAGGGCGAGGGCCCACAGGGCGTGGACGATCGACGGCCGGCGCACGACGTGCGAAGCGAGCCAGGCGATGAGGCACAGCAGGCCGGCCGCAGCGGCGTTCGCGGCGAGGACGACCAGGCTGACGTCCATCTGGGCCTCCTTCAGCGCTCCCGCGAGAGACGGTCGACTAAGACGGCATGTCTGAGTTGTCAAGGGGAAAGTCGGCGTGAGCTACAGGTCTCGCGACTTCAGGGCCCTCCGCGTCAACGCGGCACGATCGGCAGCACGAGCGTCGAAGGCCGCGCCCGGTCGTGGAAGATCGTCTGGGTCGCCTTCAGCATGCGGTTCCCGGAGGCGCTCGGTTCGCCCGTGTTGTCGTTCCGGTCGAAGCGCGGGAAGTTGCTGCTCGAGACGTAGAGCCGGATGCGGTGGCCGGCCTTGAAGACGTTGCTCGTGGCGCCCAGCTCGATCCTGTACTGGTAGGTCCGGCCCGGAACGACGGGCTCCGCCTTCGCCGTCGAGGTCCGGTAGCGCGCGCGAACGATGCCGTCGGCGAGGTAACGGGCGAAGCCGCTCGTCTCGACGTCCGCGAGCATCGCCGTGAAGTCCGTGTCGACAGCCGAGGTCGCCGCGAAGAGCTCGAGGGCGACGAAACCCGTCACCTCGGTGTCGCGCGCGAGCGGCGGCGTCGAGAAGATCAAGACGTCGGGCCGCGATTCATTGGGCTGCTGGTCGGCTGGTCCCGGCGGGAGCGCCGTGCCGCAGCAGAGTCGGCCACCGAGCGTGGGAACCGGATCGGCAGGATCGTACTCGAAGCTCGTGGAAGGCGACCGTCCCTCCTGCCTTGCCGAGAGCAGGCCATCGCTCCGGGACGGTGTCTCGCCCTTCCGAGCCACGGCCCGTTCGAGGTGGTAGCGCGTCTCCAAGGCGCGCGCCGGCGGGAACTCCGACTCGTAGCGCCAGACGTTCTCGCCCATGACGAAGAGCCGCAGGGGCGGCTTCGTGGCGTAGTCGTTGGGGATGCCGCGCAACGCATAGTCGAACCACTCGCGGATGGCGCCGGTCATGTCGAGAGCGGCGTCCTTGCCGAACACCACGTCACCGACCTTGCCGTCGGGCGAGGTGGCCGCGTGCGCCCACGGACCCACCAGCAGGCGTTGGCCCCCCCGCGCATCCGCCGTCGGGGCGTCCTTGCGCAGTCCCAGGTAGTTCCGGATGGAGCCCGTCGAGAAGATGTCATGCCAGCCGCCGGCATGGAGCGCCTTGACCGCCATCTGACTGTAATGGTCCGAGACCCGAATGCTCCGCCAGTAGTCGTCGTCCGCCTCGTGGGTCAACCAGTCCTTGAAGTAGGGTGCGACCTCGTCCGGGGTCGGGGTCTCGAAGAGCGTGTAGGCCTCGATCGGCTCTGTCCGTACCCATTCCCGCGGCCGCTGCTTCTGGCCGGCCTTGCGTCGCAGGGTGTCGATCGAGAGGCCTGAGGCCCACGAGCTGGCAAACCAACGCATGAGGGCGCCGCCCTGATAGGTCCAGCCTTCGTAGTACTCGGACGCGGTGACGTACGGGAAGATCGCCACCAGCTGCGGCGGCGCGGCCGCTGCCGCGAGCAGCTGTGTGGCGCCCACGTAGGAACCACCGAACATCCCCACGCGCCCATTCGAGTACGGCAGGGCGGCCGCCCAGGCGATCGAGTCGAAGCCGTCGTCACTCTCGTGCCGGAAGGGGTAGAACTCGCCCTCCGAGTCGAAACGGCCGCGCGTGTCCTGGACGACAACGATATAGCCCGCCGCCGCGAGCTGCTGCGCTTGGCTGCCGCCGCCCTTGCGGTCGTAGGGCGTGCGCTGCAGGAGTGTGGGGAACCGACCTTCGGCGTCGGGGCGGTAGACGTCGGCGACGAGGTGGGTTCCGTCGCGCATCCGCGCGCGCATCCCGCGCTCGACCGTCACGGGATGGGTCTGGGCTCCTGCAGCCGCCGCAAGGGCGACAACGATCGTGGCGAGCGCTCCCCTCGAAAGACCCATGGCTACCCTCCTGCGCGGCCCAATCCTTTGCCCGATCGCAGCTTCCGTCAAACCACGCGGCAATGCACGCCGCGCCGATCTCCCGAAACGAGCTAGCCCTTCACCTTGTCGATCATGTGCCTCCCGCTCGAGCCGGACGGCGAGCGTCCGGGAGTCGGCGTCTCGTGCGAGGGCGGGCCCGGCGAGCGCCAGCGAGAGGCTCAGTGTCGCAACAGCTCGGCAGGTCGAGCGGGAGACCATCACCCCACCGGTTCCGTCGGCGCTGCGTCGGCCGGGAAACCCGCTCGGAGATCGAGCGGCTCGACGAGGGCCGCCGCGTACTCCTCCTCGGTGAGAGCGTCGACGGAGCGCAGCTTCACGAGGAGCGTGGCCACGAGACCCTCGAAGAACGGTGTCAGCACGCCGCCCTCGAATGAGCGCTGGTACTTGATCGGCCCCGGCACGAGCGCGACGAGGAAGGCCATCTGCTTTGGCGTCAGCTGCATCGGTTCGCGCGCGAAGTAATGCCGGGCCGCGGAGCGCAGGCCGTAGACGCTGGGGCCCCACTCGATCACGTTCAGGTAGATCTCGAGCTCGCGCGACTTGCCGAGCGACGCGTCGAGGAGGAGCGCGAGCGAGGCCTCCTCGACCTTCCGGCTGAGCGTCTTGCGGCGCGAGAGAAGGAGGTTCTTGGCGAGCTGCTGCGAGATCGTGGAGGCGCCCCTTGCGGAGGTGCCGCGCGCGAGGTTCGTGGCGATGGCGACCGGCAGCTCCGAGAGGTCGATGCCGGGGTGCCCGTAGAACCCGGCGTCCTCGGCGATCAGGAGCGCGCGCACGAAGAGCGGCGGTACCTCGGCGAGGCCGACGAACTCGGGCGACTCGGGAGACACGTGGATCTCGTGCGCCAGGCCGTCCCGCGACCAGGCCGTGTGCACGAACGGCCCCTTGAGCCGCTCGATGGAGGGCAGCGGGCGCGCCGGGGGAGTGAAGTCGAGCCTCTGGGCAACTCGCAGCGCGGCGGGCTCGAGAAGCGGCCCGCTCAGGTGTGCGGCGAGCGTCGCCGAGCCGAGGTCGTCCGCCGGCAGGTCGAGACCCGCCGTCGCCAGGAGGCGCGCGAAGTCGACCCGGGGGACGTCGAGCTGCAGATCGACGACCGGCCGCTCGAGGCCTCCGTCCACCGCGAGGCGCAGAGAGGCCTCGGCGCCGCCGGCCGCGACGCGGACGCGCTCGGCCCGCAGCGACCCCGTGGCCGGCCTCGCGACGGCCTCGGCCTGCACCTCTGCGTCGGTCGGTGCGCCGAGCTCGGCGCCCGCGCAGCCGGCCACGACCTCGTCGAGCGCCACGAGCGCCAGGCCGCGCGCCCGGGCGTTCAGCGTGACACGGACGTCGCCCGTGGCGCTCCGCTCGACCTGT
>DATEUE010000044.1:0-3750 GCA_035283305.1 Vicinamibacteria bacterium | reverse complement strand
CTCTCGCCGCCGCATTCCCGGGCGCCCCGCGCGCCCCCGCTCCCGGGCCCGAAGGCTGGAACCGGGCGGTCCTGCTCGCGTTGGGCGCGTGAGTCCACCACTCGAGCCGCGGGTCGAGGAACGCCTGCGCCAGATCGGGGAGGCGGACGTGCTGGTGGGGATCCCCAGCTTCAACAACGCCCGCACGATCGGCCACGTGGTGAAGGCGGCGGCCGCGGGTCTCGCCAAGTACTTCCCCGACCAGCGTGGCGTGATCGTGAACTCAGACGGCGGCTCCACTGACGGCACGCAGGAGCTCGTCGCCTCGGTGGAGGCGGCGGCCCCCGCGGCGATCCTGGTGCGGCACCCGCTCTCGGTGGTGCAGAAGATCGTCACCCCGTACCACGGCGTTCCCGGCAAGGGCAGCGCGTTCCGCACCATCTTCGCGATCGCCCGGCGCCTCGGGGTCAAGGCGTGCGCGGTGGTGGACTCGGACCTGCGCAGCATCACCCCCGGTTGGATCGAGCTGCTGCTCGGGCCCGTGCTCCACGAGGACTTCGACTACGTGGCGCCGCTCTACCTGCGCCACAAGTACGACGGCACGATCACGAACTCGATCGTGTATCCGCTGACCCGGGCGCTCTACGGCCGCGAGGTGCGCCAGCCGATCGGAGGCGACTTCGGCTTCTCCGGGCGCCTGGCCGCGAACTACCTGGAGCAGCAGGTGTGGGACAGCGACGTGGCCCGCTTCGGCATCGACATCTGGATGACGACCACCGCGCTCGCCGACGGCTTCCGCGTGTGCGAGGCCTTCCTGGGCGCGAAGATCCACGACGCGAAGGACCCCGGCGCCGACCTCGCGGCGATGTTCGTGCAGGTGGTGTCGTCGGTGTTCGACCTGATGCACGTCTACCGCGAGCGCTGGGAGCCCGTGACCGGTGCCTCGAAGGTGCCGCTGTTCGGGTTTCCTCATGGCGTGGGCCTGGAGCCGGTCGCGGTCGACGTGGAGCGGATGCAGCGCATCTTCGGCCAGGCCACGCGCGACCTCCGCGAGGTGTGGGAGGTCGCGCTGCTGCCGGAGGACCTCGAGGCGGTCACGGCACTCGGCGGTGCTGCGCCTTTTCGCTTCCCCGACCCGCTGTGGGTGCGCGCGGTCTACGGCTTCGCGGCGGCCTACGAGCACAAGCGGCTGCCGAGGGAGCAGCTGCTCCGCTCGCTGGTGCCGCTCTACCTCGGGCGCACCGCGTCCTTCGTGCTCGAGACCGCGGCGAGCGGGGCCGAGGAAGTGGAGCAGCGGATCAGCACCCTGGCCGAGGAGTACGTGGCCCAGAAGCCCCACCTGCGGCAGCGCTGGCGGGACCTTTAAGGAGGCTCGCGATGTGGAAAGACGTCCTCGCCGACGTGATCCAGGAAACCTTCGCCGGCTTCCGCCAGGAGCTCGGCGCCATCGGACCGCGCCTGCTCGCGATGGCCGTGATCCTCGTCGCAGGCTTCGTCGTCGCGGGCGCCGTGCGCCTGCTGCTCCGGTTCGCGCTGCGGCGGCTGGGCTTCGACCGCCTCGCCGAGCGGGCGGGTCTCGCGCTCGGGCTGCGCAAGGTGGGCTTCGCCGGCCACCCCTCGGGCGCGCTCGCCGCGGCGACCGCGTTCTTCGTGCTCGCGTTCTTCGTGCTGCTCGCGCTCGGCGCCCTCGACCTGCAGCTCGCGCGCGAGCTGGTGTCGCAGGCCTTCACCTACCTGCCCCAGGTCCTGGTCGCGGTGGCGCTGCTCGTGCTGGGCGCCGTGGTGGCGGGCTTCGTGCGCCGGGGCGTGCTGATCGCCGCCGTCAACGCGGGCCTGCCTTCGGCGCGGCTGCTCGCGGGCTTCGCGCAGTCGGCGCTTTTGATCCTGTTCGGAGCGATGGCCCTGGAGCACCTCGGGGTCGGGCGGCAGATCATTCTCATCTCGTTCACGATCCTGTTCGGCGGCGTGGTGCTGGCGCTCTCGCTCGCCTTCGGCCTCGCCGGCCGCGACCTGGCGCGCGAGCTGCTGGAGCGGCTGGCCCGCAAGGGCGAGCCGCCGCGCGAGGACCCGCTGCGGCACTTGTGAGGCCGGCATACCCGCGCGCGTGGCCCTGACGCGCATCGCCTTTGCGCTGGGCCTGGCCGCATCAGCAGCACCCGGGGCCGCAGGACACCGCGTGCGCCTGAGGCACGTCCGCTCCCGGCTCGAGCAGCACGAACGAGGCCGCGTACGGCTCGCGCGACAGCTTCGCGAGGGTATCCGTGCAGATCTCGAGCGCCTGGCCCCTCGCGAACAGGTGTCCCTCCTCGTCCATGACGGAGGCATACGGGCCGAGGTACACCGCCCGGTGCCCGAGGTAGACGCACCCGGCGCTCTTCTGGAACTTGAACCCGCGGACCGTCACGGAATGGAGGTTGTAGCCCTCGACCTCCTTCCAGAACGACTTCTTGAGCACGGCGAGGCCGTAGAACCCGGCCTTCTCCAGCTCGGAGACGAATTCGTCCTCTGAGAGCGCGCCGCTGATGCACTCGCCCCACAGGTGCACGTTCACCTTGAGCTCGGGCGGCACCTCGTGGGTGGGGGAGCACGGCGCTCTCGCGGTCCGCACGCTCCTCGAAGACCTACCCTTTGCCTGCGCCGCGCAGTGGCCGGCCGCGGTCAGCCACGCCGAAGCTTCCGCCTACGCCCGATGGCGCGGCGCTCGCCTGCCGACCGAAGCCGAATGGCACCGCGCCGCCCGCGCCACGCCGGGAGGCGGGCTGCGACAGTGGCCGTGGGGCGACGAGCCGCCCGCCGCGCGCGGCGCCAACCTGAACTTCCGCCACGGGTCGGCGGTCCCCACCGGCTCCGACCCGGAGGGAGCGAGCGCCTGGGGCGTCCTCGAGCTCCTCGGCAACGGCTGGGAGTGGACGGCCACGCCCTTCGCACCCTTTGCGGGCTTCGAACCCCTGCCGGGTTACCCCGGCTACTCGGCCGACTTCTTCGACGACGCCCACTTCGTCCTGCTCGGCGGCTCGTGGGCGACCGACGAGGCGCTCCTGCGCCCGAGCTTCCGCAACTGGTTCCAGCCCCACTACCCGTACGTGTTTTCGAAGTTCCGCTGCGCGCGCTCGCTTTGAGGCGTGCGCGGGACCCAATCGACGCCATCGCCGATTCGGGTCATGGCGTCCCGCACCGCGCCGAGCCATTCAAGATTAAGTGGCTTAAAATAAGAGAGTTATGAGCGTTGGCGCATGATAAGTCCAGCTTGCACAAGCGCTCCTCGCCGCCTTCTTATTCAAGAAAAGACGAATCTGCCTTAATATGGGTAGCGAATCGGGCCCGGTATTGAGTCGGGCCTTCATGGGGGAGCAGGCGATGACCGACGCCGGTCGTCCCGCTCGTCAAAGCCCTCCTCGGCCGCTCCCTACCCCGCGGCCAACGACCTCGTGGCCGGCTTCGAGACGCTGGGCCTCCTGCGTGAGATCACGGGTGGCGCCCGGAACCGCGTCTTCCGCTACGACCCCTACGTCGCCATCTTCGGAGAGCTGAAGCCGTGACCGTGCAGCGGGTCAGGATTGCCGTTGATACCGGGCGCGCAGCGCGTCGACCGTGCTCCGGAGAAACCGCTCGGCCAGGGCGGCCTGCGCCTCGGCTCCGCCCGCGGCGACGATCTCGCTCCCGGTGAGAACGGCGCCGGTCCAGCCCTCGAGATGCCATCGGCCCCCGGCTGGCAGCGCGGGCAGCGACTCGGCCGCAGGCGGCGGCCAGGGCGTGACGTAGAGGTAGGGC
>DATEUE010000043.1:0-3268 GCA_035283305.1 Vicinamibacteria bacterium | reverse complement strand
GCTAGCCCGTCCAACTCATCTGTTGGCTGTCCGTTCTCGTTAGTCCCTTCCGTCAGTCCGTTCCGTCGTCCGTTTGACCCGTCGATTCCGTTGCTCAAAGAAAAGCCCGTACCGGCCGTCCATTCGGCCGGTACGGGCTTTGACGTCACCGCACCGGAAACTCGCGCCCCGGGAACAGCTCCTCTGGATCCACCTTGCGCGACAGCCGGAGCAGCACCGGCTTCACCAGGTCGCGTCGGTCGAACGTCACTCCCAGCTCGCCGAGGCGCCGCTCGAGCCGCGCCGCCGCGGTCCGGTTCACCGGGATGAGCGCAGCCTCCGACGCGCGCTCGACGCGCTCCCGGTACTGGAAGAAGTACTCGGTGGTGAAGGGACCGAGCTTGGCCGAGCACACGACCCGCTCCGCCGACAGGAAGTTGATGCGAGTGGCGAGAAAGAAATCCGTGTAGCAGAAGCGGACGCCCTGGTGCTCGAGGTCGGCGACGAAGCCGCGCCAGCGTGCGTCCTGGGCGAGCGTGGGCGGCACCTGGGCGAACGAGGCGACCGCCCCGGTGGCGATCAGGACTCCGAGAAGCAGCGTTGCGAGCCGGGAGCCGCGGCCCATGGCTGCCGGCGAGCCCTGCGGCCCGCCCGGCTGTCTGCCGGCGCAGGCGTCGGCCAGGAACACCGGCAGGACCGACATCAGGAACAGGATGTAGCGCGGGTTGCCCGGGACGTGCGGCAGCGCGACGAGGGCGACGGTCAGGTTCGTCGCGGCGAAGAGCAGGAGGACGGCGAGCGGTCCGGAGCGCTCGCGGATCGCACGCCGCACGGCCCGTGCGCCGGCGACGAGCGCGGCAGCCACCGCGACCCACGAGACGGCGAGCAGCAGCCGGTCGACGGCCGGGGGGTACCCGGTGTCGTAGCCCATCAGCACCGGCGCGTGATCGGACAGCATCAGCCACAGCTTGTCGCCGACCCCGGCGACCGTGGCTTCGGCCACCTCTCCGGTGCCGACGCTGCGCGCCTCGCCGGGGAGCAGGTAGTGAAACGACTGCCAGGCGTTTGTCAGGTTCCAGAGCCAGCCCGGCGCGTAGCCGATCGCCGCCCCGGCCCCGAGCGCCAAGAGCGGGCGCCAGGCGGCGAGCCGTGTCACGAGCACGAAGACGAGCGTGAGCGCCGCCAGGTGGATCACGGCCAGGATGTGGCACCAGAAGCCGAGACCCAGCAGCAGGCCCGCGGCGAAGGCGAGCTGCTTGCGGGCGCCCGGCTCGAGCGTGAAGCGCGCCCCGAGCCACAGCGCCCAGGTGCCGAGCGCCAGCACCTCGACGTAGTTGCCGTCGTTGCTCAGGCTGTAGCGGGTGACGAATGCCGGGCTGAAGGCCGCGTAGAGCCCCGCCAAGAGCCCCGCGCGCGGCCCCGACACGAGCAAGGCCAGCCGAACGAGCCCCGCGACGTAGCCGAGATAAAAGAGCACGGACGCCAGCGCGAAGGCGCGAGCAGGTTCGAGAACCAGCGCGAGTAGCGCCGTGAAGTGCGATTTCAGGCTGCCGCTGTAGGGCACCTGGGGTACGAACACGAGCCGCTCGCTGCCGTCCAGCAGGTGCAGCGCCACGATGCCCGAGAGTGCGCCATCTGCGGTGACGGCGGCCCCCGCGCCGCCGGCTACGACCGGGAGCCGGGAGAAGAACGCCAGGACCAGCACGAGCCCCAGCGCCCTGGCGTGCGTCCCGAGCGGCTCGCCGCGCAGCGCAGGCCAGCGCCCGCGCAACCATAGCCAGGCCGCTGCCGCGAATGCGGCGAGCAGCACCGAGGGCGGGACCGCCGCGAGCGCCGCCGGGCGCCAGGGCTCGGCCACGTCGAACCAGCGCACGCACAGCAGGACCCACAGCAGTGCGGCCGCGGCGCCCGAGCGAAAGGAGGCGTCTGGCATCGGCCCGCAGAGGCTAGCACGAGGGGCGTGAAGCCCCTCACAGGTGCCGCGAACACGCGGTTGACACCGGCCGGAGCGCATGTCACTTTGCTCGCCGATGAAGCTCCTGATCGTCGGCAACGGGGGCCGCGAGCACGCCCTGGCGTGGAAGATCCGCCAGAGCCCCCTGGTGACCGAGGTCTACTGCGCGCCGGGTAACGCGGGCATCGCCGAGATAGCCGACTGCGTCCCGATCGACTCCTCCAGCATCGTCGAGGTGGCCGACTTCGCGCAGACGATCAAGGCCGACCTGACGGTGGTCGGGCCGGAGCTGCCGATGGTGCTCGGGATCGGCGACGAGTTCGTGCGCCGCGGCCTCAAGATCTTCTGTCCCTCGCGGGGCGCGGCCGAGATCGAGGGCTCGAAGGCCTTCGCCCGCGAGTTCATGACGCGCCGCAACATCCCCTCGCCCCGCTACGAGGTGTGCGGCTCGATCGAGGAGGCCCAGCACTTCGTCAAGAAGGCGCCCTTCGGCTTCCCGTTCGTGGTGAAGGCCGACGGTCTCGCCGCCGGCAAGGGCACGCTCGTGGTGAAGGACAAGGGCGAGGCGAAAGGCGCCGTCGACGCGATGATGGCGGAGAAGAAGTTCGGCTCAGCCGGCGCGAAGCTCGTGATGGAGGAGTTCCTGGAGGGCGAGGAGGTCTCGTTCCTCGTGTTCTCCGACGGCTCGCGCGTCGTGCCGATGGCCTCGGTGCAGGACCACAAGCGCGCCCTGGACGGCGACCAGGGCGCGAACACCGGCGGCATGGGCACGGTGTCGCCCACGACCAACATCAGCCTCGACGGCCACAAGCGCATCATGAACGAGATCGTGCTGCCCACGATCGCCGGCCTGGCCGACGAGGGACGCAAGTTCCAGGGCGTGCTGTTCGCCGGGCTGATGATCACCGAGTCGGGACCCAAGGTGCTCGAGTTCAACGCCCGCTTCGGCGACCCCGAGACCCAGGTGATCATGGCCCGGATGCGAACGGACATCGTGCCGATCCTCCAGCAGTGCGCCAACGGAACGCTCGGCGACACGCGCCTCGAGTGGGCGAAGGAGCCCGCCGTGTGCGTGGTGCTCGCGAGCCGCGGATACCCGGACACTCCCGAGACGGGCAAGGACGTGACCGGCTTGGAGACGCTCAAGGACTGGAGCGACGTCGTCGTCTACCACGCCGCCACGAAGCGCCAGGACGGCGCCGTGAAGACCGTCGGCGGGCGCGTGCTGGGGGTGACGGCGCTCGGGGCCAACCTCGAGTCGGCGATCGCGCGCGTTTACGAGGCGATCGGCCGGATCCAGTTCGACGGGATGCACTACCGCCGCGACATCGGCTC
>DATEUE010000042.1:0-8719 GCA_035283305.1 Vicinamibacteria bacterium | reverse complement strand
CCGCGTGGCATACTGGCCGGGCATGGGCGAAGCGCGCGTCGCGCTCGGACTCGACGGGCCCGTCGCGCACATCGTTCTCGCGAGGCCCGAGGCGCGCAACGCCTTCGACGGCCCCATGGTGCGCGAGCTGCGCGACGCCGTGAGAGCGGCCTCGGCCCGTGAGGAGATCCGCGTCATCGTGCTCGCCGGCCGCGGCGCGGTCTTCTGCGCGGGCGCCGACATCGAGTGGATGAAGACGGTGGCCGGCTCTTCGCGCGAGGAGAACCTCGCCGACGCCGGCGAGCTCGTCGACCTGTTCGAGACGATCGACCGCTCGCCGAAGGCCGTGGTGGCCTGTGTCCAGGGCGCAGCCCTCGGGGGCGGGGCGGGGCTCGTGGCCGTGGCCGACATTGCCGTGGCCGAGGAGGGCGCGCGCTTCGGCTTCAGCGAGGTGCGCCTGGGCCTGGTGCCGTCGGTGATCTCGCCCTACGTGGTGCGCAAGATCGGAGCGTCGGCCGCGCGCGAGCTGTTCCTCACCGGCGAGCGCTTCACGGCGGCGCGGGCCGCCGAGATCGGCCTCGTCCACCGCGTCGTGCCGCTCGACGAGCTGGATGCGGCCGTGGACGATCGCGTTCGGGAGCTGCTCCAGGCGGCTCCAGGTGCGCTCGCGGCCGCGAAGAACCTCGTCCACAGGGTGCAGGCCCGCCCCGTCGAGGGCGTGCGCGAGCTCACGATCGAGACGATCGCCGAGCGGCGCGCCTCCGCCGAGGGCCAGGAAGGCCTGCTCGCCTTCCTCGAGAAGCGCAAGCCCGACTGGGCGGAGTAGCCTACCCCTCGAGCAGCTTCTCGAAGTCGGGCTCGCCGTGGAGGCAGGCGAGGTCGGGGTCGCGCCGGATCCAGTCCGTGTTGACGTAGCCGGCCGCCCGCGCCCGCCGCAGCATCTCGAGCGCCTCGGGCTTGCGCTTCATGACGCCGTAGGTGCAGGCGGCGTTGTAGAGGATGTTCGAGTCGTGGGGCCGCAGGTCCACGGCCTTCTGCAGCTCGCGATCCGCATCGTCGTGACGGCCGGTGGCTGCGTAGTCGGCAGCGAGCAGGATGCGGGCGCGCACGTCCTCGGGCACGTCGCGGAGTTGCTGCTCGAGCACGGTGATCTCGCGCTCGCGCAGCTTCGCCGCGTCCTCCGTGCGTCCCAGCGCCTCGTATATGTTGGTGAACGGGATGTAGACGTTGTAGTCGTCGCCGTTCACCGCCAAAGCCTGGCCGATCGACTCGAGCGCCTCGGCCCAGCGGTCCGACTCGAACAGCGACCGCGCGAGGATGTTGTAGGCTCCGTCGCAGTCGCGCTTCAGCTCGATCGCGCGGCGCACGTCGCGGATCGAGTCTTCGTAGCGCCTTTGCGTGTAGTAGAGCCGCGCGCGGCCCACGAGCGCCTCGGGCAGGCTCGGGTCGAGCGCCAGCGCGCGCTCGCAGGCCGCGCGCCCGCGCTCGAGCCAGCGCTCCTCCTTCTCGTGCCACTCGTAGACCAGCCCACAAACGTTGACGATGCCGGCATGGGCGAGCGCGAAGCCGGGGTCGAGCAGGATCGCGTGCTCGAACATCTGCATCGCGAGATCGAGATCGGAGCGCGTCTGGCGCCGCGAGTAGGCGCGCCCCTTCAGGTAGAAGTCGTAGGCGCGCGTGTCGCCGGTGGGCTTGGCGGCCAGCAGCTTCTCCTCGCGCGGTGTGAGCGTAATGCGCAGGGCCTGCGTGATGTTGCGGGCGATCTCGTCCTGCACCTCGAACACGTCCTTGAGCTCGCGGTCGTAACGCTCCGCCCACACCGACGTGCCCGTGCGTGCCTCGACCAGCTGCGCGGTGATGCGCAGCCGGTTGCCGGCCCGCCGCAGCGAGCCGCCCAGAACGTACTGGGCGCCGAGCTGCTCGCCCACCTGGGGGCCCGTGACCGACTGGTCGCGGAACGTCACTACCGCGGCGCGCGGGAACACCCGCAGCTCCTTGACCTTGGAGAGCTCCGTGATCACGTCTTCGGTCATGCCGTCGCGGAAGTACTCGTCCTCTTTCGCCCCGCTCAGGTTCTCGAAGTAAAGCACCGCCACCGACTTCTCGCGCGAGCCGGCCGGAGACACGCGCCCGGAGTCGATCTCGCGCTTCAGGCGCTGCAGGTCCGCCCGCAGCTCCGTCGCCGACTGGTAGCGCAGCCGGCGGTCCTTCTCGAGCAGCTTGCCCACGATCTGGCTGACGCCGTCGGGGAGCGTGCGGTTGAGGTCGGAGGGCGGGGGCGGGTTGTGGTTCAGGATCCGCTCGAAGACGCTCGCGGTCGTGCCGCCGGCGAACGCGGGCTGGCCGGTCGCCATCTCGTACAGCACCACGCCGAAGGAAAAGAGGTCGGTGCGCGCGTCGACCTCCTCGCCGCGCGCCTGCTCCGGAGACATGTAGGCGACGGTGCCGAGCGTCGAGCCCGCGCTCGTCGCGAACTCGTCGGTCGGCATCGCGGAGTTCTGCGCCGACTCGCCGGCGCGCCGGCTCTCGAGCAGCTTGGCGAGGCCGAAGTCGAGGATCTTGGCCTGCCCGCGGTCGGTCACGAAGACGTTGGCCGGCTTGATGTCGCGGTGTGCGATGCCCTTGCGGTGGGCGGCCTCGAGCGCGTCAGCCACGTGAATCGAGAGCTCGACGAGCTCCTCGGTGGGGAGCGCCTTGCCGGAGATCCGGGTCTTGAGCGTCTGCCCCTCGAGCAGCTCCATGGCGATGAACGGCCGGCCCTGGTCCTCGTCGGCGTCGTGGATCGTGCAGATGTGGGGGTGGTTGAGCGCGGAGGCAGCGCGGGCCTCGCGCTTGAAGCGCTCGACGGCCTGGCCGTCGCGGGCCAGCTCGTCGGGCAGGAACTTGAGCGCCAACTGCCGGCCGAGACGCGTGTCCTCCGCCTTGTAGACGACACCCATGCCCCCGCCGCCGATCTTTTCCAGGATGCGATAGTGGGAGAAGGTCTCGCCGATCATGTTGCAGGCCGGGCGGGCATGTTATGCGCCGCGCCGCGCTCCGTCAACGTTCGGTCGCCCACTCCGCCACGGGCTCGACCCACTCGCGGAGCGGCCGGTACAGGAACCCGTGACGAAGCCCCGTGTCGAGGACGATCTCCCGAACCACCAGCGTCGCTCGCGAGTCTGCGTCGCCCTTCCACGGGGGGCACGGCTCGCTCGTCTCGTCGCTCTTCTCGCGAATGGAAAGCACGCGCCCCGCCGGCCTCTTGCCCTGCTCGGCGAGCAGGCGGGGGACGCTCTCGGACATGCACGCGGCGAGCACGCCGAAGCGCAGCTCTGGGTTCTGCAGCCTCGCCGAGGACAGCAGCGCGATCGTGGCGCCCATGGAGCCGCCCACCACCGTGATCCGCGACGCGGGGACGCCCGACGCCACGAGGCCCCGGACCTGCTCCACGACGCGGTTGGCCGAAGCGCTCATCGATTCGCCCTTCGGCCGGATCCCGCCGGCCACGACGAAGCCCCGCTCCCGGAACGTGGCGAGGATCTGGTCCAGCTCGTAGTAGCCGAACTCGGGGTGGCGCGGTCGCGCGTTCTGCTGCTCCTGGATGATGCGCCCGTGGAGGTAGATCAGGTGCGGGCCCGTCTCGTCGGCGCGGGCCAGAGCGCCGCCAGCCAGCGCCGACCACAGCAACAATGCCGCGACCGACGCTGCCCTCATCGGACCTTCGTCGTAAGCCATCGGGTCAGCTCAAGCCGCGTCGTCGTCGCCCCAGTCGGCCGCGGGCCGATCCATCCAGACCCAGGCGATGAAGTCGGTGAGCGGCGGCTCGGCGCCCAGCTCGCGCAGGCGTCGCGCCACCTGGCCGCGGTGGTAGCCGGAGTGCATCGTCACTTGCAACACGCTCTCGGCCCACGTCGCCGGCCGCGCCCGGCCGAAGCGCTGCACCAGGCGGTCCGCCCACGGGAAGCGCACCTCGCGCCCGAGATCGGCGTCGGACCGGCCCGCCAGGTAGGCCGGCAGCTCGAGGTAGTACTCGCGCGCCCAAGCGCAAAGCGCCAGTGGCGTCGCGAACGTGCCCGGCTCGCGTGGCTTCACCGCCTCACCGCGCCAGATGTGGAGGTACGCCCACTGGACCATGTGCAGGTGGTGGAGCTTGGCCTGAAGCTCCGCATCCTCCTGCTTCAACGCCAGCACCGACTGCCAGACGAGGGACTCCGCCCACTCCGCGTGTCCCAAGAGCCCCCTGCAATCAGTAAGGTCCATCCTGCCTCCTTCCCGGGAATCTTCAGCGTGTCGCCTTTCGCTTCAGGGGCGGGATGCCTTCTCCTCGTCCCGAGCGCGCGATGAGCTCGGCGAGGCGACGCTCGCGGGTCTCGGGCTTCTTGGCGGCCATGACCCAGAAGCTGCAGGTGCGCCGATACCACTGCGGCTGCGCCGCGAAGAAGTCCCACGCCCGCTCGTCGCGCCTGAAGGTCCGCAGGTAGGCGGGACCGAGCGCCTGCGGCTGGCCCTCGAAGGAGTAGTGGCTCTTCACCCGCGATTCGAAGCTCCTGCGTCCCACGGGCTTCACGCGGCCCGCCGACTGGAGCTCGAGGAAGCGCTTGATGTTGATCGTGCTCCAGGCGCTCCTGGGCTTGCGCGGCGTGAAGCGCACGCTGAAGCTCGCGCCGTCCACGCTGTGGCGCACGCCGTCGATCCAGCCGATGCAGAGCGCCTCGTCGAGCGCCTGGCGATAGGTGAGGCCCCCGGCCACGTGGGCTTTCGCACAGCGGACGAAGAGCTCGGTCGCGGTGGTGTGATGCTTCGCCAGCCACGCCCGGAACTCCAATGGGCCCGCGAAGGCCCTGGTGCGCGCCGGCTTCATGGTCTCACCCTCTGGGCGGCGGGTGGAGTCGGCCGATCCCGACGCGCGTGCGCGCATTCTCGCGCCAGTAGGCATGCTTTGCAGCGGGGAGCGTTGCGCTTGCACAGGCTCTGGCCGTGCGCCTTCAAGAGCTGATGAGCTTCCTGCACGAGCTGCGTTTGGGACGAAAAGGGCTCCGCCAGCCGCCGGGCCGTGGCATAGGTTCGTGCGTACGAACCGCCTTCGCGAACGCGCCCGAGGCGAACCAGGACCCGCAGGGCAGTGACCTTCTCGAGGGCCGGCCGCCTCGCCGCGACGGCCCGACGAAGCGTCATCACCCGAGCCAGGCGAGGCCCAAGCCCGCGAGCGCGGGCAGGGCCTGAATCCAGAAGATCCGCCGCGACACCGTGATCGCTCCAAAGACACCGGCCACCACGACGCAGCTCAGGAAGAACACCGTGATCTGCAGGGCGAACCCGGGCTCGGGATGGTAAAGCCCCCACAACAGGCCGGCCGCGAGGAACCCGTTGTAGAGGCCCTGGTTGGCGGCGAGCGTCGCCGACTGTTGCGCGCGGTCGAGCGTGTTTCGGAAAGTCTCGAGGCCGATCGGACGGGTCCAGAGGAACGTCTCGAGCACCAGGAACCACAGGTGCTCGAGGGCCACGAGTACGACGATCGCCGCCAGGAGCATCTGCATTCCTTCGCTACTTTCTCGCGTACGTGTCGGCTCCCATGAGATGGAGCGAGACGTAGGGTCGGTCTCCCACTACCCAGCTGTCGTGAGCTACCGCGGGGACGTGAAACGCCGACCCCTCGGCGAGCTCTATGACCACTTCCAACCCGGCTCGTATTCGGCGCGGCCGAGCACCATGCCGCCAATCCGGATCACGGCGAGACGGCCCTTCTCGAAGACGCGTACTTCGTCGGGTGTCTCGAAACGCCTCAGGTCGACGTGCGCCGCCATGCGCTCCTCCTGTCGCTACCGCGTTTCGGCCGACCCGCGATGCAGGATGCCGCATTTCCGGAGCCAATCTTCGATCGTCTCCCAGTAGTCCACGCGAGAACCGTCGGCTCGGTACATTCCGTGGTCCGCCTCCGGAAAGCGTACGAGCGTCAGCAGCCCCGAGGCCGTCGCCGGCAACGAATTCAGGGCTTGAAGCGTCTCCTGCAGCGGCAGGCCCTGGTCGCGGTCGCCCATGATCCACAGCGTCGGCGTGCGCAGACGACGCAGCGTCTCGGCTGGGTCGTAACCGTGGGGGCCGGTGAACGCCGCGAGCTGCTTCTGAAGCTCCTCCGGGCTGATCGGCGTGCTGCCCTCGCCGTTGAGGTGGCCGTGGCGGATCTCGTAGCCGACGCTTGTCGCCGGTCCCGAGATCACAACCAGGAATCGGACGCCGGGCTGGCGGTCGGCGGCGAGCGGTAGGATCCAGCCGGCCTGGCTGGCGCCGTAGAAACCCACGCGCGCGGGATCGACCTGGCGCTGCGACGCCAGCATCGCGAGCGCCCGTCTCGCGTCGTCGGCCAGCTCGCCGAGGGACTCCTGGCCGTTCTCGGCCGTGACCTCGCGATAGCGGCCAGTCGACTGGCCGATGCCGCGTTTGTCGTAGAGCAGCACCGCCATCCCCAACGCGGCCAGCCGGTCCGCGCCGCGGCGGTACATCGCACGCTCGGCTCGGCCGGAGCCGTGCACCATCGCGACGCCCGGGACGCGGCCTCGAGCCGCCTGCGGAGGCAGGAAGATGTCGCCCCCCAGCACCGCGCCTTTGGCCTCGATACGAACGGAGAGCGGCTCGGGCGACGGGGCCTGTGTCGCAACGAGAGCCGCCAGCAGGAGCGCCCCGACCATGTCGCCCATTCTGCCTCCAGACGAGGGTCTTAGGGACGCCGCGGGTCGTTCCGCGCCGTGCTCAATGCCGACGAGACCGAGATCAGCTACCGCCTCGACTACCGCGATCTGGTGGGACCGTGACCCAGTCGCACATCCCCTTTGGCGACCACCACATGAACGGGGGGATCTCGGTGTGGCTGTGTCAGACGGCGACGAATCCGGCCCCCGCGGGACAGGCCCCACCCATGTGCGGGACCCCCGGGGGCAGTGTCGCCGAAGCCGAGGGCGTCATGACCGCGGCGAACGTGATCGGCCCGTCCGGCCAGGGCATCGCAGCCGGCGAGTTCGCGGAGTTGATTCGCGCGATCAAGGGCGGCAGGACTTGCGCGAACGTGCACTCGAGCTCGTTCCCGGGGGGCGAGATTCGGGGCAAGATCCAAGTCGCCTGACGGCTCAGCTGCGTGGGCCGGGAGCCTTGCTCCCGGCCCGCCCGGCCTCTTCCAGCAAGTAGACCTGCCACAACGCGCGGGCGTCGTGGCGCACGATGGGCTTCATCGCCAGCAGTCCTGTTCGCCCGATCGAGCGCTCGAGGTAGCGCAGCTCCGTCAAGCGGTCTTGCACGTCGGCCCCCACGGGTGCCTCGAGGCCGGCCTCGCGTGCGAGCAGCAAGCCCTTGGCGCGGATCGACAGCTCCGCCTGGATGCGCAGCAGGCACAGCATGTCGGCCACAACCTCACCCGGAAAGTGCTCCTTGAGCGAGCGGAGGTAGTGGCCGATGCGCGTCTCCAGCGCCTGTCCCGAGGCGATCGTCTCCACCACCTCGAGATCGGTGTCGAGGCCCACGCCCAGGAAGTCCCGGGTGCGCCGCTCGCTCCGCTCGAAGACCAGGATCACGAGCAGCGGCAGGCCCACCAGCAGGGCTCCGGCTGACAGCACCGGTGGCAGCGAATGGTGGTTGTAGGCCGAGTGGATCAAGACGGCCGCGAGGAACCCCGGGGTAAAGACGAGCAGCGGACGCTCCGGATGTCGCTCGCCGAGCCCCTTCGCCAGGATCGCAAAGATGGCGGTCGTAGCGCCGTGGAGGATTGCCGTACCCAGGCCGCGCACCAGCCACAGCCCCAGTCCGCTCTGTGAGAGCGCCCGCAAGTACTCGACGTTCTCGACCAGCGCGAAGCCGGCGCCGACCGCGAAGCCGAGTATCGCGGCGTCGACCAGGAAGCCGATCCGGCCGCGCCGTAGCAGGAACACCAGCCACAGAGCCTTCAGCGCCTCCTCCAGCGGCGGAGCGCCATAGCGCGAGAAGGTCGCGGGAGCCACTCCCGTCGCGTCGAGGAGGAAAGCATTGAGCTGCGCTCCGCCGAGCGCCGCCGCGGCGCCGGCGACGAGGGCCATGAGCACCGAGCGCAGCGAGACGAGCTTGAAGCTGTCGAGCAGGACCAGCAGCCCAAGGAAAAGCAGGACCGGCAGCAACGCGACGGCGATGTTCACCGCTCGCGATTCTATCCGCGCCGCGCCCCTACTCGCCCCGGGGCGAGTTCGCGCCCGTGCCTACTTGGCGGCGTTCAGGGGATGGGAGATGTGCCCGTACACGATCAGCCATTGGCCGTCGATGCTTCGCCACAAGTACGATACGGCACCCTCGCTGACGTTGGCCGCTCCGCTGCTCGCGACGACCATCTCCCTGTGAAACGTGGCGCTGAGCAGCGCGTACTCGGCGCTGAGTACCGAGATCTGAAGATCGCTGTACGTGACGTCGAGCGAGCGCAAGGCGGGGAGCCCACCGCGTACCCCCGCCTGCAGCGCGGCATACGTCCCGGGCCGACCATCGTGGTAGATCTGAAAGTCGGGCGCGGGAGCATTGTGCGCGAGCAGTCGTTCGGGATCGCGGCTTCGCTCGGCGGCCTCGAAGGACTGCATCCTCGCGCGAACGGCTGCGACGATCGCTTCGCGTTGTGCACTTTCCATGGCGCCGGGGCCTGCTTGCGACCCCGCCACGAGAGCCAAGAATGCCGCACCCAGCACCCCACGCGTCATGATGGTCCCTCCTACCTCAGGATCTTGAGCGACAGCATGCCCTCGTGGCGGGTGGG
>DATEUE010000041.1:0-2318 GCA_035283305.1 Vicinamibacteria bacterium | reverse complement strand
GGTCGCGCCCCTCGCAGCCTGCGCCGAGCGCCGCGAGCGCCAGCAGGAGCCCCGTGCGGAGTCGCGAGAAGGGCCGCATCAGCGACCATCATGCCACGCCGGCGACGCGGTCGAGCAGCTCCCCGAGCGCGTCGAGCGGCGCCTCTGCCGCGAGCGGCCAGCGCAGGCCCTCGGGCAGGAGCCGGGCGCCGGGGCGCTCCCCGGCAATCCGGACGAGCGCGTCGGGGCTCAAGGGCGTGCGGGGGTCGAAGCGCACCACGAGCGCGGAGCCGGCCGCGTCGACCTGGGCCACACCGTGCGCCTCGGCCCGCAGCCGCAGCTCGGCGTAGCGCAGCAGGCCGGTGACCTCGGGCGGCGGCGGCCCGTAGCGGTCGCGCAGCTCGGCGCGCAGCGCCTCGAGCTCCGGCGCGCTGCGCAGCTGGCTGACGCGCTTGTAGATCGACAAGCGCTGGTGGGTCTCCGGCACGTAGTCGGGCGGCAGGCGCAACTCGACCCCGAGGTGGAGCGCGGCCCGCGGCGCCTCGCGCGCCGGCTCGCCGCGCAGCTCGAGGATCGCCTGCTCGAGCAGCTTCACGTAGAGGTCGAGCCCGACCGCCTGGATGTGGCCGCTCTGCTGGCCGCCGAGCAGGTTGCCGGCGCCGCGCAGCTCCAGGTCGAGGGCCGCGATCCGGAAGCCGGCGCCCAGGTCCGAGAACTCGCGGATCGCGGCGAGGCGCTTCCTGGCGATCTCCGAGAGCACGGTGTCGGGGGGCACCAGCAGGTAGGCGAACGCCCGCCGGTCGGAGCGGCCGACGCGCCCGCGCAGCTGGTAGAGCTGCGCGAGGCCGTAGCGGTCGGCGCGGTTCACGACGAGCGTGTTGGCGCGCGGGATGTCGAGGCCGTTCTCGACGATCGTGGTCGCGACCAGCACGTCGGCACGGCCCTCGACGAATGAGAGCATCACGCGCTCGAGCTCGGCTTCCGGCATCTGGCCGTGGCCCACCACGACGCGCGCCTCGGGCACCAGCCGCGTCACCAGGCTCGCGAGCGACACGATCGACTCGACCCGGTTGTGCACCAGGAACACCTGGCCGTCGCGCGCCAGCTCCTGGCGGATCGCGGCCGCGATCGTGTCGGTCGAGAACTTCACGACCATGGTCTGGATCGCGAGCCGGTCGCGGGGCGGGGTCTCGATCACCGACATGTCACGGATCCCGGAAAGCCCCATCTGCAGCGTGCGCGGGATCGGCGTCGCCGACAGCGTCAGGCAGTCGACCGTGGTCTTGAGCTGCTTGAGCTTCTCCTTCGCCGCCACCCCGAAGCGTTGCTCCTCGTCCACCACCAAGAGGCCGAGGTCGCGGAACACCACGTCCTTCGAGAGGATCCGGTGGGTGCCGATCAGCACGTCGACGGCACCCGCCGCCACCCGCGCGAGCACCGCCTTGATCTCCTTCGGCGAGCGGAAGCGCGAGATCATCTCGACCGTGACCGGGAACGGCGCGAAGCGCTTGCGGAAGGTCTTCCAGTGCTGGAACGCGAGCACGGTGGTGGGAGCCAGCACCGCGACCTGTTTGCCGTCCAGCACGGCGCGCATCGCCGCGCGCATCGCGACCTCGGTCTTGCCGTAGCCGACGTCGCCGCACACCAGGCGGTCCATCGGGCCGGGCGCCGCCATGTCCACGGCCACCTCGGCGATGGCCTGGGCCTGGTCGGGCGTCTCGTCGTACTCGAAGGCCGCCTCGAACTCGCGCTGCCAGGGGCTCTCGCCGGTGAAGGCGTGGCCCGGGCGCGCCTTTCGCTCGGCGTAGAGCTTGAGCAGCTCCTGGGCCATGTCGCGCATGGCCTTCTTCACGCGGGTCTTGGTCTTCTCCCAGGCCCCGCTGCCGAGCCGATCGACGTGCGGGCGGGCGCCCTCGCCGCTCGTGTACTTCTGGATGCGGTCGAAGGCCTCGACCGGCACCTTGAGCTTGTCGCCCGCCTGGTAGCCGAGCACCATCAGCTCGCGCGACGCACCGCCGACATCCAGGGTCTCGAGCCCCAGGAAACGGCCGATGCCGTGCTCTTCGTGCACGACCAGGTCGCCCACCTTGAGGTCGCGGAAGTCGGAGAGGAAGGAGCGCAGACCGCGCCGGCGGCCGCGCGCATGCAGGTGCACCTCTTCGGGAAACACGTCCCCGTCGGCGAGCACCACGAGCCCGGCCTCGGGGACCTCGAAGCCCCGCGACAAGGCACCCACGCGCGTCAGGATCCGCGTCCCCTCTCCGACGGCGAGGCCTTCCTCGCGGAGCACGTCGCCGAGGCGATCGGCTCGCCCCTGGTTTCCGAGAAACACGACCGCC
>DATEUE010000040.1:0-3726 GCA_035283305.1 Vicinamibacteria bacterium | reverse complement strand
GCTCGTGGTCTCGGGCGACGCCGGGCGCGCGGCGGTGGCGGTCGAGGGGCGCTGGGACGGGTCGATGGACGACCCGGACTTCGGCAAGCGCGCGTTCCAGGTGCAGATGCGCCAGGAGGGCGGCCGCCTCGCGGGGACGCTCACCACCTGGCGCGGCTCGATCGAGCTGCGCTCGCCGCTGCGCGAGATCGCCTTCGACCGCGGCCAGCTCAGCTTCACGGCCGACCTGCAGGGGGCCGCGTTCCGCTTCCGGGGCACGCTCGAGAACAACACGGTTACCGGGACGATCGAGCGCGCTTCCCGGGCCGCGGTGCCGTTCACGCTGCAGTTCGTGGAGTAGCCGGGCGTGGCGCGCGTCGTCTCCGGTCTCGAACGGCTGCTGGACCGGCCGGAGCCCGTGCGCGGACTGCGCGTGGGGCTCGTCGTCAACCCGTCCTCGATCACGAGCGATCTCACGCACGCCTCGGTCGCGCTCGGCGGGCGCCGCGGCGTGAAGCTCACGGCGCTCTTCGGTCCCGAGCACGGCATCGCGGCGGATGCGCAGGACATGGTCGAGGTGGGCCACGCACGCGACCGCGAGACCGGGCTGCCGGTTTACAGCCTGTACGGCGAGACACGCGTGCCCACGCCGTCGATGCTCGAGGGCGTCGACGCGATGGTCTACGACGTGCAGGACGTGGGCTCGCGCTACTACACCTTCGTCTACACGATGCTCCACGTGATGCAGGCCTGCGCCCGCGGGAAGAAGCGGGTCGTCGTGCTCGACCGGCCGAATCCGCTGGGCGGCGACGGCGTCGACGGCAACCTGCTCGACCCTGCCTTCCGCTCCTTCGTCGGGATGCACCCGCTCGTGGTGCGGCACGGCATGACCAGCGGAGAGCTCGCGCTCATGTTCCGGGAGGAGCTGGCGCTCGACGTCGACCTCCAGGTCGTGCCGATGAAGGGCTGGCGCCGGCCGATGCACTACGAGGACACCGGCCTGCCGTGGGTGCTGCCCTCCCCCAACATCCCGACCGTGGACACGGCGTTCGTCTACCCCGGCGGCTGCCAGGTCGAGGGCACCAACCTGTCCGAGGGGCGCGGCACCACGCGGCCGTTCGAGCTCGTGGGCGCGCCCTGGCTCGACGGCCCCGCGCTCGCGCGCGCGCTCGAGTCCGAGCGCCTTGCGGGCGTCGGCTTCCGGGCCGCGGCGTTCACGCCCACCTTCCAGAAGCACGCGGGCGCGCTCTGCCACGGCGTGCAGGTGCACGTCCACGACCGCGAGCGCTTCCCAGCCTTCCTGACGTACCTGCTGCTGATCCACCATGCGCGGCGCCAGGACGAGAGGCGCTTCGCCTGGCGCGACCCCCCGTACGAGTACGAGCACGTCAGGCTCCCGATCGACATCCTGTGCGGCACCGACCGGGTGCGAAAGGCGATCGAGCAGGGCGTCTCGCCGAAGCGGCTCGCGGCGGGCTTCCGCAAGGACGCGGCCGCGTTCCGCAGGCGCCGGCGGAAGTACCTGCGCTACTGACGGCTCGCGCGGCGCCCTTGAGCCTGTCCCCGTACCTGCGCTTCCCGCGACGCGAGTGGGCGGCGCTGCGCGCCGACACACCGCTCACGCTCACCGAGCCCGACCTCGACCGGATCCGCGGCCTCGTCGAGCGCATCTCGCTCGGCGAGGTCGAGGAGGTCTACCTCCCGCTCTCGCGCCTGCTCAACCTCTACGTCGCCGCGGTGCAGGGCCTCTACCGCGCCACCAGCACCTTCCTCGGCCACGGCGAGCACAAGGTGCCGTTCCTGATCGGCCTCGCCGGCAGCGTCGCGGTCGGCAAGAGCACCACGGCGCGCGTGCTGCGCGAGCTGCTCGCCCGCTGGCCACACCACCCGCGCGTCGATCTCGTCACCACCGACGGCTTCCTGCTCCCAACCCGGGTGCTGGAAGAGCGCGGCCTGATGCAACGCAAGGGCTTCCCCGAGAGCTACGACGTGCGGGCGCTCGTCGGCTTCGTGCGCGACTTGAAGGCCGGCGAGAGGCGCGTCACGAGCCCGGTCTACTCGCACCTCGTGTACGACATCGTGCCGGGGGCCGAGATCGTGATCGAGCGGCCGGACATCGTGATCGTCGAGGGGCTGAACGTGCTGCAGACGGGGCCGCTGGTGCCGGGCCAGCCGCGCGTGTTCGTCTCGGACTTCTTCGACTTCACGGTCTACGTCGACGCGGAGATCGAAGCCGTGCGCCACTTCTACGTCGAGCGCTTCCTGGCGCTGCGCGGCACCTCGTTTGCCGACCCCACGTCCTATTTCCACCGCTACGCGTCGCTCAGCGACGCGGAGGCCGTCGAGACGGCGCGCCGCATCTGGGCCGAGATCAACGAGCCGAACCTGTTGCAGAACATCCTGCCGACGCGCAACCGGGCCGATTTGGTTCTGCGCAAGGGCCGGGACCACGCGGTCGAAGAGGTTCGGCTGCGCAAGCTCTAGAGCCCGGACTCCGAGCCTGCGAGGAGTCCGGTGGTCAACCCCTCGCTCGCTGCGCCCGAGTGAAGCGGGCTTCGCTCGCAGCCCAGGCCGAAGGGGTCAGATCTCGAAATAGGGCGCCCGTCCGTCGCTGGAGGCTAGGCCGCGGGGCCGGGTCTTGAACTACGGCGTTCTACTCGGAGTGCGCGTTGAAACTCACCGCAGGGATGGTGGACAAGCGCGGGCATTTCTCGCTCGTTCCCAAGTGGCTTTCCGGAGAGGCTCGCGGGCCGGGCCTTGGACGACGTGGTCGATTCGGGTGCGTGTTGAAACGCACCGGCAGCGAGGGTGAGCGAGCGTGATCTTTTTTTCGCTCGCCACTTGACAGCTTTCGGGAACGACTTCACGCGTCCCCAGTCACGCTCTCGTGAAGGCCGCCGTCGCGTACGTGCCCGCTCCACGAGAGCCGCAATCGGCGCAGGTGTCCGCGCGAGACGACAGGCGTCCGCCGCACTCGCGCTGCATCCTCCACGCAGGCGCGCAAACGC
Organism: Vicinamibacteria bacterium; assembly: GCA_035283305.1. GTDB lineage: Bacteria > Acidobacteriota > Vicinamibacteria > Fen-336 > Fen-336 > DATBSL01. The sequence goes on along the minus strand of DATEUE010000040.1, from coordinate 739 downwards.
CTGCCTATATTGCAGGCATGGAATCCCAAGGCACCCTCGACTCCCTCGACTCCCTCTCCGACGACGAGCTGCTCCGCCGCCTCGGCGAGCTCGTCTCCCACTCACGCCGCGTCGAGGCCGCCCTCGTCTCGCACATCGGCGAGGTCGAGGAGCGCAGGCTCTATGCCCGCGAAGCCTCCCCCTCGATGTTCGCCTACTGCACCGAGGTGCTCCACCTCTCGGAGGCCGAAGCCTACCTGCGCATCACGGTCGCCCGCGCGGCACGGGAGCACCCACTGTTGCTGACGATGCTCGGCGACGGCCGTCTCCACCTGAGCGGCATCGTCAAGCTCGTGCCGATCCTCACCCGGGAGAACCGGGACGGGCTGCTGAAACGAGCGACGCATCGCTCCAAGCGTCAGATCCTGGAGCTCGTCGCCGAGCTCTTGCCCCGGCCCGATGCCCCGTCCCTCATGCGCGAGCTTCCGCAGAGGCGACCCGCACCGGGCCTGGGAGCCCCGCTGGGTCCGAGCCAGGTCTGGCGTGCGGTCGAACTCGGTCCGGACGGGGTTGAGGCTTGTCCGACGCCGATTCCCACAAATGGCTTGGACTCGGCCGGTACGGGGGTTTTCCAACTCGGTCCGGACGGAGTCGCCCTCGCCTCGGGCCTTGCCACAGCCTTCGTCCCGCAACCAGCGCCGTCACGGTCGGCGGTCGTGGAGCCGCTCTCGCCCGACCGCTACAAAGTCCAGTTCACCGC
>DATEUE010000039.1:0-5944 GCA_035283305.1 Vicinamibacteria bacterium | reverse complement strand
GTGGCGGTGGTGGCCGCCGGCTTCGGCCTTGGCTGGCTGGCGACGGGCGAGCTCAACTACCAGGGCGGCGAGCGCAAGACCTTCTACGACCGCTACCCGTTCGAGCCGGGCGTGACGTTCGACTCCGCCGGCGTGTGGATGACGACCGACCAGGTGGGCCCGCTGGTGGCGGGGCGGGACGAGCACGCGCAGCCGGATCGCGTCGCTCCGCCGCGCGCTCCCGCGGAGCTGCGGCGCTCGTTCCTGCTCAACCTCGGCTACTTCTGGGTGGGCCGCTTCGGCGGGGCGCTCGCCTACTTTCCGGGACTCGTCGCGGCCGTGCTCTTGTTTCTGCTGCTGGGCCCGCGCGAACGGGACGGATGGCTGGCGCTCGCCGCCCTGGCCGCCGCCTGGATCGGCACGATCCTGCTGATCCCCGACAACTGGTACGGCGGTGGCGGCGCTGTCGGCAACCGCTACCTGCTCGGCTTTCTGCCGCTCGGCCTGCTGATGCTGCCGCGCGGGCGCGGTGGGCTGGCTGGGGCCTTCGCTGCAGCCGTGACGGCGGCATTCCTTGCCCCTGTGCTGCTGTCTCCGATCCATCACTCGCTGCGGCCGGGCGAGCACGCGACGCGGGCGGCGTTCCGGGTGCTGCCGGCGGAGCTCACCATGCTCGGCGACCTCTCGGTCTTCACGGACGTCTGGCGCAAGCGGCGGCCGTATGGCGGCTACTTCCTGTGGTTCCTCGACGACGCCACGTTCGGTCAGGAGACCTCGTTCGACGCCGAGGGCTTCTGGCTGCGGGGCGGCGCAGGCGCGGAGGTGGTGCTGCAGACGCCGGGTCGCCCCGAACGGATCCGCCTGAAGGTCACGGCAGGGCCCGCGGGCGACATCGTCACCGCGCGGATTGGGAGGCTGCGCCAGCGTGTGGTGCTGCCGCCGCTCAAGAGCGGCGAAATCGTGTTCGAGGCGCCGCGCGCGGCCCTCGGCTACTACGGGACGAGCCTCTTCCTGCTGAAGCTCGGGTCGCGTTACGGGGGGGCGACGGAGCGGGACAAGAGGAAGCTCGGCTCCTTCGTGGTGCTCGAAGCCCACGGGCCCTGAGGGGTCGCCGACTCTCGCTTGGCGTTTGCCTCTGGAGCGGCCTTGCCGGTATACTGAGCCACTGCCGCCGGGTCTTGCGTAAGTCGCCACCGGCCAAGGAGATGAGGTCATCGCGCTGCCCGCGATCCCCCCGCAGACGCCCGCGGTACGGGCGAGCATCGAGAGAGGCGGGCCGCGGCGGACGCGGCGGGGCCCGCGTTTGTCCGAGCGGCTCTCGCGAGCGCGGGAGGGTGTGCGTCTCGAAGCACGACTCTTCAGGCGGCTCTTCGCCTACACGCGTCCTTACCGGGGGCGGCTCGTCGCCTCCTGGGTCGCAACCCTCGGCTACGCGACGGCCGGCGCGCTCATCGTCTCGCAGGTCAAGCCGATCTTCGACGAGGCCCTGATCCAGGGCCTGAACGTCGGGCGGCTGTCGCTCACGATCCTGGTGCTCTACGTCGTGAAAGGTGCTTCCTCGTACCTCTCGACGACGCTCGTGGCCGACGCCGGCCAGCGCGCGGTGTCGGACCTGCGCAACGCCCTCTACGAGCACATCCTGAAGCAGTCGTTCGCCTTCCTGGGCCGGCGCACCACGGGCTCGCTGATGAGCCACGTGACCACCGACGTCGAGAAGATCCAGGCCGCGGTCTCCGAGCTCGCGGGCGACCTGCTCAAGGAAGGCCTCACGATCCTCGGCCTGCTGGCGGTGCTCTTCTACATGGACTGGCGCCTCGCAGTCCTGTCGCTCGTGGGCATGCCGCTCGCGCTCGGCCCGCTGCTGCGGCTCGGCCAGCGACTGCGCACCTCGAACGAGACGTCGCTGCGGCGCTGGAAGGACATCTCGGAGATCCTGCAGGAGACGATCTCGGGCTTCCGCGTGGTGAAGGCGTTCGGGATGGAGGGCTTCGAGATCCGGCGCTTCCGCCGCGCGAGCGGGCGGCTTCTGGCCGTCAACATGCGGATCACCCGCACCACGGCGATCCTGCCGCCGCTGATGGAGGCGGTGGGCGGGCTCGCGCTCATCGGCGCGCTGTTCTACGGCAGCTGGTCGATCCGCGACGGCCATCTCACGACCGGTGCCTTCGTCTCGTTCCTCACGGCTCTGTTCGCGATGTACACGCCGGTGAAACGCCTCTCGCGCGTCAACGCGACCTTGCAGGCCGCGCTCGCCGCGGGTGAGCGCGTGCTGGAGGTGCTCGATCGCCACGACGAGCTCGCCGAGGTTGGTGACGCGGTGGTGCTGCCGCGCATGAAGCAAGGCATCGAGTACCGCGGCGTGGGCTTCGGCTACGCCGACGCCCACGGCAGCATCCTCAGGAACGTCAACTTCTGCGCCCGCCGCGGCGAGGTGGTGGCGATCGTGGGCACGAGCGGCTCGGGCAAGACGACACTCGTGAACCTGCTGCCGCGCTTCTACGACGTCACCGAAGGCGCGATCCTGATCGACGGTGTCGACGTGCGCCAGGCGACGCTCGCCAGCCTGCGCGCGCAGATCGGGCTCGTCACGCAGGAGACGGTGCTGTTCAACGACAGCGTGCGCGCCAACATCGCCTACGGCATGGAAGACGTCGACGAGGCGCGCGTCGAGACGGCGGCGCGCGCGGCCTTCGCCCACGACTTCATCCTCGACCTGCCGCGCCGCTACGACACCGTGATCGGCGAGCGCGGCAGCCGGCTCTCCGGCGGCCAGAAGCAGAGGATCGCGATCGCGCGCGCGATCCTGAAGGACCCGCCGATCCTGATCCTGGACGAGGCCACCTCGGCGCTCGACGCCGAGTCGGAGCGGCTGGTGCAGGGCGCCCTCGCCAACCTGATGCGCGGCCGCACGACACTCGTGATCGCGCACCGGCTCACCACCGTGCGCGACGCCGCCCGCATCGTCGTGCTCGACGGCGGGGAAGTGCGCGAGGAGGGCCGCCACGACGAGCTGCTGCGCCAGCCCGGCGGGCTCTACAGCCGGCTCCACGAGCTGCAGTTCGCGCCCGAGGGCCAGGTCGTATGATCCGCTCGATGACGGGCTTCGCACAGGCGGCGCTCGAGGAGGAGACGCTGCGCGCCAGCGTGAGCGTCCGCTCGCTCAACCACCGCTTCTTCGACCTGACACTGCACCTGCCGCAGCGGCTGCTGGCGCTCGAGCCGGAGACCCGCGAGCGCGTGAAGGCGGCGGTTGCGCGGGGCCGGGTCGAGGTCTCGCTGCAGGCCGCGTTGCCGCAGGCGGGGGGCGAGCTGGTCGTGCCGTCGCGCCCGCTCATCGCCTCGCTGGTGCGCACGCTGCGCGACATGCAGAACGAGTTCGGCCTCGACGGGGGCGTCTCGGTCGCCGATCTCGTGCGCTTTCCGGGCGCGCTCGAGCGCGCGCCGGGCGCCACGAGCCTCGACGACGGCGTCCGGACCAGGGTCGCGGGGCTCCTCGACCGGGCGCTCGCGGATCTCGAGACAGCACGCCGCGCCGAAGGCGAAAGGCTGCGCGTCGAGCTGGAGCGGGCCCTCGGCGCGATCGAGGCGGCCGCCGCACGGCTCGAGTCTCGCTGGGCGGCCACGCGCGAGCCGCGCGCCCGAGCGCTCGTCGACCGCGCGACGGCACTCGTCGGCGAGCTGGGCCTCGAGGACCCCAGGCTCTACCAGGAAGCCGTGCGCGCGGTCGAGCGCCACGACATGAGCGAGGAGCTGCAGCGGCTGCGCAGCCACGCCGCCGCCGCTCGCGAGCTGATCGCGGGCGACGGCGCGCAGGCGGGCAAGCCGCTCGATTTCCTGGCGCAGGAGCTGATGCGCGAGGCCAACACCGTGGGCAGCAAGGCGCAGGACGCGGAGGCGATCCGCGAGGTGGTGGCGCTCAAGACCGAGATCGAGCGCTTTCGCGAGCAGGTGCAGAACGTTGAGTGAGCGCAAGCCCGTGGTGGTGGTGGTGTCGGCTCCCTCGGGAGCGGGCAAGAGCACCGTGGTCGCGCGCGTTCTGCGCGGCCTCGGCGGGATCCGCTTCTCTGTCTCGCACACGACGCGACGGCCTCGCAGCGACGAGCGCGACGGCGTCGACTACCACTTCGTCGACCGGCCCGGCTTCGAGCGCCTGCGCGACGAGGGGCAGCTGCTCGAGTGGGCCGAGGTGCACGGCAACCTGTACGGGACCGCGCAGGCGGAGGTCGAGCGGGCGCGCAGCGAGGGCACGGACGTGCTGCTCGACCTCGACGTGCAGGGCGCGGCGCAGGTTCGCCAGCGCATTCCCGAGGCGGTGAGCGTCTTCATCCTGCCACCCTCGTATCCCGCGCTCGAGCAGAGGCTGCGCGGGCGCGGCCAGGACGACGCTTCGTCGATCGAGCGGCGGCTGGCGGCCGCCGGGCGCGAGATCGGCGCCTTCTGGCACTACGACTACGCCATCGTGAACGACGACCTCGACGCCTGCGTGATGGCGCTCGAGAGCATCATCCGTGCGGCGCGCTGCCGTGTGCCCGCGGTCGCGGAGCAGGCGCGCTCGATCGAGAGGACCTTCGAGACAAGAGAGGAGACGACGACGACATGATGCAGGTCATTCTTCCCAAGGACGTGGATTCCAAGTTCCGCTTCATCACGGTGGCGGCGCAGCGCGCGAAGCAGCTGCAGGCCGGCGCCAAGCCGCGCGTGGAGACGCGCAGCCGCAAGCCCACCCGCATCGCGATCGAGGAGACGCTCGCCGAGGCCGTGTCGTGGGAGGTGCTCGACAAGCTGCCGGGCACCGAAGGGACCGAGGGCGGCGGCCAGGAGTAGCGCGAGGTGCCGGTCGTCGTCCTCGGCGTCACGGGCTGCATCGGGGCCTACAAGGCCTGCGAGGTGCTGCGCGAGCTGCAGCGGCGCGGTGTGGACGTGCACGTGGTGATGACGGTCGCGGCCACCCGCTTCGTGAGCCCGATGACGTTCGAGGCGCTTTCGCGCCACGACGTGTTTCACGACCAGTGGGCGCTCGGGGCGAACGGCGAGATCCGCCACATCTCGCTGGCCGACGACGCCGAGCTGCTGCTGGTGGCCCCGGCGACGGCGAACATCCTCGGCAAGTTCGCGCGCGGCATCGCCGACGACACGCTCAGCACGCTGTACCTCGCGACGCGCGCGCCGGTGCTGGTGGCGCCGGCGATGAACGTCAACATGTTCGAGCACCCGGCGCTGCAGGAGAACCTCGCCACGCTGCGCGCGCGCGGCGTGGGTGTCGTCGAGCCCGGCGAGGGGTATCTCGCCTGCGGCTGGCTCGGCAAGGGCCGGCTGGCGGAAGTGGAGACGATCGTGGAGGCGGCACTCGCCAGGCTCGCGCGCAAGGCCGACCTCGCAGGCGAAACGGTGCTGGTGACGGCGGGGCCGACGATCGAAGACATCGACCCGGTGCGCTACGTCTCGAATCGCTCGTCGGGCGCCATGGGCTACCGCCTGGCGGAGGCGGCCCGGGATCGCGGGGCGCGTGTGGTGCTGGTCTCGGGGCCCACTGCCCTCGAGGCGCCGTCGGGCGTGACGCTGGTCGCGGTGCGCTCGGCGGACGAGATGCAGGCGGCCGTGTCGACACACGCGGCGGCGGCGACCGTGGTGATCGCGGCCGCGGCGGTGAGCGACTATCGCCCGGCGCGGGCGAGCGCCTCGAAGCTCAAGAAGTCCGACGGACCGATGAGCCTCGAGCTCGTGCGCACGCCCGACATCCTGAAAGGCCTCGGCGAGGCGAAGGGCGGACGGCTGCTCGTGGGATTCGCGGCCGAGACCGAGGACCTCGTCGCGAACGCGCGCCGCAAGCTCGAGGCGAAGAACCTCGACCTGATCGTGGCGAACGACGTCACGGCCCGTGGTGCGGGTTTTGGCGGTCCGACGAACGCGGTCGTCCTGCTGCGGCGCGACGGCCAGCGCCGGGACGTGCCGCTCGCGTCGAAGC
>DATEUE010000038.1:0-17371 GCA_035283305.1 Vicinamibacteria bacterium | reverse complement strand
CGACCTCTCGGAGGTCGAGCCGGGCGAGTACGACATGAGCTGCCTGCCGCTGCGCGTGGCCGGGGGAGACGGAGCTCCCGCCCGCGTCGTCCTGCGCTCGCGCGGCTGACGGGAGCGGGGAGCGCCTCCCATGAACGTCCTGCTCCTCCGGGACGTGGTCGCGATCCTGCTCGCAGGCGGCGCCGGCGAGCGCCTGTATCCGCTCACGCGCGAGCGCGCCAAGCCGGCGGTGCCGTTCGGCGGCCCGTACCGGATCATCGACTTCACGCTCTCGAACTGCAACAACTCGGGCCTGCGCAAGATCTTCATCGCCTCGCAGTACAAGGCACAGAGCCTCAACCGTCACGTGCGCATGGGCTGGAACGTGGTCAACCGCGAGCTCGGCGAGTTCATCGAGATCCAGCCGCCCCAGAAGCGGATGGGGGAGCACTGGTACCTGGGCACGGCCGACGCGGTGTGGCAGAACCTCTACGCGATCGAGCGCGAGAGCCCGCGCTGGGCGATCGTGCTCGCGGGCGACCACATCTACAAGATGGACTACGGCCGGATGCTCGACGTGCACATCGCGCGTGGCGCGCGCCTCACGGTGGGGGCGATCGAGGTGCCGGTCTCCGAGGCCGCTCGCTACGGCATCCTCGAGGTCGACACCGACGCGCGCGTGGTGGGGTTCCGCGAGAAGCCCGAGGTGCCGCCCGTCGTGCCGTGGAGCCCGGGCAGCTGCCTCGCCTCGATGGGCGTCTACATCTTCGACACCGAGGTGCTGATCGCCGCGCTGCAGCACGACGCAGAGGCCGACTCGACCCACGACTTCGGCCGCGACATCGTCCCGCGCCTGGTGGACTCCGGCGAGCGCGTCTTCGCCTACCTGTTCTGGGACGAGAACAAGAAAGAGGCGCAGTACTGGCGCGACGTCGGCACGCTCGACGCCTACTTCGAGGCGTCGATGGACCTCGTCGAGGTCGACCCGGTCTTCAACCTGTACGACCCCGATTGGCCGCTTCGCACCTACCAGCCGCAGCTGCCGCCCGCCAAGTTCGTCTTCGACGAGGAGGGCCGGCGCGGCGTCGCCACGCAGTCGATCGTGTCGATGGGCTGCATCGTGTCGGGCGGGGAGGTGCGCCGCTCGATCCTGTGCCCGGGCGTGCGCGTGCACTCGTACAGCCGGGTCGAGGACTCGATCCTGCTGCCGGGTGCAACCGTGGGCCGCCACGCGCAGGTCAAGCGCGCGATCATCGACCGCGGCGTGGAGCTGCCGCAGGGCGCCCGTGTCGGCTACGACCCGGCGGAGGACCGGCGGCGCCACACCGTTTCGGAAGGCGGGATCGTGGTCGTGACCCCCGGCGAGGAATGTCTAGTTCAGGAGTGATGAAATTATGACCACGATCGATTCCGTCTTCGCGCGAGAAATCCTGGATAGCCGCGGCAACCCGACGGTCGAGGTCGAGGTGGTGCTCGAGGGCGGGGCGATGGGCCGTGCCGCGGTTCCCTCGGGTGCCTCGACCGGGGAGCGCGAGGCCGTCGAACTGCGCGACGGCGACAAGAAGCGCTACCTCGGCAAGGGCGTGCAGAAGGCGGTCGCGATCGTCAACGACCTGCTCTCGACCGAGGTGATCGGCGAGGACGCGCTCGACCAGGCGCTCATCGACCAGATGATGATCGACCTCGACGGCACCGACTCGAAGAAGAAGCTCGGCGCGAACGCGATCCTCGCCGTCTCGCTCGCGGTGGCGAAGGCCGCCGCCGAGGCGAGCGGGCTGCCGATCTACCGCTACATCGGCGGCGCCTCCGCCCGCACGCTGCCCGTCCCGTTCATGAACATCCTGAACGGCGGCGCCCACGCCGACAACAAGGTCGACTTCCAGGAGTTCATGATCGTGCCGCACGGCTTTGCGAGCTTCGCCGAGGCGCTGCGCGCGGGGACCGAGATCTTCCACGCGCTCAAGGGCGCGCTCAAGAAGAAGGGCTACGCGACGGCGGTCGGCGACGAGGGCGGCTTCGCCCCCAACGTGCGCTCGAACGAGGAGGGCATCGAGACCATCCTCGAGGCGATCGCGGCGGCCGGCTACAAGTCGGGCTCGCAGGTCTCGCTCGCGTTCGACGTGGCGGCCTCGGAGTTCCACGAGGGCAAGAGCAAGTACGTGCTCAAGAAGTCCGGCGCCGGCGTGCGGACCTCGGACCAGCTGATCGCGATGTACGAGAAGTGGACGAAGGTCTACCCGCTGGTGTCGATCGAGGACGGCCTCGGCGAGAAGGACTGGGCCGGCTGGGCCGACCTCACGAAGGCGCTCGGCGGAAAAGTGCAGCTCGTGGGCGACGACATCTTCGTCACCAATCCGAAGATTCTGGCCGAGGGCATCCAGAAGGGCATCGCGAACTCGATCCTGATCAAGGTGAACCAGATCGGCACGCTCAGCGAGACGCTCGACTGCATGGCGCTCGCGAGCCGCGCCGGCTACACCTGCCAGGTGAGCCACCGCTCGGGCGAGACCGAGGACGCGACGATCGCGGACCTGGCGGTCGCCACGAACTGCGGGATGATCAAGACCGGCTCTGCGTCGCGCAGCGACCGGGTCGCGAAATACAACCAGTTGCTGCGGATCGAGGAGGAGCTCGGGCCGATGGCGCGCTTCGCAGGCCGCGCCGCGCTCAACCCGAGGGTCTAGCCTTCTTCCTCGTCGACGGTGATCTTGAGCGAGCGCAGGAACTTCTTGTCGAGCGGAGTCATCTTGAGCGGCGCGGGCTCGGCCTTCTCGAGCCGCACCTCGAAGGTGGGGGGCGCCACAGTGGCGCCGCGCTCCTCGGTGCGGCTGAAGCCGATCGTCGCCTCGAGCACGACGGAGACGTCGTAGCCCTCGGCGCGGATCCGGCTCAGGGTGTGGGCGATCTGCGGCGACTCGGCGAGCACACGGCGCAGCGTCGCGCCGACTTCCTCGGTGAGCCGGGTGACGTCCTCGCCAGCTGCCTGCTCCATCCGCGTGACCTCGCTCTCCCGCCGGAGATCATGATGCAGTTCCGTGCGGAAGCCTGTCAAGCAGACCCTGCGGTGGCGTGTTAACTTTGGGCCCTTCATGAGCGGCACCGCGCGCGGGGACGAGCGGCACACCGCCTCCGGTCTGGTTCGCGAGCCCGTCTACGGCCCGGAGCACTCGAATCGCCCGGAAGCACCAGCGGTGCCGGGTCACTTTCCGTTCACCCGCGGCCTTCACCCGAGCGGCTACCGCGGGCGGCTCTGGACGATGCGGCAGTACGCCGGTTTCGGGACGGCCGCAGAGTCGAACCGGCGCTACCGCTACCTCCTCGATCAGGGCACGAGCGGCCTCTCGGTCGCGTTCGATCTGCCAACGCAAATCGGCTACGACTCCGACGACCCGCGCGCGCTCGGCGAGGTGGGCCGCGTCGGCGTCGCGATCTGCAGCCTCGAGGACATGGAGCAGCTCTTCGACGGGATCCCGCTCGAGCGCGTGTCGACCTCGATGACGATCAACGCCACGGCGGCGATCCTGCTCGCGCTCTACGTCGCCGTCGCGCGCCGCCGCGGCATCGCGGAGGACGCGCTCTCGGGGACGCTGCAGAACGACATCCTCAAGGAGTACGCCGCGCGCGGGACCTGGATCTACCCGCCGGCACCGTCGATGCGGCTCGTGACCGACGTGATCGGGTACTGCCTGGAGCACATCCCGAAGTGGAACCCGATCTCGGTCTCCGGCTACCACATGCGCGAAGCGGGGGCGACGGCGCCCCAGGAGCTCGCGTTCACCTTCGCGAACGCGCTCGAGTACGTGCGCGCGGCGAAGGCCGCGGGCCTCGACCCCGAACGCGTCGGCGAGCGGCTGTCCTTCTTCTTCGCCTGCCACTCGGACTTCCTGGAGGAGGTGGCCAAGTTCCGCTCGGCGCGTCGGCTGTGGGCGCGGCTCGCGCGCGAGCGGCTCGGGCTCGTGAACCCGCGCGGCCAGCAGTGCCGCTTCCACGTGCAGACCGGGGGCGTCACGCTCACCGCGCAGCAGCCCGACAACAACGTGGTGCGCGTCGCGCTGCAAGCGCTCGCGGCGGTGCTCGGCGGCTGCCAGAGCCTGCACACCAACGGTCGCGACGAGGCGCTCGCGCTGCCGACCGAGGCCTCGGCGCGGCTGGCGCTGCGGACGCAGCAGATCCTGGCCCACGAGTCCGGGGTCGCGGACACGGTCGACCCGCTCGGCGGCAGCTACGCGATCGAGGCGGCGACCGACGCGCTCGAGCAGGAGGCGCTCCAGCTCATCGATCGCATCGAGGCCACGGGTGGAGCCATCGCCGCGATCGAGCGAGGTCTCGTGCAGGTCGAGATCCAGGACTCGGCGTACCGGCACCAGCAGCAGATCGAGAGCGGCGAGCGCGTGATCGTGGGCGTCAATCGCTACGCCGAGCCGGCGGAGCCCGAGCCCAGCGAGATCCTGCGCATCGACCCCGAGCTCGAGCATGCCCAGGTCGAGCGCCTCCGCAGGCTGCGCGCGCGCAGGCCGCAGCAGCCCTGGGCGGACGCGATGGACGCCCTCGAGGCGGCGGCGCGCTCGGGCGCGAACCTGCTTGCGCCGATGGTGGAGGCCGTGCTCGCGTGGGCCACGGTCGGCGAGATCGCGGGCCGGCTACGCCGCGTGTTCGGGGAGCACCGCGAGACGCTCGTCCTGTGAGGCTTTCGCGCCTCGTCTTCCGCCTGCGCCCGGAGGAGGCGGCGGCGCTCGCGTTCCTGCTGCCCACCACCTGGCTGACGCTCGCCGCCTTCTTCTACGCGCGCGAGGCGGGCGTGCTCGGCCCGCGCTACCCCGGAGGCGTCGTGCGCCTCGGCGCGGTCGTCGTGCTGCTCGCCGGGTTGGCGCTCGCGCTGCGACGCTTCCCGGGCTCGGCCATCGTGCGCGGCCTGCGCGAGACCGTGCCGCTTCTCGCCTGCTTCCTGATCTACACCAACCTCCACGACACGATCGGCTTCGTGAACCCGCGCGACATCCACCACTGGCTGGTCGCGCTCGACGCCATGATCTTCGGCGTCCAGCCCTGCGTGTGGGCCGAGCGCTTCATCACGCCCGCGCTCACCGAGCTGATGCAGTTTCTCTACCTGAACTTCTTCTGGCTCGCGCCCTCGACGAGTGTCTTGCTGCTGCTGCAGAGGCGCTTTTCGGAATTCCGGGCCGTGACGTTCGGCGTCGTCACGTGCTTCTTCATGGGCTACGCCCTCTACGTGGTCTTCCCAGCCGCGCCTCCGCGTCTCGTGCTGGTGGCGGAGTTCACGAAGAACCTCCGCGGCTACCCAGTCGGGTTCTCTTCGCTCTCGGCAGGGGCCTTCTCGCTGCTGCCGACCGACAGCCGCGCCGCCTTCCCGTCGCTGCACACGGCCGCCTCCACGGTGGCGCTCGTCTACGCCTGGCGGTACCTCCGTCCCTGGTTCTGGGTGCTGCTGCCGTTCGTCGTCGGGCTGTGGGTCTCGACGATCTACCTGCGCCACCACTACTTCGTCGACCTCGTCGCGGGGTGGGCGCTGGCACCCGTCGCCTTGTGGGTCGCACCGCGGATCGACGCGTGGTGGGCGGGGCGGCAGCGGGAGCTGGGCTACGCCCCGGCGCGCGGGGGCGGATGAGCCTGTCGTAGGCCGCGCCCCGAGCTATATTGGTTCCCACCGTGCAGCCCGGCACCAGAGTTGGTCCGTACCAGGTCGTCGCGCCGATCGGTGCCGGCGGGATGGGCGAGGTCTATAGAGCGCGCGATCCGAGGCTCGGACGCGACGTCGCGATCAAGTCCCTTCCCGAGCTGTCGCGTGCCGACCCGGATCGCATCGCCCGCTTTGAGCGCGAGGCGCGGATCCTCGCCTCGCTCAATCACCCGCACATCGCCGCGATCTACGGTCTCGAAGAGGTCGGCGCCACACGCTTCCTGATCCTCGAGCTCGTCGAAGGCGGTACGCTGATGGAGCGGCTCGCGAGAGGACCGCTCTCCGTATCGGAAGCGCTGACGATCGCGTGCCAAGTTGCGGATGCGCTGCAGGCAGCCCACGAGAAAGGCATCATCCACCGCGACCTGAAACCGGGAAACGTCGCGCTCACTGCCGAGGGTGAGGTCAAGGTCCTGGATTTCGGTCTCGCCAAGGCGATCGAGTCGACCCCTGAGAGCCCGACGGGTGAGTTCGAAGGCACCAGGTCCGGTGTCATCCTCGGCACCGCCGCGTACATGAGCCCGGAGCAGGCGCGCGGGCTACCCCTCGACAAGCGCGCCGACATCTGGGCATTCGGGTGTGTGCTCTACGAGCTGCTGGCCGGACGCCATCCGTTCTCGGGCGCGACGATCTCCGACAGGATCACGGCCATCCTGGCGCAGGAGCCGGACTGGACGGCGTTACCAGGTCCACCGGGAGTGCAAGGGCTCGTTCGCAGGTGTCTCCAGAAGGAGCCACGCCGGCGCCTGCAGGACATCGGGGATGCGCGCATCGAGCTGGAGGAAGCGCTCAGCGGAGCCGCTGCCTCCGGCCCGCTGAAGGCCTCTTCGCCAGCGTTCTTTGCGCCTGCGGCCGCTTCCCGCGAGCGCGTCGCGTGGATCGTCGCAGGGGTCAGCATCCTGGCGCTGATTTCGGCGCTGACGATCGGCCGAAGGAGGGTCTCTCCGGACAGCACCCCGCCGCAGGCCTACAGCGCCTCGGTCCTGCTGCCCGACCTGCGCCTGTGGGGCGGCGGCCCGTCCGGCCGCTTCGCCCTCTCGCCCGACGGCAGCCGGCTCGCGGTCGTGGCGACCGACAGCAGCGGCAAGACGCTGCTTTTCGTGCGGCCGCTGAATGCGCCGGTCGCGCAGCCGCTGGCCGGAACCGACGGCGCGTCGTTTCCGTTCTGGTCGCCCGACTCGCGATTCGTGGCGTTTCTCGCCGGGGGCCTGTTGAAGAAGGTGGACGTCTCCGGGGGGCTGACCACGACGCTGTGCGAGGCGACACTCTCATCTACCGGCGCGTGGGGCAAGGACGGCGTCATCCTCTTCACCCCGAAGGGGAGCTCGCCCCTCCATCGTGTTCCTGCGGCAGGTGGAACACCCTCGCCGGTGACGACCCTGGACGCGAGCGCCGGCGACGTTCAGCACTGGTATCCCTCCTTCCTGCCCGACGGCCGGCACTTCCTGTATTTCGTGGTCGGTAGCAAGGCGCAGGGCATCACCGACGCACGCGCCGTCAATGTGGGCTCCCTGGATCCGGGCGAGCCGCACAAGCTCGTGCTCGAAGGCGGCACTAACGCGAAATACGCGAACGGCCATCTCGTGTACCTGCGGAAGGGCACACTGCTGGCGCAGCCATTCGACCTGGAGCGGCTCGAGCTGCACGGCGACGCGGTTCATCTCGTCGAGCACGTGCAGATCGCGGGTGCCAGTGCCGGAACCACCGGTGTGGCCGGCGCTATCACGGTGTCTGAAACGGGGGTGCTCGCCTATCAAGCGGGCCTCGGCACCCGCTCGCAACTGACCTGGTACGACCGCTCGGGAAAGCCGATCAAGCTGCTGGGCGAGCCGGGCGATCTCGCGGACGTTTCCCTCTCCCCCGCCACACGTCGCCCTCGACGTGCGGACCCGACCGATGACCCGGCTCGACGCTTATCAGTACGATGTCGCCTCGGACGGCCAGCGGTTCATCCTGAACGCGTTCGTCGAAGACCCCACCACTCCGACGATCACTCTCCTCATCAACTGGACTGCCGCGCTAGCGCGTTAGGGTCGGGCCGGCCGGGTCGGGTGCGCCTGGTCTAGAACGCGGCTCAACCCCGCAACTGTCCGACGGAGCGGGGTTGAGCCGCGAGCGTTACTTGGCCGGCTGGACGTCCGTCGTCCAGACCTGCTCGCCCCAGGACAGCGTCAGCGTCGAGCCGCTGCCCGCGGGCGTGAAGGCGATCGTGAACAGGTCGGCCGGTCCCGACGCCTTGCCCGCCTTGAGCGGCACCCGCGCGACCTCCTCGCTGGCGATCGCCTTGGTGTAGTCGCTGAGATGCGGCCAGGGCTCGTTCTTCATGTTCTCCGGCGCCTGCGCCCAGATCGTGCCGAGCGCCACTCCCAGGTCGCGATTGACGACGAGGTCCCACTGGTTGCCCTCGCCCGCGTGCACGTAGACCGAGTACTTGCCGGCGGGCACCTTCTTGCCGCCGATCAGGACGTCGCCATCGAGGCTCATGGTCGTCACCTGGTTCTCGCCCGCGCGCCACATGCGGTCCGGCGGCAGCTGCTTCAGCAGCTCGTCGAGCGCGCGGCCCTTCAGGGCCGGGCGGCCGTAATCGACGGCGAGCTTCTTGCCGGCAACGCTCGTGGATGCGGCTCCGCGCGGGTTCTGCGCGAGAGCCGGCAGGGCGACGGATGCGGCCAGTACGGTTGCGAGGCAGGCCAAACGCTTGGACATGTTCAAACTGCTCCTTGAAAGAGGGATGACGTCTACACCCTTCCTTCGAATATACGCCCGCAGTCGCTCCCGGGCGCAAGCCTCAGGCCAGGTCGAGGGCCTTTTTCAGAAGGGCCTGGACGCGCTGCGGGTTGGCGCGTCCGCCCGTGCGGCGCATCACCTGGCCCACGAACCAGCCGAGGGCCGCGGCCTTGCCGCCACGGTAGCTCGCGACCTGTTCCGGGCTCGCCGCCACCACCTCGGCCACCGCCGTCTGGAGGGCTCCCTCGTCGTCGAGCTGAGCCAGGCCCTCGCGCCCGACGATCGCGGCCGCAGCCTCGCCGCTCGTCCACATCCGCTCGAACACGTCCTTCGCGGTCTTGCCGCTGATCGTCCCCGTGGCGACGAGCTTGACGAGCCCGGCGAGCGCAGACGGCCCGACGCTCGCCTGCGCCAGCGGCCGCGCGTCTTCCTTCAGCTTGCGCAGCAGCTCCGTCATGATCCAGTTCGAAGCCAGCTTCGGGCTGCCGCTCTCCCGCGCCGCCGCCTCGAAGTAGTCGGCGAGCTCGCGCTCCTGGGTGAGCACACCCGCGTCGTAGTCCGGTAGGCCGTACTCGGCGAGGAAGCGCCGCCGCCTGTCGGCCGGCAGCTCGGGGAGGCCGGCCCGCACCTGCGAGAGCCAGTCCGCGCCGACGACGAGCGGCGGCAGGTCGGGCTCCGGGAAGTAGCGATAGTCGTGCGCATCCTCCTTGGAGCGCATCGGGGCCGTCTCGCCGCGCTCGGCGTTCCACAGCCGCGTCTCCTGGACGACGCCGTGGCCGGACTCGACGAGCGCGACCTGGCGCGCGACCTCGTGCTCGATCGCGCGCGCCACGTGCCGGAAGGAGTTGAGGTTCTTGATCTCCGTCCGCGTGCCGAGCGCGGTTTCGCCCTTCGACCGCACGGAGACGTTGGCGTCGCAGCGCAGCGACCCCTCTTCCATGTTGCCGTCCGAGACCGAGGCGTAGACCAGCACGGCGCGCAGGGCCAGCAGGTAGGCGTGGGCCTCCTCGGGGCCGGCGAGCTCGGGCTCGCTCACGATCTCGACGAGCGGCACACCGGCGCGATTCAGGTCGACGCCGCTCTTCTCGTCGGACCAGGAGAAGCCCTCGTGCAGCAGCTTGCCGGCGTCCTCCTCCATGTGCACACGCGCGATGCGCACGCGACGCTCGCCGCCCTTGGCCGCGATGGCGAGCGAGCCGCCCTCGGCGAGCGGCTGCGCGTATTGCGAGATCTGGTAGCCCTTCGGCAGGTCCGGGTAGAAGTAGTTCTTGCGCTCGAAGACCGACGTCTCGTTGACCCGGCAGCCGAGCGCCAGCGCCGCGCGCACGGCCAGCGTCACCGCGTGGCGGTTGAGCACCGGCAGGGCACCCGGCAGGCCGAGGCACACCGGGCAGACGAGCGTGTTGGGCGGCGCCCCGAAGCGGTTCTCGCAGGCGCAGAAGAGCTTGGAGCGGGTCAGCAGCTGCGCGTGCACCTCGAGCCCGACCACCGTCTCGTAGCGCGCCACCACCTCGGCGAAGCTCGCAGCCATCGAGCCTCGCCTCAGTCCTGGACCCAGACCGACACCGAGCCGCCGTTGCAGCGGAACTCGCCCCAGCCCGCGTCGTTCGTGACGATCGGCTGCTTCACGTGCTCGGTGACGTCGCTGAAGCGGGCGTTCGGGCGCCCCACCTCCATCCACTTCGAGCCTTCCTGGCCGTCGCTCATCAGCACCGCCATCGCCTTCCCATGCCGCTCGTCGCCGAGCCGCACCCAGCCGACGCGGTTCCAGTGGTCGAGGTAGTCGACCTGCGAACCCCAGGCGCAACGCCGGCGCGCGTCGAGGAACCTGTCGATCAGGAAGCGGTGCGACGGCATCACGATGCGGTGGCGGTTGGCGTCCCGTCCGTAGTCCTCGTACTCGGCGCCGTAGTAGTCGGCGTGGAACACGCACGGGTAGCCCTCGCGCCGCAGCAGGATCAGCGCGTAGGCGAGCGGCTTGAACCAGGGCTCGACCACCGACTCGAGCGCCTGCAGCGGCTGCGAGTCGTGGTTCTCGACGAACGTCACCACGTCGCGGCTGTGCTGCTGCATCAGCGTGCCGTCGAGCAGCCGCCGCATGTCGTAGTTGCCGGAGGCGCGGCTCGCGTGGTGGAAGTGGTAGTGCAGCGGCACGCCGAAGAGCGTGATGCGCCCGCCCAGCCGGTCGAGGTACCAGTGCAGCGCGCCGATGTCCGGGGTCCAGTACCCCGCCACGACGAACAGGTCCTTCTTGGCGTGACGCTCCATCGCGTCGAGCCACTCCGGGAAGAACCAGGCGGAGATGTGCTTCACCGAGTCGAGCCGGAAGCCGTCGACCCCCGTGGTGTCCAGGTACCACTTGCCCCAGGCGGTGACCTCGTCGCGGACCTCGTGGCTCTCGAAGTCGAGGTCGGCTCCCATCAGGTAGGAGAAGTTGCCGCTCTCGAGCGCCACCTGGTCGTCGAAGCGCTTGCCCTCGATCAGGTAGACCGTGTGTCTCTCTCCGGGATTGCGGTGGTCGTAGTCGACCGCGTCGAAGTGGCGGGCGTGCCACTCGAAGGCCGAGTACCTGCCCTTGCGGCCCGGGAAGCGGAAGTGGGTGTAGGCCTCGATCTCGCGCGGCTCGCCTCTCGGGCGCAGCCGGTCGTCCTGGGAAAAAGGAGTGGCCCGCACCACCTCGGTGGCGTCCCCACCCATGCGGTGGTTGAGCACCGTGTCGGCGTAGACCTGGAGGCCGGCCTGGTGGAGCGCCTTGACGGCCGACAGGTACTGCTTCTTCGTCCCGTACTTGGTCCGGACCGACCCCTTCTGGTCGAACTCGCCGAGATCGTACATGTCGTACACCCCGTAGCCGACGTCGCTCACCCCGGAGGTGCCCTTGTGGGCCGGCGGGAGCCAGACGCTCGTAAAGCCGGCGGCGGCGAGCTCTTTCGCCCTCGCCGCGGCCTCGTTCCAGAGCGTCCCGTCGCCCGGGCTGTACCAGTGGAAGAACTGCATCATGACGCCGTTCTGGATGGTCACGGCGAGCCTCCGCGTGCACCTCAATCGTACGCCCCGCGGCCGAGTGGTGATAACTTTCTCCAGCATGACGCCGATCGACCTGCGCTCCGACACCGTGACGCGGCCCACGCCCGAGATGCGCAAGGCCATGGCCGAGGCCGAGGTCGGCGACGACGTCTACGGCGAGGATCCGACGGTCAACCGCCTGGAGCAGAAGGCGGCCCAGATGCTGGGGATGGAGGCGGCGCTGTTCGTGCCCTCGGGCACGATGGGCAACGCGATCGCGATCCGCATCCTCACCGAGCGCGGCGACGAGGTGCTCGTCGAGCGGCGCAGCCACGTGGTGCGCTACGAGCTCGGGGGGATGAGCGTGATCTCCGGCGTGATGCCCCGCATGGTGGACGCCCCCGGCGGCCACCTCACACCGGAGCACGTGCGCGCGTCGGTCGCCCCACGCGCCTACTACAAGTCCGACGTGTCGCTCGTGGTGCTCGAGAACACCCACAACCTCGCGGGTGGCACGGTCCAGGGCGTCGTCGAGCATCAGGCGGTCGTCGCCGCGGCGCAGGAGTGCGGCTTCCGCGTGCACCTCGACGGGGCGCGCCTGTGGAACGCGGCGGTGGCGCTCGGCGTCTCGCCGGCGGCGCTCGTGGCCGGCGTCGATACGGTCATGACCTGCCTCTCGAAGGGCCTGTGTGCGCCGGCGGGCTCGCTCGTCGCCTCGTCAAGCGAGCGCGTCGACGCGGCGCGCCGGGTCCGCAAGCTGCTCGGCGGAGGCATGCGCCAGGCCGGCGTCCTCGCCGCGGCCGGCCTGGTGGCGCTCGAGACGCTGGTGCCGCGACTCGCGGAGGACCATGCCAACGCCCGCCTGCTCGGCGAGGCGCTGGCGCGCGGCCAGGGGGTGAGGCTCGCCCCGGTCGAGACCAACATCGTGGTGGCTCTCCTCGAGGGGCGCACCGCCCCTCAAGCGGTCACGGCGCTTCGGGAGCGGGGAGTGCTTGCCACCGCCATGGACGCGAGGACGCTGCGGCTCACCACCCACCGCGATGTCTCGCGCCAGGACTGCGAGCGCGCCGCGCAGGCGATCGAAGCCACGCTCGCCTGACGCCGTGAGCAGACCCGGCCTCGCGGCTCTCGGCCTGCTCCTCGCGGGTTCGCCGCTCGCGGGCCAGCCGACCGGTTCTGCGAGCCAGGTCGCGTCGGTCACCGTCACCACGGGGGCGACGCTGAGGCTCGACGGTCGCCTCGATGAAGCGGTCTGGTCCACGGCCCGGGCGATCGGTTCGCTCACGCAGGTCGAGCCGGCAGAGGACACACCGGCCAGCGAAGCGACAAAGGTGCTCGTGCTGCGCGACGACGAGCAGCTCTACTTCGGGATCCGCTGCTTCGATCGCACCGCCTCGGGCATCTCGGCCACCAAGATGGGCAGGGACGCCGAGCTCGAAGGGGACGACCACGTGATCATCGTGCTCGACACGTTCGGCGACCGGCGCAACGGCTTCTTCTTTGCCGTCAACCCACGAGCCGCGCGCGCCGAGGGCCAAATCTCGAACAACAGCGAGCACCTCAACTACGACTGGGACGGGATCTGGGACGCGGCCGCGCGCCTGGACGGCGAGGGTTGGTCCGCGGAGCTCGCCATCCCGTTCAAGACGCTGCGCTTCAAGACCGGGGTTGCGGCCTGGGGCTTGAACGTTCAACGCTACATCGCGCGCCGGCAGGAAACCGATCGCTGGAGCGCCCCGCGGCGCGACGTCTGGATCTCGAACCTGTCCGAGGCGGGGCGGCTCGAGGGGCTCGACGGCGCGCGCCAGGGCAGGGGCCTGGACTTGCGCCCCTACCTCTCGGGCGGCGAGACGGACGGCGCCTCCGAGGTCAAGATCGGCGGTGACGTCGTCAAGAACATCACGCCGAACCTGACCGCTTCGCTCACCCTGAACACGGACTTCGCGGAGACGGAGGTGGACGACCGGCAGGTGAACCTCACGCGCTTCCCGCTCTTCTTTCCCGAGAAGCGCTCGTTCTTCCTCGAGGGGGCCGGGATCTACGAGGTCGCGGGCCTCGGCAACACCAACTCGGACCTGCTGCCCTTCTACAGCCGGCGCATCGGGCTCGTGAGCGGCGAGGAGGTCCCGATCCTCGCCGGGGTCAAGCTCTCGGGGCGCGTCGAGCGCTGGAACGTCGGCCTGCTCGACGTCGAGACGGGCCGCAAGGACGAGCAGGGCCTCGACCGCCAGAACCTGCTCGCGGCACGGGTCAGCCGGAACCTGTTTCGCCAGTCGTTCGTGGGCGCGCTCGTGACCCACGGCAACCCCGAAGGCGCCGGCGGCAACACCCTGGCCGGTGTCGACGCGCGCTTCGCCACGTCCAGCTTCCGCGGCGGGGAGAACCTGAGCCTCGACCTCTACGCGTTCGTGACGGACGACGAGGCCTCCGGCCGCAGGGGCCACGCCTGGGGCGGCAAGCTCGACTACCCGAACGACCTCTGGGACGTGGCGCTCACATTCAAGGAGATCGACGACGACTTTGCGCCGGCACTCGGCTTCGTGCGCCGCACCGGCGTACGCATGACGAACATCGGCGGCGTCTTCATGCCGCGGCCCGGACGGCTCGGGATCCGGCAGCTCTTCTTCGAGCTGCGGCCGCAGTACGTGACGGGCCTCGACGGTCGCACCCTCGACTGGATGGTGATCGTCTCGCCCCTGGGACTGCAGACGGAGTCGGGCGAGGAGCTCCGGCTCGAGTGGATCCCCCAGTTCGAACGCCTCGACGACGCGTTCGAGATCCAGCCGGGAATCGTGATCTCCCCGGGCGACTACCGCTACACGGCCTGGATCGCCGAGATCGAGACCGCCCAGCGGCGCAAGTGGGTCGCGAGCCTCGAGGCGCGCTGGGGCAGCTTCTACGACGGCGACCTCACGCGCCTCGGGGGTGACGTCGTGCTCAAGCCCAGCGCGCATGTCCTCGTCGGGCTCGGGGGCGAGTGGAGCCGTGGGACGCTCCCTGCCGGCCACTTCACGGCGAAGGTCCTCGCCGGGCGGCTCGAGCTGAACTTCAGTCCGAACCTGGGCTGGTCCAGCCTCGTGCAGTACGACTCCGACTCCCGCGAGCTCGGCTTCCAGAGTCGCCTGCGCTTTCGGATTCGGCCGGGCAGCGATCTCTTCGTCGTCTTCAACCGGGGCTGGGTGCGCGAGGAGGACGGCGTCTACCGCCCCTACTTCGACAGCGGCTCGGCGAAAGTGCAGCACACCTTCAGGTTCTGAGGGGGCACGCTCGCGAGGTGCAGCACCGACCTGCTCCGGCTGCAGGCCTTCTTGAGCGCGCTCTTGAAGGGGCACGCTCCGAGGAATGGCACCAAAGACGCTTACGGCTCGTCTCCAGCTTTCTTTGTTCGAGGAGGGGCTTCGCCCCCCCAGACCCCCCGTCGGCTCGTTGCCGTAAGTTACCAGAGCTCACGAGGCTGCGTGATAGGCTGGCCCTGAAGCAGCGCGGATGAGGCTCAGGACACAGCTCGCGGTCGCGTTCTTCCTGCTGGCGGTCGTACCGCTCCTGGGCGTGACCGTCTACTCCTGGCAGGGCTCGCAGCGCGCGTTTCGCCAGGCGGTCGAGGCCGAGGCGGGCGAGTTCGCCGCCGAGATGTCGACGCGGGTCGACGTCGTGGCCGACGAGCTCAAGGCCCGGCTCGAGCGCATGCAGGCCCGGCCGCAGGGCCGCGCGGAGAGCCCATACGAGAAGGCGCGCCGCGAGGCGCTGGTCGCGGCCGAAGCCGACGAGCTGCGCCTGCTGCTGCGCGCGATCCTGTCGGGAGCCGAGCGCCGGCAGGGTGCGATTCCCTTCGCCCGGGACGCCGAGGGACAGCCCTACGCGCCGGATCCCGCGGACGAGGTCCTGCTCGAGGGGCTCGGCCTCGTGCCGGGCCGGCCCGCGACGCGCCGCGACGCGGGCGACTGGGTGGTGGTGGAGCGGCCCGATCCCGAGACCGGCATCGTGATCGCCGTCGCGCGCCCGATCGGCCCCGCGCTCACCGAGATCCGCGCCACCGCCGCGCGCAACCTGGCGCTCGGCCTCGGGCTCGGTGTCGTGGCCCTCGCCGGGATCCTGCCGCTGTCGCGGCGCATGACGCGCCACCTCACGTCTCTCACGCAGGGAGCCGAGGCGCTCGGAGCCGGCAACCTCGACGTGCGGGTGCCCGTGCCCCACGGCCGCGAGTTCCGGCGGCTCGCGGAGACCTTCAACCGCCTCGCCCGCGACCTGCGCCGCAACCAGGAGCGGCTGATCGAGCAGGAGCGCCTGCGCAAGGAGCTCGAGATCGGCCGGCGCATCCAGGTGGAGCTGCTGCCGCGCGGGCCGCTCGTCTCGCTGTTCGCCCAGACCTCCGGCGTCTCGATCCCCGCCCGCGAGGTGGGCGGCGATTTCTACAACTACTTCCCGCTCTCGGAACGCGAGGTCGCGATCCTGGTGGGCGACGTGTCGGGCAAGGGCGTCGGGGCGGCGCTGCTGATGGCGAGCGTGCAGGCCACGATCCGGGCGCGGCTCTCGCTCGAGCGCGACCTCGTTCGGCTCGTCGACGCCCTCGACCACGAGATGGGGAACGAGGAGCCGCTCGCCCCGTACTACACGCTGTTCCTGGCGATCCTCGAGGGTCCAACCGGCCGGCTGCGCTACGTCAACGCCGGCCACAACACGCAGTTCGTGCTGCGTCCCGACGGGACCGAGTGGCTGCCGTCGACCGGGCGTCCGCCGGGGCTGTATCCGGGCGGCGGCTTCGAGGAGCGCGAGACGCGGCTTGCGGCCGGGGACGCGCTCTTCCTCTTCACGGACGGGCTCGTCGAGGCGGAGGACGAGTCGGGCGAGCCGTTCGGCATGTCGCGCCTGGAGGCGCTGCTCAAGGTGAACCGGGCCCACGACCTCGAGCAGATGCTCCAGCAGGTGGGCGCCGCGGTCCGCGCCCACCGCGGGCCGCTCGAAGCCGCCGACGACGCGACGATGGTGGCGCTGCGCTTCTCGGACGGCGGGATGGCGGGCAGGGCGTGAAGCGCGAGCTCGCGGCGTTCGCGGCGCGCGAGTGGGACATGGTCGTGGTCGGCGGCGGGATCCACGGCGTCGCCGTGGCCTGGGACGCCGCGCTGCGCGGCCTCGGCGTGGCGCTCGTCGAGCGCGAGGACTTTGGCGCCGGGGCGTCCTGGAACAGCCTGAAGACGATCCACGGCGGGATGCGGCACCTGCAGCGCCTCGACGTCGCCTCCCTGCGCGAGTCGGCGCGCGAGCGCCGGACGCTGCTGCGGATCGCGCCGGAGCTGGTCGAGCCGCTGCGCTTCCTGGTGCCTTGCCGCGGCTACGGGTCGAGCAGCCGCGTGGCGCTCGCGCTCGGCCTCTTCGTGAACGACCTGCTGACGCGCGACCGCAACCGAGGCCTGCCCGCCGACCGGCAGATCCCTGCTGGCCGCAGCATCGGCGCCGCGGAGGCTCTGACCCTGGTGCCGGGCCTCCCGGCGCGCGGCCTGGGCGGCGCGGCGCTGTGGCACGACGCCCAGGCAGTGAGCACCGAGCGGCTGCTCGTCGGCTTCGTCCACGCCGCCGCGGACGCCGGGGCCGCCCTTGCCAATCACGCCGAGGCGCTCGAGCTCCTGCGTGGTCCACGCGGCCGCGTCGCGGGTGTCGCGGTGCGCGACGGCCTGGCCGCCGGGAGCGCGCTGGAGCTGCGCGCGCGGCTGGTGGTGAACGCCGCCGGGCCGTGGATCGACGAGCTCGGCGCGCGCAGCGGGATCGGCCGCGCTCGCCTGCCGTTACTGCGCGCCCGCAACCTCGTGCTCGGCCGCCCGCCCTGCGTGCCGCTGGCGGTCGGAGCGCGCAGCGAAGGCCGCTTCCTGTTCCTGGTGCCGTGGCAGGGGCGCTCGATCGTCGGCACGTCGTACGAGCCCGCGTCCGCTTTGCCCAGCGACCCGCTCGAGTTCCTCGACGAGGCGG
>DATEUE010000037.1:0-7310 GCA_035283305.1 Vicinamibacteria bacterium | reverse complement strand
GATCGCTACTGCTCCTCGACCCTCACTCCCTGCACGTCGGTGGCGCCGTGGCGCTGCAGGCTATCGAGGATGGTGAGAGCGTCCTCGTCGTCGGTCACCTGCACGGTGAACGAGGTCCGCGCCGTGCCGTCCTCCTTGCGGACCCCGACCGCGCGCGCCGCGGGGAAGGTCGCGCTCACGGCGGCGCGGACGGCCGCAGGATCGGGGGCTACTACGGAGATCAGCAGGCTGCGGCGCCGCAGCGGGGCGTAGCGGTCGAACAGCGCCAGCACCAGCGCGATGAAGAGCGTGCCAACGGCCGCGGTGCCGATCAGGCCGAGGCCGCAGGCCATGCCGATCCCGATCATCACGAACAGCACGGCCACGTCGCGCGGGTCCTGGACGCCGGCGCGGAAGCGGATGAAGGTGCCGAGGCCGACCAGGCCAAAGGCGCGCGCCAGGCTGTCGCCGATCACCACGACGAGCAGGGCGCCCGCCACGGCGATGATCGTCTGGGTCTGGGCCGTGTCGGTGTGGACGCGCGGGGCGCGGCTGCCCAGGACATGACGCCACGGCCGGTTCGCGACCAAGGCGCCGAGCACGAGCGCGCACACTAGCCGGAACAGGATATCGGCGGCGTGCGCCCAGGTCAGCGTGTGGGCCAGGAACATCGGGCTCGTAGCGTCGAGGACGCTCGGTTCCACGGGAACCTGCGGGAGCATGGGGGGTAGAGCCAAATGACGCTAGCAAGGCGCCTTACGGGACGCCATGAGACGAATGCTCCACGCGGGTTGACGAGGGGAGCCACCGCGGAGGACACTGCGGGTGGCGGAAGCCTAGGGGTGGCCTGAAAACGGCCTGAGATCAGACCCTCGGAACCTGATCCGGTTCGAACCGGCGTAGGGAATGGCGAGAGAGATCGAAACACCGCTCGAAAGAGCGGGCACTCCACAGGATCCGTCTCGATCACTGCGCAGCCACAAGCGCAGAGAAGGGGGCGATTCCGTGAGGAACCAGAAGCACAGGGGGGTCACAGGGCGGACGGAGTCCCCCCTGAACATGAACGCAAGCCTTTTCTCCCCTCTACGAGAGCCGCACTTGAAGAGCCATAAGCCAGGCGCACCCCCACTCGTGCTCCTGACAGCCCTGGCCCTGTTCGCGACGTCGTCCTTCGCACAGCCAAGCCCTCCCCAGGCTGCGCCCGTCGCGCAGCCGACCTCGACGCAGGCGCCGGGCGGTGCCTTCCACCTGAGCGAGGAAGTCGTGGTCCAGGCAGTCCGTGCCGACGAGCGCACGCCGGTCAGCAAGACCGACATCGAGCGCGGCGCGATCGAGCTCGCGAACCGCGGGCAGGAGATGCCGTTCCTGCTCGGCGCGACGCCCGCGGTCAACTTCCAGTCCGACAGCGGCATCGCCGCCGGCTACGCCTACTTCAACATCCGCGGCATCGGCCAGACCCGCCTCAACATCACGCTCGACGGCGTCCCGCTCCAGGACCCCGAGGACCAGGCGCTTTACTTCGCGAACTTCGGCGACTTCGCGAGTGTCGTCGACTCGGTCCAGGTGCAGCGCGGCGTGGGCACCTCGGGCGTCGGGTCCGCCTCCTACGGCGGCTCGGTCAACTTCGCGAGCGTGGGCCCGGGCGACGAACGGCGGCTCGAGGCCCAGGCCGGTGGGGGGTCGTGGGGGACCGGGCGCGGCACGCTCGCGGCATCCGGTCCGGTTGGTGGGGGATTCGGTCTCTACGGTCGTTACTCGGTGCAGACCACCGACGGCTTTCGCGACCACTCCGGCGTCACCCAAGGCACCGGCTACTTCGGCGCGACGCGCGCCGGCGCGCGCTCCTTCTTCAAGCTCTTCGGCTTCTCGGGCCGCGAGAAGAGCCAGCTCGCCTTCCTCGCGACCGAGGAGACGACGCTCGAGACCGACCTGCGCCACAACGACCTGACGCCAGAGGAAAAGGACGACTTCGGCCAGGATTTCGTGCAGGCGCAGTACACCTGGCTCGCGGGCTCCGCCACGACGCTCACGGCCCAGGCCTACTACAACGGAGCGCAGGGCTGGTTCCGGATCTGGGACGCGGCGCGCGAGAACCTGCAGCAGTACGGGATCGACGGCCAGTTCGTGGGCCTCGTGCTCGGTGCCACGCACCGGCGCGGGAGGCTCGGCCTGAGCTGGGGCGCCCACGCCAACGACTTCAGCCGTGACCACTTCATGGACGTGGTGGACGGCGGGCGCGCGTATCTCAACACCGGCTTCAAGAACGAGCTCTCCAGCTTCCTGAAGGCGACCTGGGACGCCGGGCAGACGCGGCTCTGGGCCGACGCGCAGGTGAGACACGCGCGCTTCGAGTACGACGGCGCCCAGCCGCTCGGCTCGGTGAGCTGGACCTTCTTCAATCCCAAGGCGGGCGTGCGCTTCGAGGCCTCGAAGCAGCTCGGGCTCTACGCTTCGATCGGCCGGATGAGCCGGGAGCCGGCGCGCGCCGACATGCTGAACGGCGAGGACGACGCGTCGTTGCCGTACGACCTGAGCGCCGTCGAGCCCGAGAGCGTCGTCGACTTCGAGGCCGGGGCCGAGCTGCGCCACGGCCGCCTGCTGGCGCGCGCGGACCTCTACGCGATGGAGTTCGAGAACGAGATAGCACTCTCGGGCGACCTCACGGAGGTGGGCCTGCCGGCGAGGCGCAACGCGGGCCGCAGCCACCGCCGCGGGGTCGAGCTGGAGCTCGCGTTCACGCAGTCCGAGCGCTTGCGCCTCTCGGCGAACGCGGCCCTCAGCCGCAACCGGATCGACGCCTGGACGCAGTTCTACGACGTGTACGACGTGGAGGGCGCCTGGCTCGAGAGCGCGAGCGTCGTGCATCACGACGTAGAGCCGCTGCTGACGCCGGAGGCAATCCTGAACGGCTCGCTCGAGTGGAAGCCGATGCCCGAGATCGCGCTGCTGGCGTCGGGACGCTACGTGAGCGCGGCGCAGCTCGACAACACCGGCAACGCTGACTTCCGCACTCCCGCGTTCTTCACGCTCGACGCGCAGGCGAGCCTGTCGCTGCGGCGCCTCATCGCGAAGGGCGAGCCGCGGATCCGGGTGCAGGGCACCAACCTGCTGAACGAGAGGCGGAGCTGGCCCTCGGGCTACAGCTACCTCTACTTCGTGCGCGACGGCTCGAGCGACACGCTCGAGGGCAGCTCGTACTACTATCCGCTGGCCACCCGCAGCGTGTACGCGACCCTGGAGGTGCGGTTCTGAGGAGCAGCGACTGGGCCCGTTGACTATCGAGGCGATCGGCGTCCTCGCGGGCCTCGGCTACGTCGTGTTCGCGATCCGCGAGAGCGCCTGGTGCTGGCCGTCGGGCATCGTCAGCGCGACCGCGTACGTCGTGGTGTTCCGCGAGGCGCACCTGCCCGGACAGGCGGGGCTGCAGGCGCTGCTCGGCCTCGTCTGCATCTACGGCTGGTGGAGCTGGAGCCGCGGCGCCGCCTCGCAGGCGCTCGTCGTCACGCGCGCGAAGCCCGCGGTGCTGGCGGCGGTGCTCGCCCTCACGGTTGCCGCGGGCGTCGGGATCGGCCTGCTGCTCCGGCACTCGACCGAGTCGGTGGCGCCGTTCGTGGACGGCGGGCTCGTCGCCGCGAGCCTCGCCGCGCAGGGGATGGCGGCGCGCAAGTGGATCGAGAACTGGCTGGGCTGGATCGGCGTGAACGTCGTGTCGGTGGGGCTCTATGCGTCGCAGGGGCTGCTCGCGACGACCGGTCTCTACCTGCTGTACCTCGTCATGGCGTTCGTGGGCTACCGCTCGTGGACGCGCTCGCTGGTCCCGCGCGCATGAGGCCCGCGCGCGTCGTGCTGATCGGGCCGGAGTGCACCGGCAAGACCTGGCTCGCGGGCGAGCTCGCCGCGCTCTACGGCGTGCCGTGGTCGCGGGAGTACGCGCGCGAGTACGTCGACCGGCACGGCGCGGAGCTCACCCTCGCCGACGTGGACCCGATCGGGCGCGGGCAGAAGCAAGGTGAAGACGCCGCCCTGGCGCGCGCCGTCGCCGAGGCCGCGCCGATCGTCGTGCTCGACACCGACCTCGTCAGCACCGCCGTCTACAGCCGGCACTACTACGGCGACTGCCCGGCCTGGATCGAGCAGCAAGCCGCGCGGCGGCAGGGCGAGCTCTACCTGCTGCACCACGTCGACGTGCCCTGGGTCGAGGACGGGCGCCAGCGCGAGCAGCCGGAGCGCCGGCTGGAGCTCTACGAGCGCTTCCGCGCGACGCTCGGGGCGGCGGGCGCGCGCGTCGTCCCGATCCGGGGGGCGTGGGAGGAGAGGCTGCGGCGCGGCGTGCAGGCGGTGGACGGGCTGCTGCAGGTTCCGGCCCACGCGGCGGGGGGCCAGGGGGGCTAGAATTTCGGGCAGAAGGGGCGGGACGAGCGTTGTGGGGGGCATCCCGCCCCCCACACCCCCGGAGCGAATGGACGAGCGCCTGAAGGCCGAGCTGATCCGGGAGATCCAGGAGTTCATCGACCGGCAATGGCCGCGAGCCGTGAGCGACGGTGCCGCCACGATCACCGCGCGGCGCCTGCAGCTGGCCTCGGCCGTGCTGATGGTGAGCGTGGTGCGGGCCGACCTCGAGAGCCGTCAGGACGAGCACCGCGCGCTGGAGCGCGCCGTCGGGCGCGCGCTCGACCTGCACGAGGACGCGGCCGCCCTCGTCGTGCGCGTGGCCGAAGAGGCCCTCGGCCGGGGCGTCTCTTTCGGCGCCGTGCTGGTGCGGCTGCAGCAGGAGTGCACGCTCGATCAGAAGCGCCAGCTGGTCGAATCGCTCTGGCGCATCGCCTTCGCCGACGCCGAGCTCGCCGGACACGAGGAGTACCTGGTGCGCAAGATCGCCGGGCAGCTCGGGTTGTCGACGGCCGATCTCGTCGAGACGAAGGTCCGGGCACGCGAGGACTTCCTGAAGGAAGAGCTCTAGGCCCGAGAAGGAAGAGCTCCAGTCGCAGTCCAGGATCGGGACGATCGTCCCGAAGCCGGACGAGCCACCAGGTCCTGGCCTCGCCGGCTCAAACCCAATCGAATCAATTCTATCGGGTCGCTCCCGCGGGCGCTGTCGGCCCTGGTATGCCCCTTGCTTCTAGCGGGTCTGGTGGGCGCGTCCGCCGACGAGGAGGAGGTTGTCTTGGGCAAGCGTACTCAAGCCGTCCTGGTGCTCATGGCCGTTGTGCTGGCGGCAGTCGTCCCGCTGGCCGGAGCCGACTCCGGCTACCGGATCATCGTTCACCCGGGTGTAAAGGGCTCCCAGATCCCGCGCGCCACGCTCAGCTCGATCTTCCTCAAGCAGGCGCCGCGCTGGGGCGACGGATCGCCCGTGCTGCCGGTCGACCAGTCGATGCGGTCTCCGATCCGCCAGTCGTTCGCGGCCGACGTGCTGCAGCGCCCCATGGTGGAGGTGCAGATCTTCTGGAGCCGCCGGATGGCGACGGGCGTCACGCCCCCGCCGGTGAAGCAGTCGGACCAGGAGATCGTCGCGTTCGTGGCGGCGACCCCCGGCTCGATCGGCTACGTCTCGTCGGCGCTGCCGCTGCCCGAGAGCGTGCGGCAGATCGCGATCGTCGAGTAGCGGCTCGGCGGCCTACGCTGCCGGGGCGCCCTTGTCGGCCAGGATCTTCTTGAGGCCGTCGAGCGCCGCGTCCTCGGGGAAGCGGCCCTTGTAGACCGTCTCGAGCAGCTGGTTGACGCGGTCGACCGTGGCGGGCGGCAGGCCCTTCGACCGGCCGAAAGCCACGAAGCCCGCGGCCGCGTCGATGAGCGCGTCGGCCTCGACGTTCAGCGCGTCCTTCGCGGCCTTCAGCTCGGCGCTCGGCTCCGCCGCGGCACGGTCCGCTTCCGGCAGGGCGTTGTAGGCCTTCGCCCGCTCCGCGTAGTTGCCCTGGCACAGCGAGACGACGGCCAGCAGGTTGCGCGCGACGAGCGGGTCGGATGGGGCGAACGCGGTCGACTTCGCGTAGAGCTTGATCGCCTCGGCTTCGCTGCCGTTCTTGCCTTCGTTGATCGCGAGAATCTGCGTCATCCACGCGAGCGTCGCGCCCTTGTCGAAGCTCGCGACTCCCGTGAGCGTCTTGCCCGCCTCGACGAGCGTGATGCCGCGCTTGGCGAAGCCGACGGCGGCCGCGGCGTTCTGGTAGACGGGCGGCGAGGCCAGCAGCTCGTTGCGCCTGATGTTGAAGGCGAGCGCGTAGATCACGTTCAGGTTCTCAGGGTCCTTCGCCAGGATCTCCTCGCCAACCTTGATCATGTCCGCGGTGCGCTTCTCCTTGATCGCGGCGTCGAGCAGCGTCATGCGCGCGGTGTCCTGCCACTTGGTGATGAACTCGGCGTACTGACCCGAAGGGTACTTCTCGAGGTACACCTTGGCGGCGTCGATCGCGCGGGCGGTGTCGCCCGCCTGGCTCGCCTCGTGGAACGCGCGGTAGAAGGCGCCCTCGTCCTGGACGACCTCCTGGGCGGCGACGGGCGGCGCCGCCTGAAGCGAGAAGAGAGCGGCGAGCATCGAGCTGCCCGCAATGGCGAGGATCTTGCGAACGTTCACGTGGACCTCCTGGTCGTGTCCTGGGGTATCCGCGGCGGCCAAACCAGAAGTCTACCCGGAGCCGTCCCGGGTTCAAACCGGGAGCGGCCTGGGGGCCTGGCCCGCCAGGCGGAGAAGCGGCTACTAGAATGGATCCGAGGACCACGAGGATGAGCGAGGACCGCGCGCTCCCTGCCGACGCGCTGTGTCGCCGCTGCGACCCGGCGACGCTCCCGTTCGAGACCACGGCCGAGCTAGCCGACGTGCCGGGCATCATCGGCCAGTCCCGGGCCGAGGAGGCGGTGCGCTTCGGAATCGGCATCAAGCGCTACGGCTACAACCTGTACGCGCTCGGCACCTCGGGGATGGGCAAGCACGGCTTCGTGCGCGCCTTCCTCGAGCGCCGCGCGAGCGCCGAGCCGGCGCCCGACGACTGGGCCTACGTCCACGACTTCGCCGACGCGCGCCGGCCGCACGCGCTGCGGCTGCCGCCCGGGCGCGGGCCGGCGCTGCGCGAGGACATGCGGCGCCTGGTCGACGAGCTGCGCGGGGCGATCCCGGCGGTGTTCGACAGCGAGGACTACAGGACGCGGCGCAAGCTCCTCGAGGCGCAGTTCTCCGAAGCCGGCGAGAAAACCTTCGCGGTGATCGAGGAGCGGGCTCGCAAGCGTGGGATCACGATCGTGCGCGCGCCGGGCGGGATCGGCTTCGCCCCGCTCCAGGACGGCGAGGTGATCGAGCCCGAGCAGTTCGGCAAGCTGCCGGGGCCCGAGCAGGA
>DATEUE010000036.1:0-15874 GCA_035283305.1 Vicinamibacteria bacterium | reverse complement strand
CCGGCGGAATCCGGAGATCTGAAGCCGATCGGCACGCGCGAGGCGCCCGCGCCCCAGGCCGCCGGCATGCCGCCCGGCCAGGGCGACTTGGCGAGCTTGCCGCCCGGCCATCCGCCGATCGGCCCCGCAGCCGCGGGTGGGCCCGCGTCGGATCGCTCCGCGGCCCACGTCGCAGGGACGGTGCAGCTCTCGCCAAAGCTCGTCGCCGGTCCCGGCGACGTCCTCTATCTGATCGCGAAGAAAGGGCCCACGACGCTGGCCGTCCGGCGCATTGAGAAGCCGGCGTTCCCCCTGGATTTTGAGGTCACCGGCGCCGACGCGATGGTGAGCGGCGTCCCGTTCGAGGGACCCGTGGACCTCGTCGCGCGCTTGTCCCGCAGCGGCGACGCGATTCCCACCAAGGGCGATCTCGAGGGGGTCACGAAGGACGTTGCGGTGCCCGCGTCGGGCGTCAAGGTCACGATCGACACGACTCGGCCCTAGGGCATGAGTAGCATCGATGCCCGGCGCCCGAGCCAGTAACCCTGTCACTATTGACAGTCTTCCCGTCAAAGGCACCAATGTGGTAGCCTCGCGGCGGGGTGGGGCATCCCTGCCCTCCCCGCCATTGGTATTTCATTTGTGACGCCCGGACGGGCCCAGAAAGCTCGGCTCTGGCAGTCGCCCGTGCCACCGGAGGACGAATCATGAGCAGGAAGTTCACGGCCAGCCTCGCCGCTGCCCTCACCCTGGGCTTCTTTGCGGTCAGCGTGGACGCCCAGCAGCACAGGGCGACACGGCTCGGGAACCCAGCGACCCGATTCGCGAAGCCGCTCAAGAAAGCCGACGATCTGCGCGTGCTCTTGCGCGCCGAGAAGATGAAGGCGGACATCGCGGTTGTGCTCGCCGAGGTGGGCTGGGCCGGCGACCAGGCCGACCTCGATCGCGCCGCGGCGGCAGCCGAGATCACCACGATCCCGGTCGCGCCGGGCACGCGGCTGCCGTTCATGGCGGCCCGCAAGAATGGCAAGCCCTACGCGATGAGAGACGTGCTTTGGGCCGGCAGGCAGCCGATCGACGCGTTCGGCTTCGAGTTCACGTCGAAGTGCGTCCGCTACCGGCTGGTGACGCCGAAGGCCTGCAGCAACTTCTGGGTCGAGGAAATCGGCAAGGATACGAGCGATCCCAAGTGCGCGCCGCCGCCGCCGCCGGTCGTGAGCGTGAGCGGCGCCCGCGAGACCTGCGTCACGCAGCCGGTCGAGTTCGCCGTGACCGTGCAGAATCCCCCGGCGGACAACGGGGTCAAGCTTTACGTGAACGGCAAGGAGCTCGTCTCCGACCGGCTCACGAACGGCTCGTTCCGCTTCACCTTCACGGGCGCCGCCACGCCGGGCAACTACGAGGTCAAGGCCGTCTCGGGCGGCCAGAGCGCCACGACGACCGTTGCGGTCAAGGCCTGCGAGCCTGTCTGCAGCATCACCGCCAGCCCGCTTCCGGCCAAGGCCGGCAAGCCCTTCACCGTGGACCTCACCGGCTCTCGCGTCGCCGCCGGCGTCAAGGGCGGCGTCAAGTCGGCGAAGGTCGAGGTGCTGGACTCCAAGGGCACCGTCGTCGACACCTTCGAGCTGGGCAGCGGCACGCTGAGCCGCAGCGACGTCGTGATCAAGAAGGGCGGCATCCACACGCTGCGCGCCGTGGTCACGGACGAGGCCAGCCAGCTGTCGACGAACGCCTGCACTGCGCAGGTGGACGTCAAGGGTGGCAT
Organism: Vicinamibacteria bacterium; assembly: GCA_035283305.1. Taxonomy (GTDB): domain Bacteria; phylum Acidobacteriota; class Vicinamibacteria; order Fen-336; family Fen-336; genus DATBSL01. The sequence continues at coordinate 14,130 of DATEUE010000036.1, read as the reverse complement.
CCCGATCTTCGTGGGCGGCTACTTCGGCAAGGAGCGCCTGACCCACGACGAGGTCGCAGACCACGACGAGCTCATCCCATTCGCGCCTTTCTCGCGCTGCGCCCCGCTCGCCGGCCTGCAGATCGGCTTCCAGCCCATGATCGGCGACAACGCGCAGTTCGAGGCGGCGCTCGGCGTCAAGTTCCCGTTCGACGACGACTCGCACACCACGATGTTCGCCGACGCGGCCGTCAACCGCCTGCTCGACGGCGGCTTCTTCGGCGGCGGCGTGAGCTTCTGGGACATCGGCAAGGACTCGTCGGGCGTCGGCCTGCTGCTCCAGGGCGGCTTCGATCTCGACAAGGACGGCAAGTGGCAGATCGTCGGCCAGACGCGAGTGCCGTTCTTCAACCAGTTCGACAACATCGAGAACAACTACCAGTTCTGGGGCGGCCTCCGCTTCCGCCCGAACAGCTGGAAGTAGCCGACCTGTAGTCAATCGGGCCACGCGGCCCGAACTCGCCCTTGCCGGCCGGACCGCCGGCAAGGGCGTTTTTCTTTGGAGTCAGGTCTTGAGTGGCTCGCTCCGCCTCGGCGCTTCAGCCCAGGCGCCTCTGGGGCCCGGCCCGGCTTCAGGCCGAGATCGCCTTCTCGCGCGGTGACTGCGTGGCCTGATCCGGAAGCCCGCACAAGCCGCTGGCGGTCGGCCTTCAGTCGTCGTCGCGATGGACCGTGCCCGGCGAGAACGCGGGCACGCAGACGGCCACGTACTCGGCTCCGCCCACGTGGGGCGTGCTGTAGCGCACCCACTCGCCGCCCGATGCCACCACGGCCTGGCCCGCCCGGACCTCCAGCGTGCCGTCCTTCGTCTCGACGCGCAGCGTGCCCCGGAGCACCAGCGTGAACTCGTCGAACTCCGGCGCCTGCCCGGGCTCGACCCAGCCCGTCGGGCTCGTCATCCGCGCGACACTCACGGCTGCCGTGCGAGAGTTGACGAGCCCGACGAACTCCTCGATCCGCTTCGGCCTGTTGCCAGCCGCCTGGACGACAGTCGGCTTCTCGATCAGCCGGGCCATCGCGACGCTAGCCGTTGAAGTAGAGGTACGCCACCAGGATCAACACCAGCGTCACGCCGGACCAGGCGACCTCGCTCATGCCCCAGCTCGCCCGCGACTCGCGCCGGTGCTCCTCGGTGAGCGTCGCGAAGGTGAGGTCGGTGAGCCTGTCCTCCGCGGGCGGCTCGCTCATGAGGCTCACGATCACCATCGTCGCAGCCGACACCAGGAAGATCAGCAGGCTGTAGTACTGGAAGTAGATGTTGTTGACGATCCAGAGGAAGCAGCCCTCGGCGTAGCCGTTTTCGTACCCGGCCATGCCGAGCGTGAGCGGCGTGTCGACGGCGAGGCGGAACAGGCCCATCGCAAAGCCCACGCCGAGCGCCGCGAGCGCGCCCTTGGCATTCATGCGCTTGAACAGCACGCCCAGGAAGAAGACGGTGAAGATGGGCGGAGCCAGGTATCCCTGCATCGCCTGCAGGTAGTAGTAGAGGCCCTGCGCGCCCCGGATCACGGGGATCCAGCCGATCGCGACCAGCACCATCACGCTGGTGGCGATGCGCCCGATCCAGACCAGCTGGTGCTGCGTGGCCCCGGGTCGCAGCTTGTTGTAGAGGTCCATGGTGAAGAGCGTCGAGCAGGCGTTGAAGGCGCCCGCGAGCGAGCTCATCAACGCCGCGAGCAGCCCGGCCACCACGAGGCCGCGGATCCCCACCGGCAGCAGGTGCTGCACCATCAGCGGGAACGCGGCCTGGGCCTGGACGTTGATCACCTGGCCGTTCGCGTCGAGCAGCGCCTGCTGCAGGGCCGGGATCTTCCCCGTCTGCGCGAGCGCGAGCGCCAGCATGCCGGGGATGATGAAGATGAAGACCGGCAGCAGCTTGAGCAGCGACGCGAAGATCGTGCCGCGGCGCGCCTCGCGCTCGTCGGGAGCGCCGAGCGTGCGCTGGACGATGTACTGGTCTGTGCACCAGTACCAGAGGCCGATGATCGGCGCGCAGAACAGCATCCCCAACCAGGGGAAGTTGCCGTTGAAGTACCAGGCGATCCGGCCCGTCTCCTTCACGGGCGCCCAGGTGCCCTCCATGCCGGCGGGGACCAGCGGCTTCCAGAGGTTGAACATGTCCGAAGGCAGCGCCGCGCGGAAGCCGCTCCAGCCGCCGATCGCCTCGAGCCCGTACCAGCTGAGCACCGCCGAGCCCAGCACCAGGACCGCCGTCTGCACCGCCTCGGTGTAGGCGACCGCGCGCATCCCGCCGAGCACCGTGTAGAGCCCGGTCAGGATCACGACCGCGAGCGACCCGATCCAGAAGCTGTCGAGCTCGACGCCGCCGATCGAGAGGCGCAGCTCCGGGATCAGCGTGCCCGACACGATGCCGCCGGCGAAGATCCCGACCGCGAGCTTCGTGAGCACGTACGCCACCAGCGAGATGATCGAGAGCACCCAGCGCGCGGTTGCCGAGAAGCGGCGCTCCAGGAACTCGGGCATCGTGAAGACGCGCGAGCGCATGTAGAACGGCACCATCACCCAGCCGAGCACCAGCAGGCACCAGGCGTGCAGCTCGTAGTGCGCGAGCGCCACCCCGCTCGTGGCGCCCGACCCCGCGAGGCCCACGAGGTGCTCCGAGCCGATGTTGGAGGCGAAGATCGAGGCGCCGATCACGAACCAGCTCAGGCTGCGGCCCGAGAGGAAGTAGTCCTCGGCGGTGTCCTTCCCCTTGAGGATGACCCACCAGGCGAGGCCCAGCAGGCCCGCGAAGTACGCCGCGATCACGACCCAGTCGAGTGTGGCCATGGTCTCCCTTCCCTCAGGCTGCGGCCTTCGGCTCGCGCTTGCCCCCGTCGAAGAAGAAGGCGAACAGCAGGATGATCACGAACGCCATCGACGCCGGCCAGAGCCAGATCGCCGTCCAGTCGTGCACGACGGCCTCGCCGGCCTGCCGCGCGTAGCGGTCCACCACCGGGCCCGAGACCCAGGACCCGATCAGCATCCCGACCCCGTAGGTGACGAGCGTGATGAAGCCCTGGGCGCTCGCCTGGATCGACTTGGGAGCGGTCTTGTCGACGTAGATCTGGCCGGTGACGAAGAAGAAGTCGTAGCAGATCCCGTGCAGCAGAATGCCCAGGTAGTACATGAACACGAGCTCCGACGCGTTGCCGAAGGCGAACAGCAGGTAGCGGGTCGCCCACGCCGCCATGCCCGCGATCAGCATCCACTTCACGCCGAGTCGCCTGAAGAAGAACGGCATCACGAGCATGAACAGGACCTCGGACATCTGCCCCAGGCTCTGCTTCGCGGCAGCGTTCTCCATCCCGCGCTCGTTGAGGAACGGGTTCGTGAAGTTGTAGTAGAAGGCGAGCGGGATGCAGATGAGCAGCGAGCCGAGCACGAAGATCGCGAACGAGCGGTCCTTCATCAACGAGAGCGCGTCGAGCCCGAGCACGTCGCGCACCGTCACCTTGTGCCCGAGCGACTTGGGAGGCGTGTGCGGCAGGACGAAGGCGAACAGCCCGAACGCCACCGAAGCCCCGGTCGCGATCAGGATCGGGGTGGCCGTCGCCTCCACCTTCAGCCAGCCCACGATCAGGCCAGCCACGATCCAGCCGATCGTGCCGAAAAGGCGCACCGCCGGGAACTGCTTCTCGGGGCTCGCCATCTGGTTGAACGCGATCGCGTTCACGAGCGCGAGCGTCGGGTTATAGCACAGCGCATAGAGCAGCAGCACCCAGAAGAAGGCCCCGGGCGTCGTGACGGTCGACACCCAGTAGAGCAGCGCCGCACCGACGAGGTGCAGGACACCGAGCAGCTTCTCGGCGGCGAAGAAGCGATCGGCGATCATGCCGATGACGAAGGGGGCGACGATCGCGCCCCAGGGCATCGTGCTGTAGGCGATCGCGGTCTCGGTCCCGGTGAAGTGCAGCCCCTGGAGCAGGTAGGTGCCCATCGTCACGAAGTAGGCGCCCCACACGAAGAACTGCAGGAACATCATCGCGGACAGCTTCCCGCGCACGGTGGGCGACAGGGTCGGGCTCATTTCAGAACCGCCTCCTCCATTAGCGCCTGCGATTGCAGCTGAGCTGCCGCGGCCGGACTGGCGCACGGCGATGGGCGAGAACTTACCACAAGCCGGCCCCCCCCCCGCGCCGCCGCGCCGCTCCCGGCCTTGCCCAGGACCAAGCTCCGGCACTAGCATCCAGGCGGAGGAGATCATCATGCAGAGCCGTCGTGCCGTCCTCGTCGCATCGCTCGCACTCGCATTCCTCTTCGCTGTACAGCCAGCCGCCGCCGCCGAACCGCCGCCGGGGTTCACCTCGCTCTTCAACGGGCGCGACCTCTCCGGCTGGGAAGTGCCCGCTGGGGACAACGGCCACTGGAAGGTGGTGGACGGCGTCATCGACTACGACGCGATGAGCGAGGCCACCGGCGACAAGAGCCTGTGGACGCAGAAGGACTACGCCGACTTCGTGCTGCGCCTCGAGTGGCGGATCAAGGAGACGCCGTACGTCAACCCGAACGTCCCGATCATCCGAAACGACGGCACGCACAAGAAGGGGCCGGACGGCAAGGAGATCAAGCTCTCGGTGCCCGACTCCGACTCGGGCCTGTACCTGCGCGGCTCGAGCAAGTCGCAGGTCAACATCTGGTGCTGGCCGACGGGCTCGGGCGAGGTCTACGGCTACCGCATGGACACCAAGCTGCCGGCCGCGGTGCGGGCGGGCGTCACGCCCCGCGCCAACGCCGACAAGGACGTGGGCGAGTGGAACGCCTTCGAGATCACGATGAAGGGCGACCGCCTGAGCGTCGTGCTGAACGGCATCACCGTCCTCGAGGGGGCCGAGCTTCCGGAGGTCCCGGCGAAGGGACCGATCGGCCTCCAGCACCACGGCGCGAAGAAGGACGGCGTCTGGACGAGCCCCCCCGCGCTCGTCCAGTTCCGCAACATCTCCATCCAGGAGCTGAAGTAGTCAGAAAGGAAGAGCGAAGCTCTCTGGTTCAGCGACACCTACGTTCGCACCACGGACGGATGGCGTTAGAGAGGCCCAGAGGCAGAGCTGGGCTACCCGGTCGACCCGGCCCCTGAGGGTGTCGAGGATCTGCCCCCGCGCTCGTCTAGTTCCGCAACATCTCGGTCCAGGAGCTGAAGTGGATCAGCGCACCTGGGCGGGCGCTTTCGGCGCCCGCCCAGGCCAGAGCGCTGGCACCTCCGCGACGTAGCGAACGAACTCGTCCCCGAACTCCCGCAGCAGCAGCCCCTCCTCGGTCCGCAGCCGCAGCTGGGTGCCGGCAATGTAGAGCGCAGCCGCCGGCGCGTGCACGAGCCAAGGCGTCGCGTTCAACCCCGTCCCGACCAGCAGGCCCAGCATGGCGGCGTAGATCGGATGCCGCACGTGGGCGTAGGGCCCCTCGCGCACCAGCCGGTGCCCGGGCAGGAGCCTGGCCTGCAGGCTCCAGTGCCGGCCGAGCACACGGATCGCCCCGATCGCCACCCCCGGCGGAGGCCCAGGCGAGAAGCACACCCCCCCAACGCAGCATCGCCTCGGCGAGCGAGGGCCCCCGGTCGAGTTCGCGGTGGATCGCGAACACCATCGTGGCCGCGAGCGACTGGATCCCCAGGCCGACCAGCGAACGCGGGTCGCGACGGGCCGCCGGGCCCGATTCCCGCGTGCGAAAGACCGCCATGCCGATCCCGAGCGCGACCCAGGCCAGCAGGCACAGCAGGAGCGGCGTGTTCGGCTCGAGCGTGAACAAGCGAAGGGCTTACGGGCAAAGCTGAGCGACGCGGTCGACCTGGGCCTTGAGAGTGTCGAGGATCTGCTGGCTCGCGGCCGCGCGTGCGTTCTTCTTCGCCTCGTCGATCTGCCGATACGCCTCGGGCACGAGCGGCTTCGCCACGGCGCAGTCGGTCGCGTTGCGCACGACCTCGTTCGCGGCGGCCGAGGCGACCTTCATGACCTCCTGGTCGTGGGCCAGGTTCTCCATCGCCTTCTGCTTCTCTTCGCAGGCGAGGCACGCCAGCGAGACGACTATTACACCCAGGGCCCGCTTCATGTTTCCCCCCAGTCGACAGGCCGAGGATACTCGACTCTCGTAGACCGCGGGCTCCCCTGACTCTTGACCCGGCGGCCGCTCGCCCCGAGACTCTCCCAGCATGAGGAGCCTGCTGCTGCCTGCGCTGGCGCTGCTGCTCAGCACTGGCGAATCGTTCCACTTCACTGACGTGACCGCCGAATCGAGGCTCGATTTCGTACACCTGAACGGCGAAAAGTACCCAAAAAACTACATCTTCGAGGCCAAGGGGGGCGGCGTCGCCGCGCTCGACCTCGACAACGACGGCTGGATGGACGTCGTCTTCGCCCAGGGCTCGACGCTCGAGCGGTTCCGCAAGGGTGAGAACCCCGCCCCCGCGGTCTACCGCAACCGCGGCGACGGCACGTTCGAGGACGTCACGGGCCGGGCCGGGCTCACCGCGCGCGGCTGGGGCATGGGCGTCACGGCGGCCGATTTCGACAACGACGGCTTCGCCGACCTCTACCTCACCAACCTCGGCCCGGACGTGCTTTACCGCAACGACGGTGACGGGACGTTCACCGACGTCACCGCGCGCGCCGGCGTGGACGTGCTGGGCTGGAGCGCCTCGGCGGCGTTCTTCGACGCGGACAACGACGGCTTTCTCGATTTCTACGTGGCGCGCTACCTCGACGCGGGGCCCGACAAGCTGCCCGAGGAGCGCGGCGGCGGCAGCTGCCACTACCTGGGCGCCCCCGTGCTGTGCGGCCCGCGCGGGATCCCGGGGGCGCCCGACGCCTTCTACCGCAACCGCGGCGACGGCACGTTCGAGGAGCGGAGCGAGACGTCGGGTGCGATCGACCGCGAACGCTACTTCGGCCTCGGCGTCGTGGCCGCCGACCTCGACGGCGACCGGGACGCGGACCTCTACGTCGGCAACGACGCCACCCCCAACCTGCTGTTCGTGAACCGCGGCGGCGGGCGCTTCGACGAGCGCGGCTTCCCGAGCGGCCTCGCGGTGAGCGGCGACGGCAACGAGCAGGCGAGCATGGGGGTGGAAGCGGCCGACTACGATAACGACGGCCGCCTCGACGTCTACGCCACCCATTTCGCGAACGACTACTCGACGCTCTACCGCAACCTCGGCGCGATGGAGTTCGAGGACGTGACGGCGCGCGCCCATATCCGCGACACTGCGTGGGTGAGCTGGGGCACCCGCTTCGTGGACCTCGACCACGACGGCTGGAAGGACCTCGTCAAGGTCAACGGGCACGTCTACCCGCACCTGCGCGGGGCCACGAGCGGCGAGAGCTACGAGCAGCCCGCGCTCACCGTGTACCTCAACAACCGCGACGGCACGTTCCGGCAGGCGCTCGCGGAAGCCGGCTCCGCGGCCGCGAAGCCGGTGGTGGGCCGAGGCGCGGCCTTCGCCGACTTCGACAACGACGGCGACGTGGACGTGCTCGTGGCCTGCCTGGACTCACGCCCGCTGCTGCTGCGCAACGACCAGTCCGGGGAACGGCACTGGCTGATGCTGCGCACGGTCGGCCGGCGCTGCAACCGCGACGGCATCGGCGCCCGCGTGAGCGTCCGCACCGGCCCGCTCGAGCAGGTGTGGGAGGTCAAGCGCAGCGTCGGGATCTTCTCGGCGAGCGATCCGCGCGCACACTTCGGGCTGGGCGCCGCGGCGAGGGTTGACGTGCTTCGGGTCGCGTGGCCGAGCGGGAAACTGGACGAGTTTCGCGACGTCGCGGCCGACGCCCACTACCTCGTCGACGAGGAGAAGGGGCTCTCCCGCGAGCCGATCCGGGGCCGCTAGGCCCTATTGAATCTCGACCCAGTGGCGCCCGGCGTAGAGGCGACTCTTGCCGTCCTTCGTCACCACCTGCAGCGGCACGGGGCGCGCGATCTCGGCGTCGTGAGACGCGGCGGCCTCGGCCAGCTTGGCCCCGCCCACGTCGTAGACGAAGAGCGTGCCCGGCCCTTCGGGCGGCTGCGGCTTCTTGAGCCCGAAGCCGTAGGCGCCGGCCCCGACCTTCGCCGTGCCCAGAGCGACCGGCCGCTCGAAGATCAGCATCCCGATGTACTTCTGCTGGATCTCGGTGCTGTAGCCGGTGGTGTCGAGCAGCGAGAACACGAGGCGCTTCCCGTCCGCGCCCTTCAGCATCACGGTGTTGCGCTTCTGCGTCGGGATCGCGTTGCCCTCGAGGTAGAACTCGCGCACGTAAGCGCCGTCGAACGTCTTCCCCTCAAGCTTCTCGACCTGGGCTGTGGCCGGGACGGCCGCGAGTGCCAGGACGGCGCTTGCGGCCAGAGCCACCACGCCGGACGACAGGACCTTATTCATGGGTCTCTCCTTTGATGACGCGGTCGGCAACACGAGGATACTCCTCTAGTCCGAAAGCGGCTCGCCCGGGGTGGTCGCGACGAGCCTCCCGCTCCTCCGCTCGAAGAGCGCCAAGCGGGCGCCCATGGCCGCAACGGGTATCACGACGCGGCGTCCCTCCACTTTCAGCGTGCGCCGCGCCGCATCCGGCGTCTCGTTCACGACCACGACCAGGACGGCCTTGGGCGCCACGAGGATGCGGGCCGCGACGCCCCCGGAGCCGGGATGGGTCTCGATCCCGGCCGCCCGGAGCGCATCGCCCAGCAGCGCCACGAGCGGCTCCGGCTCGCGCGCGAACTCGAGCGGGAGCGGCTCGTGCCAGACCGCTCCCGTGAGCGCCACGAGCGACGGCTTCCCCGCCCGGCGCATCCGCTCCTGGGCCAGGCCCTCGAAGGTCGCGCTCCCGGCCGTCCCCCACGGCGTCGGCTCGTGGAGGGCGAGCGGTCGCCCCGCGTCCACGATCCCGAGCGCCTGCAGCGACGCGGTCGCGCGGCCGTAGCTATCGCCCTCGACCGCACCGGTGACGAGCAGCTTCGCGCCCGCCTTCGTCGCCGCCAGCAGCGCCCCAGCCGCGTTCTCCTCCAGCACCTCGGGCGCCGGCAGAAGCACGAGCTTCGCGTCCCGCAGCCGCTCCGGGGAGAGCCGGATCTCGGAAAGCGCGGTCGGCACGACGCCGAAGCGCTCGGCCAGCAGGCGCACCACGCGCTTCGTGGCGTCGGCGCCGCCCGGCCGACCCATGAAGACGCGCGAGTGCGGGACCACCAGCACCACCGGGTCGGGCGCGAAGTCGTCGAGGTAGGGAGCCGCCGTTCGGAAGAACTCGGCGAGCGGACGCACCACCCGCAGCTCGGGTTTCGCCGTGCCGTCGGGCCGCAGGAAGCCGATCGTCGCCTCGTTCTCGACCGGCATGTACGGGTTGATGTTCCAGGCCCACTGGATGACGCCGGCCCCGCGCCCGGCGAAGGCGTACGCGAACTTCCGCTCCAGCAGCCGCGCGGCCGCCTCGGGCGTGCGCCAGGCGAAACCGTCCTTGTCGTGGAGGCTCATGAGCCCGGTCTCCTGGTGCAGGTTCGGCAGCTCGGGAGACTTGGTGACCACTCCGTCCCAGAGCAGGTCGTCGTTGTTCCACCAGGTGTGCACGGCGGTGTAGTCGAGCGAGTCGAAGTAGATCGACTGCGCCGGCCGGTCGGCCGTGCCGCCCTCGTCCTGCCCGAGCGTCACGAGCACGTCGCCGCCCGCGGCCTTCAGGATCTCGCGCAAACGCCGCGCCCACCCCGCCACCGCCCACTGCGAGAACTCGCCGAAGTCGCGCGTCTTGCGCGGCCTTCGGTGCTCGCGCAGGAACGCGTAGCGCAACTCGTCGGGCCGCGGCAGCTCGAAGAGGTCGTCCCCGGCGTCACGCCAAAGGTCGCGCAGCAGGGCGAGGTCGTCCCCGTGCTTCTCGCGCGCCCAGCGGGTCCACGCCTTCCGCTCGGGACCGTCTCGGATCGGCTGATTGCTCCAGAGACTCTCGGGCGGCGCGTAGGACGGCTCGTTGATCAGGTCCCAGTGGACCCACGAGACGCCGCGGTAGCGGCTCCCGAGGGCCGTGAGGAACGCGCGCTGGCCCTCGAGCGCGCGCGGTCCCAGGTACGGGTTCGTGTCGCCGAAGCTCGGCGGCAGAAAGGCGTAGAAGTTGAAGCAGACCAGGATGCCGTGCTTCGCGGCGCTCAAGACGTACGCATCGAGCGCCGAGAGCACGTTCTCGTCGAGCGCCCCGGGGTCGAGCATCGCGCGCGACCAGGCCGTCCACAGGCCCGTCCGCACCATGCCAATCCCCTGCTGCTTCATCGCGGCGAAATCGCGGTCCCAGGCATGCGGGTTGGGCTCGAACAGGAACTTGCGGTGAACGTCCGAGGCCATGTACGTCGTGCCGACGATCGGCGCGACACGACCATCCCGGCGCAGCCAGTCCCGCGAGACGGAGAGCCGCGGACCGGAGGCGAGGAGCGCTGCGTCCTTGACCCAGAAGCCGGTCTCTGTCGTCCGGGGCGACCAGGCGACTCCCGGGACCTCGACCATCGCGTGGTACAGGCCCGGTCGAAAGGCCGGGCCCGCAGCGAGGGTGGCGATGCCGGTGCGCACCTCGGCAGGCCCCAGCAGCTCGACGTCGCTGGCCGCGACCTCCTGCCCTGCGTCGTCACGGACGCTCACGCGCGCCCGGGTCGCGGGAGTCTCCCCGGCCCGAGCCCCGGGCCGACCGACGCTCACACGAATCCGCACGGGCTCGCCCGGGTCGACAGCAGCGCGGATCGGCCGCGCCGAGATCTCGACCGACGCCTGCAGCGCGCGTTCGACGGCGGCGCGGATCGTTTCCACGGGCAGCACCGCATCGGTCGGTGCGAGCACCCAGCGCCCCCCCGCACCCGGGCCACGCAGCCGGTCGATCTCCAGCAGCGGACACGCGCGCGCCAGGCCCAGGCCGTCCCGCACGTGCACCAGCGGTCTCACGACACCGTCGCGCGGCCCGGCGGAGCCGTCCTCCCCGGGACTGTCCTTCGTCGACGTCAGGCGGATCGTGAGCGCCCAAGTGCGTCGCGGCTCGGGCAGGGGTCGTGTCCAGCCGGTGCCCTCGACCACCACACTCGCGCGCGGTCCCGCGAACGCGGCCACGTCGATCTCCTGGGCGGGGCCGATCAGCAGTTCGCGTGCGTAGGTCGGTTGGCGCGACCCCAGGACGTAGGCGTCGCCCGAGCGGCGCACGGGCTGATGAAAGGGCGCGCCGCCGAGAACGACGAGGCCCCCGCCCTCGCGCACGAAGTCCCGGATCGCGGGCCAGGCCTCGGAGGGGAACGCGCTGCCGTAGGTCAGCAGCAGCACGTCGTGCTCGGCCCGCTTCAGCCGGGACGACAGGGCGGCCGGCGAATCGAGCGTCTGGCTGGACAGGCCGGCGAGCGCCGCCGCGAGCGTGGCGTCGTCGATCGGCGGAGCATCCGCCGTCGGGAACCCCGTGGCCCGGAACACCGCCGCCCGCGGCGGCCGCGCCGTCTCAGCCGCAGCGCTGTCGACTCCGCGGAGACAGAAGCAGTGGGCAACGAAGAGGAGACAGATAGAAAAGCGGAAGCGGAGGGCCTGCGTCGTCATGACCCGGGAGGGTACCTCAGTCGCGGCGCCCCGGGCGATCAGCGGGCCTTTGCACGCTCCCTGAAGCCGACCCAGATCACTCCTCCCGCGCGGGACCAGGTGAGTCCGTTCACGCGCGTGAGCAGGTCGAAGGCCTGGTCCCAGGGCACGTCGGTCAGCTTGAAGGTGACGTGGCCGGCAACGCCTTGGGCCGGCTCGACGCTCGCGCGACCGTTGGCCGCGACCTCGCGCAGGGCCTCGATCAGGTCCTTGTCCGCGTACTCGAAGCTCATCGGCGCACCCGTGAACGGCCGCCTCGGGCCCAGCTCGCCGGGCCGGCCGATCCAGAGCACGTTGCCCTCGAGCTGGGCGACGTATCCGTAGGGGGCCAGCATCCGCTCGAGCACCTCGTCCCAAGGAACTCCGTTCGCGCGGTAGTCGACGCGGCCGCGGACACCCGGCTGCACCACCACATTCAGGCCCGAGACGTCGGCGAACAGCCGAAACACGTCCTGGAGGTCACCATCCTTGAAGTGGAGGTCGACCGGCAAGCCCGAGCACGGACACAGGCCCACGGGGACGCCGGGCCAGAAGACGCGCACCACCGGACGCTCGGGAACCCGCCGGTCCACGTCCAGCGTCACCTGCTGATACACCTGCTCCCAGCGCTCCTGTGCGGGTACCGCTCGTTCCAGAGCCAGCAGCAGGAAGCGAAGCGCCTCGGGATCCTTCCCGTAGCGGCGGAAGGCGTCCTCCAAGGCGGACACGCTGCCGACGGGGTCGCCCGCGTCCCGTCGCGCCACGCCCAGCCGCACGAGCGCTTCCCACCGCTGCGGCGCCGTGGCCTGCTCTGCGCGAGCGACCGATGCGAAGGCCTCCGCCGCGACCGCCGGGTGGCCGAGGTCCGACTCCAGCTTGCCGCGCGTGAGCGCGTCCGCGGGCTCCTCGGCGCTCACGGCGGCTGCGGCCATTACGAACGGGATCACCCACGACAGGCGCTTCTTCATCGCTCTCCTCCCGCAGGCCCGGGGCCCGCGCTCGCCGAACACGATAGGCGCGCGGTCGTCGCGGAGCGTCAGCCCGCGGTCAGGAGCCGTCATTGGAGCATCAGGCGGTAGCCCTCGCCCCGCACCGTCTGCAGGAAGCGCGGCCGCCGTGGGTCGTCGCCGATGGCGCGCCGCAGCGCCATCACGTGGTTGTCCACCGTACGCAGGGTGGCCTCCGAGTCGAGGCCGCACACCTCCTCGACCACGTCGATGCGCCGCACCAGCTGCCCGTGGCGCGCCGCGAGCACCTTCATCACCAGGATGTCGTGGGTCGTGAGCGTCGCGGCGCCGCCTCCGGTCGCGGTGAGCGCACGGAAGTCGAAGCGCACGCCGCCGAGCGTCAGCTCGTCGAGCGGAGGCTCGCCGGACGCAGGCTTGGGGACGGCGCGGCGAAGCAGCGCGCGCACGCGTGCCAGGAGCTCTCGGACCGCGAACGGCTTGGGCAGGTAGTCGTCGGCCCCGAGCTCGAGCCCCACCACGCGGTCGACGACGTCGCCCTTCGCCGTGAGCATCAGCACCGGGAGCGCTTCACCGGCGGCGCGCAGGTCGCGCAGGACGTCGAGGCCCGACCGCCCGGGGAGCATGATGTCGAGCACCACGAGGTCGGGCGGAGCGTCCCTCACCGCGGCCAGCACCTCGTCGCCGCGGCCCACGACGCGGACGTCGTAGCCCTCGTCACGGAAGTTGTCGGCGAGCCCGCGCGCGAGGGCGGGCGCGTCCTCCACCAGCAGCAGGCGTGTCGTCACGACGCCTCCTGCGCGCGCGAGCCCGGGGGCTGCTGGGGCAGCACGAGCGTGAAGGTCGCACCGCGGCCCTCCGACGTGACGAGGTCGACCCGGCCCCCGTGCGCGCGCGCCACTTCCTCGACGAGGTAGAGCCCGAGCCCCGTGCCCGGCGCTTCGGTGACACCGCGCTCGAAGCGCCCGAAGATGCGCCGGCTGTCGGCGTGCCCGATCCCGGGCCCGTCGTCCATGACGCTGAGACTCACCTCGCCGGCGCTTGCCGCCAACGACGCCGTCACGTGTCCTCCTTCGCGGCCGTGGCTGACGGCGTTGTCGAGCAGGTTCAGGAGCGCGCGGCGCACCGCCTCGCCGTCCCAGCGGCACATCGGCAGCGCCTCGTCCACCTGGCACTCGATGCGCGTGGCGCGCCGTTCCGCGCGCGGGCGGACGAGCGCCACGGCCGAGCGCAACAGCTCGGCAGGATCGACGCTCCCGAAGCGCGGGAGCTGCTCGACGCGCGTCAGGGTCAGCACGCGCTCCACGAGGGCCCCCAGCCGCTCGCTCTCCTGCGCGACGAGCGTGCCGTACTCCCGCGGGTCGCCGCGGCCCTCGGCCAGCGTCTCCCCCAGCACGCGGATCGTCGTGAGCGGGGTGCGCAGCTCGTGCGTGACGCCAGCCAGGAAGGCGCGCTCGCGCGCGATCGCGTGCGCCTCGCGGCCGAGAGCCACAGCACGCTGCGCAGGGCGGCCAGCCGGACCGTGTCGGGCAATCGAGGGGCGACCTGCACCAGGAGACCCTCGACGTCCGGCACCGCGACCGTGCGCCACAACGC
>DATEUE010000035.1:0-5313 GCA_035283305.1 Vicinamibacteria bacterium | reverse complement strand
CGTCTATCGGCGCGGTGGCGCTCGCGCGGCGGTTCGCCGGAGAGGCTCTGGTTGAGAGGGATGTGCCCGCGGGGCGGATCGGCGCGGCGGCGTGGCGTGTCCTCGGGGCGGCCTTCGTGTCTGGGGGCCTTCTGCTCGCGCTGGAGGTGGTCTGGTTCCGCTTCCTGCTGGGCTTCACCCCATCGAGCGCCTGGACTTTCGCGGTGATGCTGGCGGTGGTGCTGCTGGGAATCGCTGCCGGCGGCTTGGTCGCCGCGGCACTGTTCGGCCGCCGGACAGAGGCCCAGCGCTGGGCCGCGACAGCCGCCCTCCTCGCCGGTCTCGGAGTGCCGGCGAGCTACGCATCGTTCCTGTCGGTGGTGCCGCCGATGGGCGCACCCGTACTCACTACGATCGCCGGCTATTTCCGCCTCGCCCTGCCGCTCATGCTCCCGGTCTGTCTCCTCTCGGGCGTGCTCTTCACACTACTCGGCCGGGCTTTGCACGCCGAGTTGAGGGAATCGACGCGGTCCGCCGGGATGCTCACTCTGGCCAACACCGTCGGCGCCGCGACCGGCGCCCTCGTGAGCGCCTTCCTCCTGCTACCCGTTCTCGGCGTCGAGCGCTCCCTCTTCGTCCTCGCCGGCCTGTACGGCGTCGTGGGCTTCCTCGCACTCGCGCCGGCGCTGCTTCCTCGGGAGCGCGTCCCGGTGGTCTTGTCCGGGGCGCTGTTGGCGGTGGCCCTGGTCCTTTTCCCGTTCGGCCTGATGGCGAGGCAATTCGTCCCGCGCATCGTGTCGCGGTGGGCGGCCGAGTCCTACCGATTGATAGCGTACGAAGAAGGCCTCACCGAAACGGTGATGATCACGCGCCGCGACTCCTTTGGCCGGCCGGAGTCCTACCGGCTCATCACGAACGGCATGGCGATGTCAGGCACGACGTACGTCGGCCGGCGGTTCATGGCGCTCTATGTGTGGTTGCCAGTCGCGGTCCACCCCGCACCGCGCCGCGCGCTGCAGATCAGCTATGGCCTCGGCACCACCTCCCGGGCGCTCGTGGAAACGCGGGAGCTGGAGCGGATCGACATCGTGGACACCTCGGCCGCGGTGCTTCGGTTGAGCGCGCTCACCCAAGAGAGCCCTTCCGCCAACCCGCTCGTCGACCCCCGCGTCAACGTCCACGTCGAAGACGGGAGGTTCTTCCTCCTCACCACCCCGCTCCAGTACGACATCATCACCGCCGACCCACCGCCGCCCAAGGCCGCCGGCATCTCCAGCCTGTACTCGCTTGAGTACTTCGCACTCGCCCGCTCGCGCCTCGCCGCTGGGGGCTTCATGACGTATTGGCTGCCGGTCTACCAGATGGACGCGGCGGAGATGCGGGCGATCATCGGCGGCTTCTGCGCCGCATTCGAGGACTGCTCGCTGTGGACCGGCCATGGCCTTGAGTGGATACTGGTGGGCACCCGTGACGCGCAGGGACCCGTGAGTGCGGAGCGCTTCGCCGCGCAGTGGCGGGACCCCGTCGTAGCGGTGCGTCTGCGGGAGGCCGGCCTGGATGACCCCTCGCAGCTCGGTGCGCTCTTCCTGGCCGACGCCCCGGCGCTTCGATCGATCGTCGCGGGCGCGCCGCCCCTCGACGACGACCACCCCTACCGGCTGTCACCGCGCATGCGCTCAATCCCCCGCTCCGACATGGACTGGTTCGTGCGGCTGATGCAGGTCGACGAGCCGCGGCGGCGGTTCTTCGAGAGCGATCTCGTGAAGCGCCTCTGGCCGGAGCCGTGGCGGGAACTCGCCCGTGCGGCCTTCCCGGCGCAGGACGCGATGAACGCCTCGTTTCTCGGCCCGCAAGACCCAGGCCAGTCGGGCCTTCTGGCGCTCGACCGCCTCCTGGCTCGAACCGCGCTCTACGCCCCTGTGCTGTGGGCCACGGGAACGAACGTGGTCCAGGTGCGGCTGGCCGCAGACGCGATCGCCCGCGGGGAAGGCTCGCCGATGGCCGAGGAGGTGCTCGGCTTGGACGCGCTCGCCCGCCGGGACTACCGGGAGGCGGAGAGACGGCTGGGCCTTGCAGAGCCGCACGCAACGCACGCCCCACAGATCCGGATGTGGCGCGTGCTGGCCCTGGGGCTGGCCGGCGAGAGGGAGGGCTGCGGGCGGTTGCTGGAAGATGCGCGCGGCATTGCGCGTGCGCCCGGCGCCGACCCCACGCCCTGGCGGTGGCTGGCCGAGCGCTTTTCCCTGCCCGATCCGACGGGGGGTTCCGTCAGCTAGAAGAAAGTCGCGTCCTCATTGCCGAGGGGCATCCCGCCCCCCGCACCCTCGGAGCATCTGCTAGCATCGCCGCGGATGATCATGCCGGCCACCAAGACGATCCGTTTCCACGCGCCCTGGTACGACGAGCGCGAGTTCGCGGCCGTGCGCGCGGCGCTCGAGGCGCACTCGGCCGGAGACGGGCCGGTCGGGCGCCGGGTGGAGGGCCGGCTGTCGGAGATGCTCGGCGGGCGGCGGGTGCTGCTCACGACCTCCTGCACCCACGCCCTGGAGCTGGCGCTGCTCGCACTCGGGATCGGCCCGGGCCAGGAGGTGATCTGCCCCTCGTTCACGTTCGTCTCGACCGCGAACGCGGCCTTGCGCGTGGGCGCGCGGCCGGTGTTCGCCGACATCGAAGATCGCACGCTGGGCCTCGACCCGAACGACGTCGAACGGCGGCTCACCCCGCGCACCGCGGCCATCCTTCCCGTGCACTACGCGGGCGTCGCCCCCGACATGCAGGCTCTGCTCGACATCGCGAAGCGGCGCGGCCTGCGCGTGGTCGAGGACGCGGCGCAGGGCATCGCGGCGAGCTGGCGCGGCCGCGCGCTCGGCACGCTCGGCGACGCCGGCTGCCTGAGCTTCCACGAGACCAAGAACCTGAGCTGCGGCGAGGGCGGGGCGCTCGTGGTGTCCGACCCCGAGCTCGCGAAGCGTGCCGAGATCGTACGCGAGAAGGGGACGAACCGCGCGGCGTTCTTCCGCGGCGAGGTGGACAAGTACACCTGGGTGGCGGAGGGCTCGAGCTACGTGCTGTCGGACGTGCTCGCCGCCATCCTCGACGCGCAGCTCGACAAGCTCGCCGAGATCCAGTCGCGGCGCGCCGCGATCGTGGCACGTTACCGCGCGGGCCTCGCCGGCTGGGCCGCCGAGCGCTGCGTAGAGCTGCCCGCGCAGCTGCCCGAGCGCGAGCCCAACCATCACATCTTCTTCCTGCTCTACGCCGACACGGCGCGCAGGGACCGGGCGCTTCAGGCGCTACGCGCCGATGGCGTGATGGCCACCTTCCACTACGTGCCGCTCCACTCGGCACCGCACGGCCGGAGAATCAGCGCGGAGCAGGAGCTGCCGGTCACCGATCGCGTGGCCGGCACGCTGCTGCGGCTGCCGCTACACCCGCGGCTCTCCGACACGGACGTTGACCGTGTGATCGAAGCGGTGCGCCAGGCGGGGGCCTGAGTGGCCGAGGCCCCGCACCTGAGCCTGGTACTCGCCTGCTACAACGAGGCCGAGCACCTCGAGGCGAGCTTCGCCGAGATCAAGGACACGCTCGAGCAGGCACGCTTCCCGTTCGAGATCGTGTTCGTGGACGACGTGAGCCGCGACCGCACACGCGAGATCCTCGCGAAGATCACCGCCGCGCACCCGCAGCTTTCGTTGCGCACGATCCTCCACGAGAAGAACCGGGGCCGCGGCGCCACGGTCACGGACGGCTTCCGCGCGGCGCACGGCGCGGTCACGGGCTACATCGACGTGGACCTCGAGGTGCACAGCCGCTACATCCCGTCGCTGGTGCGGGCGATCGACGACGGGGCCGAGGTGGCGACGCTGCGGCGCATCTACGCATTCCAGGTGCGATCGCTCGACCGCTACTTCATGAGCCGCGGCTACTCCTTCCTGGTCCGGCACATGCTCGACGTGGGCTTCACCGACACCGAGACGGGCTACAAGTTCTTCCGCCGCGCGACCGTGCTGCCGCTGCTCGACGCGATCGAGGACCCCGGCTGGTTCTGGGACACCGAGTTCATGGTGCGCGCCGCCCGCTCGGGCCTGCGCATGGTCGAGATCCCGGGCGCCTACATCCGGCGCAAGGACAAGACCTCGACAGTGAGCGGCGTGCGCGACTCGCTCCGCTACTTCCGGCAGCTCGTCCGCTTCCGCGGCAAGCTGCGGCGGGAAGGCCGATGAAGGCGCTCGCCGAGATCGGCTGGGCGCGGACGCTGCGCTTCGGCTTGTTCACGGCGGCCATGCTCCCCTACCGGCTGCTGCTCGTGCCGCAGCTGCGCGCCCCCTGGCTGCGCCTGCTCGGGGCCCACGTCGGACGCCGCACGATCCTGCACGACGTGCGCTTTTTCAACCTGTATCGGCTGGGCTTTCGCGGGCTCGAGATCGGCGAGG
The DNA here is from genome assembly GCA_035283305.1 of Vicinamibacteria bacterium. GTDB lineage: Bacteria > Acidobacteriota > Vicinamibacteria > Fen-336 > Fen-336 > DATBSL01. The sequence goes on along the minus strand of DATEUE010000035.1, from coordinate 901 downwards.
AGTGCTACCTCGGCGACGAGTGCCTGCTCGACCTCGCCGATTCGATCCGCCTCGAGCGCCAGGTGACGCTCGCCGAGCGCGTGCTGATTCTGACGCACACGAATGTGGGCTACGCCGACCACCCGCTGCAGGGCCATTTCCCCCCGCGGGCGGCGCCGGTCGTCGTCGAGCAGGGCTCGTTCGTCGGCGCCAACGTGACGCTCCTGCCCGGGATCCGGGTCGGGGCGCGCTCGTTCGTCGCCGCGGGCAGCGTGGTGACCGCGGACGTTCCCGAGGCGACGCTCGTGGCGGGCGTGCCGGCGCGGGCCGTGCGACGGATCGTCTGAGGCGTGCGGTGAACGAGCGCGCGCGCCAGGCCGCGCTCGTCGCGCTCGTCGCGCTCGTCGCGTTCCTGCCTTTCCTGCGCGGCACCCTCGCCGGGGCCTGCTTCTACTTCCGCGACCTGTCGCTCTACTTCTTCCCCCTGCGCCGCCTCGCCCTCGAGAGGCTGCGAGCCGGCGAGCTCGCGTTGTGGAACCCCTACGTCCACGAGGGAGTGCCGCTCTCCCTGCCCGCGCTCGGCTATCTGCCGGACCTGCTCGGGGCGCTCTCGCCCGGCGAGCCCTTCCTCACGCTGCTCCTCTCCCTGCACGTTCCGCTCGGCGCCGTCTTCTTCCTCGTTCTGGCACAGGGCCTCGGGCTGCGGCGCGAAGCGGCCTGCGGCGGGGCGCTCGTGTACGCCCTCGGCGGCTTCTTCCTCTCCACGCTGAACCTCTACGTCTACGTCCAGGCAGCGGCCTGGGCGCCGCTCGTGGTGCTGACGCTGGTCCGGGTCCTCCGCGGCGACCTCGGCCCTCGTTCCGTTGCGGCTGCCGCGCTGAGCCTCGCCGTGGCGCTCACGACCACCGGGGTCGAGATCGTC
>DATEUE010000034.1:0-7340 GCA_035283305.1 Vicinamibacteria bacterium | reverse complement strand
GGGGCCTACGAGCTCGCGGAAGAGAAGCAGACGCCCTCGGCCGTGGTGCTCGACGAGGCGGTGGAGCTCGCCAAGCGCTTCGGCGAGGCGGACTCGCCGGCGTTCGTGAACGGAGTGCTCGACGCCATCCGCAAGCGCGTTCGCGGCGAGCCGGAGACGACCTCATGAGCGACGAAGAGGCCACACCGCTTCCCGGCTGGCCCGAGGAGTCGGCCCAGCGCCTGCAGAGGGCGCGGGCGCTGCGCGAGCAGGGCTTTGATCCCTACCCCACGCGCTTCGAGCGCAGCCACCTGCTGGGCGAGGTGGTCGCAGCACACGGCGCAAAGACGCTCGAGGCGCTCGAGGCGCTCGCCGCCGAGGTGCGCGTCGCCGGGCGCATCCTCACAAAGCGAGGACACGGCAAGGCCTCCTTCGCCACGATCGGCGACGGCGAGACGCGGCTACAGCTCTACGTGCGCCAGGACGTGGTGGGGGAGCAGGCGTATCGGCTCTTCGACCTTCTCGACCTCGGCGACTTCGTGGGCGTCAAGGGCCGGGTGATGCGCACGCGCAAGGGCGAGCTCAGCGTCGAGGTGCGCGAGCTCGCCGTGCTCTCGAAGGCGCTCTTGCCGCCGCCCGAGAAGTGGCACGGGCTCACCGACGTGGAGGCCCGCTACCGCCAGCGCTACCTGGACCTCGTCGCGAACCCCGAGGTGCGCCGTGTCTTCGTGGTGCGAAGCGCGATGGTCGCCGCGATGCGCCGCTTCCTCGACGAGCGCGGCTACCTCGAGGTCGAGACTCCGATGATGCAGGTGATCGCCGGCGGGGCGGTGGCGCGGCCGTTCGTCACGCACCACAACGCGCTCGACGTGGACCTGTTCCTGCGCATCGCGCCCGAGCTCTACCTGAAGCGCCTCGTCGTCGGCGGCTTCGAGCGGGTCTACGAGATCAACCGCAACTTCCGGAACGAGGGGATCTCGTCGATGCACAACCCCGAGTTCACGATGCTCGAGTTCTACACCGCGTACTTCGACTGCCGCGACGTGATGGCGCTGACCGAGGAGCTCGTGGCCGGGGCCGCCGCCGTGGCTGGCGATGGACCGCTCGAGTACCGCGGCCGCCCGCTGTCGTTCGCGCGCCCCTTCAGGCGCGTGCGGATGACCGAGGCGATCGCGCAGGTGGCCGCCGAGCTGGGCTTCGGGATCGACGAGGCCGGGCTCAATGACCCTGCCCGGCTGACTCATTGGCTGGAGTCGCAGGAGTCTGCTTTAGAAAGTACTTCGTCAAACGAGCATTACTTCGCTACGGGAGCGGGGCTCGAGTTGCCGACCCTGTTGCGTATGTCTCATGGCGAGCGGGTCGCTCGATTGTTCGAGATATTGGTGGAGTGCCGCGGCGACTTGAATCGAACGCGACTCTTCGAGCCGACCTTCGTGTATGACTATCCCGTCGAGATCTCGCCGCTCGCCAAGGCGCACCCGGACCGGCCCGGCGTCGCCGACCGCTTCGAGCTGTTCGCGGGCGGGATGGAGATCGCCAACGGCTTCTCGGAGCTCAACGACCCGCTCGAGCAGCGCCAGCGCTTCCTCGACCAGCTGAAGCAGCGCGAGCGGGGCGACCTCGAGGCGCACCGGATGGACGAGGACTACGTTCGCGCCCTCGGCCACGGGCTGCCGCCGACCGGCGGCTGCGGCGTGGGCATCGACCGGCTGGCGATGCTGCTGACCGGCTCGCCCTCGATCCGCGACGTGATCCTGTTCCCGCACATGCGGCCCGAGGCCGGTCGCGCCCGGGGCGGCGAAGAGCCGGGCTAGGGGCGACGCCAATGTCCTGGGAGCTGCGCATTGCGCTTCGCTACCTGACTGCGCGCCGCAAGCAGGCGTTCATCTCGGTCATCTCCGCCGTCGCGGTACTGGGCGTGGCCGTGGGCGTCGCGGCGGTGCTGATCGCGCTCGGGCTCATGACCGGGCTGCAGTCCGAGATCCGCGCGCGCATCCTCGGCGCGACCGCGCACGTGAGCGTCTTCCGCGCGCAGGGGGCCTCGCTCGAGGACCTGGCACCGGTGCTGGAGAGCGTCAGGCGCGTGCCGGGAGTCGCCGGGGCGGCTCGCTCCGTCTACGGCAAGGCCCTGATCACGACACCCACGGGCGCGGCCGCGGCCACACTCAAGGGCATCGTCCCTGCCGAGGAGCGCACCGTCACGGAGGTCGTCTCGAAGTTGGTGACTGGCAGCGCCGAAGCTCTCGGCGAGGTGGGCGAGGGACCACCCCCGATCCTGCTCGGCACGGCGCTCGCCGACTCGCTGAACGCCGGGGTGGGGGACGTCGTGACGATCACGTCGCCGCGCGGCCGGCTCTCCCCGGTGGGCCTGCTGCCACGCGTGACGCGCGCGCGCGTGGTGGGAACCGTCAAGACGGGCCTGTACGAGTTCGACGCGGCGTGGGGCTACCTCCCGGCCGAGGCGGCGCGCCGGCTGCTCGACGAGGAGGGCCGCACGGCGCACGTCGAGGTGCGGCTTCACGACATGTTCGCCGTCAAGCAGGGCGCCCGCGACATCCTCGAGCGGCTCGGCGACGACTACGTGACCACGGACTGGGTGGAGATGAACCAGGCGCTCTACTCGGCTCTCTGGATCGAGAAGGTCGCAGTCGGGATCGCGATCGGGCTGATCGTGGCGGTGGCCGCGCTCAACATCGTCGCGACACTCGTGCTGATGGTGATGGAGAAGCACAAGGACATCGCGATCCTGGTGTCGATGGGCGCCTCGCGCGCGTCGATCATGCGTGTCTTCATGCTGCAGGGCGCGGTGATCGGGGCCATCGGCACGGCCACGGGGGGCCTCTTGGGCGTGGGCGCCTGCTTCGTGCTCGACCGCTTCCGCCTGGTGCGCGTGCCCGAGACCGTCTATCAGATCGCCTGGGTGCCGTTTCGGCTGCAGGCCGGGGAGGCGCTGCTGGTGCTGGCGGTGGCGCTCGTGATCTGCTTCGTGGCGACGCTCTACCCGTCGCTCGGGGCCGCGCGGCTCGACCCGGCCGAAGCCCTGCGCTACGACTGATGAGCGAAGCCCTGGTCGTGGCGCGTGGCCTGGTCAAGGCCTACAAGACCCCCGCCGCCGAGGTGAGGGTGCTGCAGGGCACGGACCTCGATGTCGCGCCGGGCGAGCGGCTGGCGATCATGGGCGCCTCGGGCGTGGGCAAGTCGACCTTGCTTCACGTGCTCGGGACGCTCGACCGCGCCGACCAGGGTACGCTGCGGATCGGCGGAGCGGACGTGCTCGCGCTCGGGGAAGCCGAGCGTTGTGCGTTCCGCAACCGCACGCTCGGCTTCGTGTTCCAGTTCCACAACCTGCTGCCGGAGTTCACGGCGCTCGAGAACGTGGCCATGCCGCTGCTCGTCGCGCGGCGACCCCTGGCCGAGGCGCACGCCGCCGCCGCGAGGCTGCTCGAGGAGGTGGGACTCGCCGCGCGCGCCACCCACCGCCCTGGCATGCTGTCGGGCGGCGAGCAGCAGCGGGTGGCGGTCGCGCGCGCCCTCGCCGCCGAGCCTCGGCTGCTGCTGGCCGACGAGCCCACCGGCGACCTCGACTCGGCGACCGGGGAGCAGCTGTTCGGCCTGCTGAGCGAGCTGGCGCGCTCGCGCGGGCTCACGGTGGTGGTCGCCACGCACAACGCGGGGCTGGCGCGCGCCTGCGACCGCGTGCTCAGGCTCGAGGCGGGGCGACTCCAGCCGGCCTGAGACGCGGGGTTCTGGGCTATCATCGGGTGTTCGCGGTCGTTTCCGGAAGATCCCGGGGTACTTGGAGCGATGTTCGAGCGCTACACCGAAAGGGCGCGGCGGGTCATCTTCTTCGCCCGTTACGAAGCCAGCCAGTTGGGCAGCGCAGCCATCGAGACTGAGCACCTGCTGCTCGGCCTGATCCGCGAGGGCAAGGGCCTCACCTCGCGCTTGTTCAGCAAGAGCCACCTGTCGATGGAGCAGATCCGGCGCGACGTCGAAGGCCGCTCGCCCTACCGCGGCAAGATCTCGACCTCGGTCGAGATCCCGCTCTCGGTCGAGAGCAAGCGCGTGCTCGGCCATGCCGCCGAGGAGGCCGAGCGCATGCTCCACAACTACATCGGCACCGAGCACATCCTGCTCGGCCTGATGCGCGAGGAGCGCAGCGTCGCGGCGGGGCTGCTGGGCGAGAAGGGGATGCGCCTCGCGACGACGCGCGAGGAGATCCTGGCACTGCTCAACGAGAAGGCGGCCGCCGGCAAGGCCAAGGAGACGCCGCTGCTCTCCGAGTTCTCGCGTGACCTCACCGAGGCGGCCGCTCGCGGTGCCCTCGACCCGCTGGTGGGGCGCGACGACGAGCTCGAGCGGGTGATCCAGGTGCTGTGCCGCCGCACCCGCAACAACCCGGTGCTGATCGGCGAGCCGGGCGTGGGCAAGACGGCGCTCGTCGAGGGGCTCGCGACCAAGATCGTGCACGGCGACGTGCCGGTATACCTCGCCGAGAAGCGGGTGCTGGCGCTCGACATCTCGCTGATCGTGGCGGGCACCAAGTACCGCGGCCAGTTCGAGGAGCGGCTGAAGACGATCATGCGGGAGCTCACCGAGACCCCGAACATCATCATCTTCATCGACGAGCTGCACACGCTGGTGGGGGCCGGCTCCGCCGAGGGCTCGCTCGACGCGGCCAACATCCTGAAACCCGCGCTGTCGCGCGGCGAGATCCAGTGCATCGGCGCGACGACGCCCTCCGAGTACCGCAAGCACATCGAGAAGGACCGGGCGCTCGAGCGGCGCTTCCAGGCGGTGAAGGTGGCGTCGCCGACCGAGATCGAGACGGTCGAGATCCTGCGCGGGGTCAAGGAGCGCTACGAGAAGTTCCACAATGTGCTCTACCTGGACGAGGCGATCGAGGCGGCCGTCTACCAGTCGAGCCGCTACATCACCGACCGCTTCCTGCCCGACAAGGCGATCGACCTGATCGACGAAGCCGGCAGCCGGGTCAAGCTGCGCGAGGCGGGCGCCCCGGCGCTGGTGCCCGAGCTCAGCGGGCGCGTGCGGGTCGTGCTCGAGGCGGACGGCGAGGGGCGCGGCGGCTTCTTCCGCGAGGAGGAGCAGGGAGCGGGCCAGTCGGTGCACGTGCTCTCCGAGCAGTGGACGCTCGGCGGCGAGGCGCGTCACTCGGTCGGCAAGGGCGACATCGACGAGGTGGTCTCGCGCTGGACCGGGATCCCGATCACCTCGCTCAAGGAGGAGGAGTCGGAGAAGCTGCTCCGGATGGAAGAGGAGCTGCACCGGCGGATCGTGTCGCAGGACGGCGCCATCAGCGCGGTGGCGCGCGCGATCAGGCGCACCCGCGCGGGCCTCAAGAACCCGAACCGGCCGGTCGGGTCGTTCCTGTTCCTGGGCCCGACCGGCGTCGGCAAGACCGAGGTGGCGCGGGGCCTCGCGGCATTCCTGTTCGGCAGCGAGCGGGCGCTCGTGCGCTTCGACATGTCGGAGTACATGGAGAAGCACTCGGTCTCCAAGCTGATCGGCTCGCCGCCCGGCTACGTCGGCCACGACGAGGGCGGCCAGCTCACCGAGCGCGTGAAGCGCAACCCCTACTGCGTGGTGCTGCTCGACGAGATCGAGAAGGCGCACCCCGACACCTTCAACGTGCTGCTGCAGGTGTTCGAGGACGGCCACTTGACCGACGGCATCGGCAACACGGTCGACTTCAAGAACACGCTCCTGATCATGACCTCCAACATCGGGGCGCGCTTCATCGAGAAGAAGGGGCGCATGGGCTTCGCGGCCGGCGGCAGCGGCGAGGTGGTTGCTGCGACGAACGAGATGGTGATGGGCGAGGTGAAGCGCACCTTCAACCCCGAGTTCATCAACCGCATCGACGAGATCATCATCTTCGACGCGCTCACCGACCAGGACCTGGTCGCGATCACGCGGCTGCTGGTCGAGCAGCTCAACCTGAACCTGAAGGAGAAGGGGATCGCGATCTCGATCGGCGACGACGCCGTCGAGTGGCTGCTCGCCCGCACGCTGGGCGACCGCAGCTACGGCGCGCGGCCGCTGCGCCGGGCGATCCAGCGTCACATCGAGGACGCGTTGTCGGAGGCGTTCATCAGGGGCCAGATCCGGAGCGGGCAACCGATCGCGGTGGGGGTGAGGGACGGAGCGTTGTGGTACCAGCAGAACGAGCAGGGCGGTACGCTGTCGTCGTGACGCGCGCTTTCGTCGCCTGCATCCTCGTGGCCGGCGTGGTGGCCGGGCCCGTCCCGGGCCCGCTCTTCGCGCAGGAGACTGCGCAAGCACCCAGGATCGACCGCATCGAGGTCGCCAACAACCAGTTCCTGCAGCGCGAGACGCTGCTGTTCTACATTTCGACGAAGCCGGGCGAGCCCTTCGACGAGAGGAAGCTGCGCGAGGACTTCAAGCGACTCTGGGACACCGGCTTCCTGGACGATTTGCGCATCGAGGCCGTCGACGGGCCGCGCGGCAAGGTGGTCACGTTCTTCGTGACCGAGAGGCGGAGGATCCAGATCGTCGACTACCGCGGGAGCAAGGAGCTCACCCAGAGCACGATCGACGAGGAGCTCAAGAAGCGCGACGCGCAGGTCAAGATGGACACCTTCTACGACCCCAGCAAGGCTCGCAAGGTCGAGGGGATCATCAAGGAGATGCTGGCGGCGAAGGGTTATCCCTTCGGCAGCGTCAAGCACGAGGCCAAGAACATCGGCGCCTCGGGCCAGCAGCTGTCGTTCGTCATCGACCAGGGGCCGAAGGCGAAGGTGAACGAGATCGTCTTCGACGGCAACGAGGTCTACGGCGACGACAAGCTGCGCGGCAGGATGAAGAAGATCAAGCAGCCGGGCTTCTTCAACCTGAGCTGGCTCGGCGGCAAGACCACCTACACCGAGGACAAGTGGCTCGGTGGCCAGGAGGATCCGCGCGGGGACCGCGGCCGGGTCGAGGACTTCTACCTCGACCACGGCTACGTGACGGCGCGCGTCGGCCAGCCGCGCATCAGCTACACCGACGGCAAGTCCGGCTTCTTCAAGAAAAAGCCGATCAAGCTGATGAAGCTCGAGGTCCCGGTGACCGAAGGCGCGCAGTACAAGATGGGCGAGCTCAAGTTCGAGGGGCTCACGGTGCTGAAGGAGGACTTCGTCCGCGGCTTCTTCAAGACGCGGGAGGACGAGGTCTACAACGACTCGCGCTTCAAGAAGGCCTACGAGAAGCTGCGCGACGTGTACGGCTCGCTCGGCTACTTCCAGTGGACGGGCGGCACCGAGCGCAAGCCCGACGCCGAGCGCAAGGTCGTCGACGTGACGGTGCGGATGGAGGAGGACAAGCAGTACTTCCTGGGCAAG
>DATEUE010000033.1:0-4895 GCA_035283305.1 Vicinamibacteria bacterium | reverse complement strand
CCAGGATGGAGACGGCCGGGCGAGCCAGCCACGACGACACGATCGCGATCGCTTCCTGGGCACCGAGCGGCGCTTCGAAGATCCTCGGGTTCGTGCTAATGCGGATGAACGCCAGGATCGTGACCCAGGCCATGCAGACCGGCTCCTCCCCGCGATTTCCAGGGAGAAGCACATGTCGCAGCAGGCCGTCGAACCTGAATCCGTGACCGGACGCTCGGCCCGCGACGAAGGGGTGAGAGATCTCGTCGTCTTCGTCGATGGCCGGGCCGACGACGCGGGCACGTTGGCGTTCGCGGCGACGCTCGCCGCCGACCACGGGGCTCACCTGACCGGCGTTTTGCTCCAGCCCGAGCCCGCCCTCAGCCAACCGGAGATGTTCGCTCGCGGCAGCGCGATCCAGGACGTGGTCGGGGCGCACGAGGATGAGCTGGGCCGGATGGAGGCGGACAGCCGGCGCCTGCTCGAGGACGTCGCCGGGCGTCACGGGATTCGGCCGGAGTGGAGGGCAATCCCCGTTTCAGCGCCGCCGGCGCGGCGGTGCATGCCCGTTACAGCGACCTCGCGGTGGTCGCGCGTCACGAGGCGCAGCTGCCGGTGCTGATGTGCCGGTGAGGACGAGCTCGGGTCAATCGCTCCCCGGCGCCGGGGCTTGAGCGCGGCCGCGCCGCTCCAGCCAGCGCACCAGCAGGGCGTCGAGGCTCACGGCGCCGGGGCCGAACAGCACCAGCCAGCCCAGGAAGAGTAGGTAGACGAAGGGCACGACGTCCGTGAGGCCCGCGTCGCCCGTCCCGCGCAGGGCGTCCATGAAAGTCGCGCGGTCGGCGGTCGCGAGCGCCACCGCCATCGTGGACGCGAGCAGGGCGGCCACGGGCCGCGTCAGCAGCCCGACCACGAGCAGCAGGCCGCCCCAGAACTCGAGCCGCGAGACGAAGAACGCGTTCGCCGCGGGCATCGGGATCCCGAGCTCGCTGAAGAAGCTCACCGTGTTCGCGAAGTTCTGGATCTTGCCGGAACCGGTCTGGTAGTAGGCCTGGCCCATCACCAGCCGGGTGACGAGCGGGGCGAGGAAGGCGAGCGCGCCGGCGACCTTCAAGGCGAGCGCGCGGCCGTGGCGCAGCGAATCGATGCTCGACATGCGTGAATCCTCCGTTCGGCCCCCCGAGAGGCCCAAAGGGCACACCGTCTCGCAGAGATTACCCCGAGCGCCGTCCACGACGTTGACAACACCGCGATCGCAGTCCAGCTCTGTCCGAAGGGGGGCCGCAGTGGAGATGGCGGTACAGGAGGGGCTGCAGGGCGTGGTGGCGGCGGCGACCCGCCTGAGCGAGGTGGACGGCGAGGCCGGCCACCTGACGCTCGCGGGCTACGCGGTTGAGGAGCTGGCACCCGGCGCGAGCTTCGAGGAGGTCGTGCACCTGCTGTGGCGCGGTCGCCTGCCGAGTGCGGCCGAGCACGCCGAGCTCCGCGCGGAGCTTGGCGCGCGTCGCGCCGTGCCCGCGGCCACGCTCTCGCTCCTGTCCGCCGCCGCCGCCGAACGTCTGCCGCACATGGACGCCCTGCGCATGGGCGTCGCCTCGCTGGGGCTCGGCGACGGCAAGGCCAGCCCCGAGCAGGCGGCGCTGCGCCTCGTCGCGGCCTTCCCGGCCCTGGTCGGGGCCTACGGCGGCGCGGTCGGTGCCCTCAAGGGGCCGCTCCACGGCGGTGCGCCCGGGCCGGCGCTCGACATGGTCCTCGAGATCGCCCGGCCCGAGCGGGCCGAGGCTGTGCTGCGCGAGAAGCTCGAGCGCGGCGAGCGGCTGATGGGCTTCGGCGAGATCTCGTAGACTGAGAGGCATGAAGATGAAGGTCGCCGTTCCCGTGGTCCTCCAGGCGCTTCTTGCGGCCGGAGCGACTGCGACCGCCGCGCCGCAGTCCCGGTCGGTCGCCCTTGAAGCCGCCTCCGGACTGGATCTCCGGAACGTGCTCGCCGAGCCGAGCGAGCACCGGGGACGCAAGGCGGTTCGGATCGTCGAGGTACCGGGGACGAGTGCCGAGACGATCGCCATCCTCCCGGACTCGGCATTCGAAGACGGCACGATCGAGCTGGAGCTGGCGGGTGGACGCGCGTGCGGATCGTCATCAAGGGTGGCGAGGCACGGCTCTTCGTGCACGGGGCCGAGCAGCCCTCGCTCGTCGTCAAGGACATGAAGCGGGCCCCGACGCGCGGCCCGGTAGCGCTCTGGATCGGCCAGGGCACCGAGGCCTTCTTCAGGAACCTGACGATCACCCCGGCCGCGCCCTAAGCTCTAGCCGGTCACGAGGGCGGCGAGCCGGCCGATCGCCGTCACCAGGTCGGGCTTGTCGCTCAGCACCGGCGCGAGCGGGTCACGGCCGAGCGCCGACATGCGCTCGGGCAGGCTCTTGATCGTGAAGCGACTGAGCTCGAGCGTCTCGTCCACCTCGTCCCACGAGAGCGTCGCGGAGCAGAGCGCCCCCGGAACGGGTCGGGCGGTGAACGGGGCCGCGAGCAGCTTGCCGTGGCCGTTCTGCAGGAAGTCGATGTAGACGCGGCCGCCCCGCTCGCCCGGGAGGCGGATGGTGGTCGCGATCTCCGGCAGCCGGCCCGCCACCACGCGCGCCAGCAGCTCGCCGAGCTGCTTGCACTGCTCGAAGGTGCACAGCCCCCCGAGGGGAGACAGTACGTGGATCCCGGTCGAGCCTGAAGTCTTCGCGTAGGCTGGGAGCCCGATCTCCTGCGCCAGCTCGTGGACGGCGCGCGCCACGCGCACCACGTGCACGAAGGGCGCCGTCTTGGGATCGAGATCGAGGATGCACCAGTCGGGGTGGGCGAGGTCGGTGATGCGGCTCGCCCAGACGTGGAGCGGGATCGTGCCGAGGTTGGCGATGTAGAGCAGCGACTCGACGTCCCCTGCGACGAAGTAATCGATCTCGCGCTGGCCTTCCTCGCTCCAGACGCGCTCCGTCCGCATCCAGCCGGGGGCGAAGCTGGGCGCGTCCTTCTGGAAGAAGCTCTTGCCCTTGACCCCGTCGGGGTAGCGCGTGAGCACGAGCAGGCGGTCCTTCAGGTACGGCAGCAGCCACGGCGAGATGGCCCGGTAGTACTCGATCAGGTCGCCCTTCGTGTACTTCTCGTCGGTCCAGAAGATCTTGCCGAGATTCGTGAAGGGCACCTTCTTCTCGACGGGTGCGTCGGCCAGGAACGACGACAGCCCGAGCCCCGCGACGCTGGCCGCGGGGGCTGCGTCCTGTGCCGCGGCCGGGGAGATCGCGCGATCCTCGGGAGGCGGCTCGCGGCCGTCCTCGTCTCCCTCGCGAGCCGGGGCGCCTTCCATCTCTCGCGCGCGGTCGGCCGGCACGAGGCACTCCTCGGGCGGCTTGTCGTCGCGCAGGCGCAGGAACACCGGCTGGCGCAGAATCCCGTCGGCGGTCCAGGTCAGGTAACGCACCTCGGCCACGAAGCGCGGCTCGATCCAGACGTGGCCGCGGTCCTTGGGCACGGGCCCGCTGCAGGCAGGCGTGTCGCGAACCGCCTCGTCGAGCAGGGCGCGCAGCGTCACGAGCTGTTCCTCGTCGAAGCCGCTGCCGGCGCGCCCGCAGTAGCCGAGCGCTCCGCCCTCGAAGGCCGCCAGGTGCAGCGCGCCGAAGCCGGTGCGGCCGCCCTGGGGCTCCGTGAAGCCGACCACGACGAAGTCGGAGACGCGCTCGGTGCGCAGCTTCAGCCAGTGCGACGAGCGGCCCGCCTTGTACGGCGAATCGGCGCGCTTCGCGATCAGGCCCTCGAGCTTCAGCCGGCTCACCTCGTCGTAGAAGGCTTCGCCCTGCTCGGGGATGTCGTCGACGTAGCGCACGGGACCGGCGCGCGGCAGCAGCTTCTGCAGCAGGCGCTTTCGCTCGACGAGCGGCAGCGGCCGCAGGTCGAAGCCCTCGAAGGCGACGAGGTCGAACGCGTAGAGCGTCGCGGGCAGCTCGAGGGCGGCGCGCTGGATGTCCGTGGTGCGGCGCTGCTGCGCCCGCCGCTGCAGGCGCTGGAAGCTCGCGCGGCCCTCCTGGTCGAGCACGACGATCTCGCCGTCGATCACGAGGTCGCCGAAGGGCAACGCCGAGACAGCGCGCGCGACGTCGGGATAGATCGACGTGGCATCGCTGCCCTTGCGATACACGAGATGCGGGGCGCCCTCCTCGCGCGCGGCGAGCACGCGATAGCCGTCGTACTTGAGCTCAAAGACCCAGCCGGGGTCGCTGAAGGGCTTCTCGGCCGTCTCGGCCAGCATCAGCTTGACGCCCGAAGCGCTGACCGCGTGCCGCGGCGCCGCCAGCCGCTCGAGCTCGGCCCGCACCTCGCCCGCGCGCTCCGAGCCGGTGCGGATCTCCTCGAGCGTGAGGCCCGAGTAGATCGACTCCTGGGGCAGGGCGCGCGTGGCGCTCGCCCAGCCGTCGTTGCGCTTGACCAGCATCCATTCCTTGCCCTTGTCCTTGCCGCGCCCCTTGATGCGGAAGAGATGCCACGCCCCGCGCAGCTTGTAGCCGAACAGCTCGAAGCTCACCTTGCCGAGCGGCAGCGTCTCGTCGGGGTTCTCGGTCGCCACCCAGAGCCCCTTGTCCCAGACGATCACCTCGCCGGCGCCGTAGTTGCCCTCGGGGATCACACCCTCGAAGTCGGCGTACTCCACGGGATGGTCCTCGACCTCGACCGCGAGGCGCTTGTCGGCGGGGTTGAGCGAGGGACCCATCGGCACCGCCCACGAGCGCAGCACGCCGCCGAGCTCGAGCCGGAAGTCGTAATGAAGCCGCGTGGCCGCGTGCTTCTGGACGCAGAAAAGGCGCGGCCGGGCCCAGGCGGGACCGGACTGCGGGCCCGCCGCGGCCGCTGCGGGCGAAGCCGCCACCTCGGCCGG
>DATEUE010000032.1:0-2396 GCA_035283305.1 Vicinamibacteria bacterium | reverse complement strand
CATCCCGCCGACCGTGGCGATCGAGCAGCGCTCGAGCCGCGGCGGGCGCAAGTCCACCGTCGGCACGCTCACCGAGATCCAGCACTTCCTGCGGCTGCTGTTCGTCAAGCTCGGCGTGCAGCACTGCCCGGACTGCGAGGTGCCGATCGAGCCGCAGAGCGAGGACGCGATCGCGGCGCGGCTGCTGCGCGAGTACCGCGGCGAGACCATCGTCGTTCTGGCGCCGCTGGTGCTGAACCGCAAGGGCGTCTACACCGATCTCGCCAAGTGGGCGGCGGCGAAGGGCTACTCGCAGCTGCGGGTGGACGGGAAGCTGCTTCCGGTGCGGCCCTTCCCGCGCATCGAGCGCTTCAAGGAGCACACGATCGAGCTGCCCGTGGGCTATCTCAAGGTATCGCCCCGGAACGAAAAGGAGCTGCGCGAGCGGCTCTCGACCGGCCTCGAGATCGGCAAGGGCGTGGTGCACGTCCAGACCGGGAAGAAGATCCAGGTGTTCTCGACCAAGCGCGCCTGCCGCTCCTGCGGCCGCAGCTTTGCGGAGCTCGACCCGCGGCTCTTCTCGTACAACTCGAAGCACGGCTGGTGCCCGGCCTGCTACGGCACCGGGCTCAAGCTGGACGAGGTCGGCTGGGACGAGGAGCGCTCGCGCACCGGCGCCGAGGACCACGTGCTCGACTCGTGGATCGAGTGGCTGGAGGTGGACGAGGCCTGCCCGGAGTGCCGCGGCCGGCGCCTCAACCCCGAGGCGCTCGCGGTGTTCTGGCGCGGCAAGAGCATCGCCGAGTACGGGGCGATGCCGGTCGCGGGCCTGGCGAAGCTCTTCGCCGGGGTGAAGATGGAAGGACGCGCGGCGGAGATCGCGCGCGACCTGCTCGCGGAGCTGAAGAGCCGCCTCGGCTTCCTCCGCGAGGTCGGGCTCGACTACCTGGCGCTCGACCGCTCGGCGCCGACGCTCTCGGGCGGCGAGGCGCAGAGGATCCGCCTCGCCGCGCAGCTCGGCTCCAACCTGCGCGGCGTGTGCTACATCCTGGACGAGCCCACCATCGGGCTGCACCACCGCGACAACCGGGTGCTGCTCGACGTGCTGCAGAAGCTCCTGGCGAAGGGAAATTCTCTGGTGGTGGTCGAGCACGACGAGGACACGATCCGCCGCGCCGAGCACGTCATCGACCTCGGGCCGGGCGCCGGCAAGCTCGGCGGGCGCGTGATCGCCGAGGGCGACGTCGAGGAGCTGATGAAGCGTCCCGAGTCGCTCACCGGGCGCTTCCTGAGGGATCCGCTGCGCCACCCGCTGCAGCCGCGGCGCGCGGTGAGCGCGAGCACGCCGCGGCTGGAAGTCGCGAAGGCGCGGCTGCACAACCTGAGGAGCATCGACGTGCGCCTGCCGCTCGGCCGCGTGATCTCGATCACCGGCGTGTCCGGATCGGGTAAATCGACGCTCGCTCGCGACGTGCTCTTCGAGAGCCTGAAGCGGCAGCGGCCGGTCGGGTGCAAGGCCGTGCGCGGCCGGGAGCGCGTAGGCCGCGTGCTCGAGGTGGACCAGACGCCGATCGGCAAGACGCCGCGTTCCTGCCCGGCGACCTACGTCGGCTTCTGGGACCAGATCCGCAGGCTGTTCGCCGACACCAGCGAGGCGCGCGTGCGCGGCTGGAGCGCGAGCCGCTTTTCATTCAACGTGAAGGGCGGGCGCTGCGAAGCCTGCGAAGGCCAGGGGCAGAAGAAAATCGAGATGTCGTTCCTGCCGGACGTGAAGGTGACCTGCGAGGCCTGCGGCGGCGCGCGCTTCAATCCCGAGACGCTCTCGATAAAGATGCGAAACCGCAGCATCGGCGAAGTGCTGGGGATGAGCGTGGACGAGGCGGTCGAGTTTTTTTCGGCCCATCCTTCCATTCACCACGCGCTGCGGCTGCTGCAGGACGTGGGCCTCGGCTACCTCGCGCTCGGCCAGCAAAGCCCGACGCTCTCCGGCGGAGAGGCACAGCGCATCAAGCTGGTCACGGAATTGTCGAAGGTTCGGCCGGACCGGCCGGATGCGGTCCACACGCTCTACGTGCTCGATGAGCCCACCGTCGGCCTGCACATGGCGGACGTCGAAAGGCTCGTTCGCGTGTTGCACCGGCTGGTGGACGCGGGCAACACGGCGGTCGTGATCGAGCACAACCTCGACGTGATGGCGGAGGCCGACTGGATCGTGGATCTAGGTCCGGAGGGAGGCGACGGGGGCGGCCGGATTGTTTACCAAGGGGCTCCTGAAGGCGCCGCCAAAGGACACACCGCCGCGGCGCTTTCCAGGTTCTTGCGCGAGCGCCGCGTCGGGTTGGTCAATCAATAGAAACGGCTCAGCTTGATACGCCGTCCAGCCACTTCTCGAGCTTGAGTCCGGTCACTCTACCGAA
>DATEUE010000031.1:0-4785 GCA_035283305.1 Vicinamibacteria bacterium | reverse complement strand
ATATGGTCAGAACCCCAGAACCATCCAGGCGCTGTTCCGGCCCAATCAGTGAAGCTCCGACGCCCGCTCGCGCGGCGGAGCTTCACTCTTTGAGCCGTCCCCACTCCGTCTGGGCCGGTGGGGTCCTCTTCTGTTTTTTCGTTGTCGCGGCCCTCGCGGCCCTGGCAGCTTCGCCGCCCCAGCAGCCGCCGCCCGTCGACCAGATCGTGATCGGCGGAGTGACGCCGCGCTTCGCCGTGCCCGAGTGCGTGCCGCACACGGCCGACCCCGCGAGCCAGGCCGCCTGCCGCACGATCACGCAGGTGCTGCGCGCCGACCTGCGCTTCGAGGGCCTGTTCCAGTTCGTGCCCGAAAGCCTGATGAACGCGATCCCGCCGCTCGACCCGCTGGCGCCGCGCTTCGACGACTGGAAGGGCATCGGCGCCAAGATCCTGGTCGCGACGCAGGCCCAGATCGTGAGCAACGAGCTGCAGGTGGAGGTGCGAGTCTACTTCGTCGACTCCGGCCAGCCGATGCTGCAGCGGCGCTACTCCGGGAAGACCGACAACCCGAGGAGCTTCGCCCACCAGGCCTCCGACGACATCATGACGCTCACGCAGTACAAGGGCGTCGCGCGCACGCGGATCGCGTTCGTGTCGGACCGCGACGCCACCAAGGAGCGGCCTTCGAAGGAGCTCTACATCGTCGACTACGACGGCTTCAACCCGCGCCGCGTGACGGTGAACGCATCGCTCAACATCCTGCCGGCGTGGCGGCCCGACGGCGCGGCGCTCGCCTACGTCTCGTACCGCCAGGGCACGCCGCTCGTCTACCTCGCGAAGATCTTCGAGGGCCAGAGTGTCGCAAACCTGAGCGGCGAGCGCGGCGACAGCTCGGCCTTCTCGCCCACCTTCAGCCCCGACGGCAAGAGCCTCGCGTTCGCGAGCAACCGCTCGGGCAGCATGGACGTGTGGGTTTCGAGCGCCGAGGGCGCGCAGCCGCGCCGGCTCACCACCACCGGGGCCAAGGACACGGCGCCCTGCTTCAGCCCGACCGGCCAGGAGATCGCGTTCACCTCCGACCGCACCGGCACGCCGCAGCTGTGGCAGATGGACAGCGAGGGGCTGAACGTGCGCCGGCTCACCGTGGGCAGCGGCAACTACAACGACGGCTGCGCCTGGAACCCGGCGAAGCAGTACAGTGAGATCGCCTATACCGCCCGGCTCGAGGCGGGCGGCTTCGACATCGCCATCATCGACCTCGCCACGCGGCAGGTCCGGCAAATCACCCAGGGCCGAGGCTCGTGCGAGTATCCCTCGTGGGCGCCCAACGGGCGCCACCTGGTGTTCTCGTGCGCGCGCAACAGGCGCTGGGAGCTCACGATCGCCGACCGGGACGGCCGCTCATTCCAGACCCTGGCCACGGGGCCGGGCAACAACGTGCAGCCCGACTGGGGCCCGTGACCAAGCACCGATTTCGAGGAGGTTCCATGCCGTTGCGCAACCAGAGCCGTCTGTCGCTCGCGTTTCTCGTGCTGGCGCTCGCCGTCTTCGCCTACGGCTGCTCCGGCAAGCGTCCACCGGCCCTCGCCACTTCGGCGCCCGGCGAAGAGGGCAGCCCCACCGCGGGCAGGACGGCTCCCGCTCCCGTCGAGCCGATCGAGGAGGGGCCCGACGTCCGCCCGATCGAGGGCGAGGGTGCCTCCGGCAGCGACATCCCCGGCGGGGCGCTCGCCGGCGAGGGCGGCCCGCTCGCGGACATCCGCTTCGAGTTGGACAGCGCGGCACTCACCGACGAGGCGCGCACGATCCTGGAGAAGCACGCTCTCTGGCTCCAGGGCCAGCGCGAGCTCCGCGTGATCGTCGAGGGGCACTGCGACGAGCGCGGCACCGTCGAGTACAACCTGGCGCTTGGCGAGCAGCGGGCACGCGCCGTGCGCGACTACCTGGCGAGCCTGGGCGTCGCCGCCGCGCGGCTCAAGGTCGTCTCCTACGGCAAGGAGCGTCCGCTCGACCCCGGCAGCGACGAGGCCGCCATGGCCCGCAACCGCCGGGCGCATTTCAATGTCCGCTAATGTCCCGTCTCGCGATCACTGACCAGCGCGAGACGGGACATTTTCTGACCAGTCGTTGGCTTCCGTTCGTAGGTTGTCGTCTCGCTCCACTTCCCCTGGCACGCCCCTACGATATGATGATTCCCTTGC
The DNA here is from genome assembly GCA_035283305.1 of Vicinamibacteria bacterium. Lineage (GTDB taxonomy): Bacteria > Acidobacteriota > Vicinamibacteria > Fen-336 > Fen-336 > DATBSL01. The sequence goes on along the minus strand of DATEUE010000031.1, from coordinate 2,603 downwards.
CCCTCAGAGTCCTCGTCGGCACCTTGCTGGTTACTTCCTGCCTCGCGGCGGGCCCGCTCTTCGCCGCGAACAAGGACATCGACCGCCTCGCGATCCAGATCGCCACGCTCCAGGGGCAGATCGCCGAGATCCAGCGGGCGAACGACGAGACACGCGCCGAGCTCAAGCGGCTCTCGGAGCTCGTGGCCGAGCAGAACGCGCTGCTGCGCAAGGCCGCCGCGGACCGCCGCCAGCAGGACGAGGCCGTCAGCGTGGGGCTTCGCGAGCTGGGCGAGCGGGTTTCCGAGCTGGCCGAGGCGCTCGAGGCGATCAAGACGCAGACGGCACTGTCGCTGCCCGCGCCCCTCGACCCCGGCCAGCCGGCGACGCCCGCGACGGCCCCGGTCGCCGGCGCGCCCGCGGCGCCCGCCGTGCCGCCGCCGGCGCCGCGCGAGCTCTACAGCCAGGCCTACGCCGACTACGCGCGCGGCAACTACGACCTCGCCATGCAGGGCTTCTCCGAGTACCTGCGCGCCTACCCCGGCACGGACTTCAGCGACAACGCTCAGTACTGGATCGGCGAGTGCCTGTACGGCAAGAAGATGTACGCCGAGGCGATCGACTCCTGGAACACCCTGCTGAAGGACTACCCGGCGAGCGACAAGCTGCCGGACGCGCGCGTGAAGAAGGGCATGGCGCTCGAGCGGCTGGGCCGGCGCAGCCAGGCGCTCGTCGAGTACCGCTTCGTAGTGGACCGCTACCCCACCTCGCAGGCGGCGCGCATCGCGCGGGAGCGCCTCAACCCCTGAGAGAGCGAGAGAGAAAAAGATGGCATCCGTCAACAAGGTGATCCTGATCGGCAACGTCGGCAAGGACCCCGAGATCCGCTACATGCAGTCGGGCGAGCCGATCGCCAACTTCAGCCTGGCCACGAACGAGGTCTGGAACGACAAGAGCGGCCAGCGCCAGGAGCGCACCGAGTGGCACCGCGTCGAGGTGTTCGGCAAGACCGCCCAGGTGGTGCGCGACTACGTGACCAAGGGCAAGTCCGTCTACATCGAGGGCAGCATCCGCTACGACGAGTGGACCGACAAGGACGGCAACAAGCGCAACACCACGAAGATCCGCGTGAGCGGCTTTGGCTCGCGGCTCGTGCTGCTCGGCTCGCGCGGCGAGGGTGGCGGGGGCGGACGTTCGGGTGGTGGCGGCGGCGGCTCGCAGGAGCCGCCGGCCGAGGGCGGCACTGGCGGCAGCGGCGGCGGCGAGGAGTTCCAGGCCTCGGACGACGACGTTCCGTTCTAGCGCGCGCCCGCCGTCGCCGGGCCGGCGCGTCCCATGACGTCGCTGCTTTGTCTCGAGCGCTACCTCCCCCCCTACCGCTACCCCCAGCGAGAGGTCACGCAGTGGGTCCGGGAGTGGCTGCTCTCGCGGCCCGAGAGCGGCTCCGAGGCGGAGGGCCCGGCGAGCGGCGAGCGGCTGCTCTCGGTCTACGAGACGGCGGGTGTCGCCACGCGCGCGAGCGTCGTGCCGATCGAGGAGGTGTTCCACCCCGGCGATTTCGAGACGCAGAACCGGAAGTACCGGGAGATCGCCTGCCGCGCGGGCGCCGACGTCGCGGGCCGCGCGCTCGCGAGCTCGGGCCTCGACCCTGCCGAGATCGGGCTGGTCGTGAGCGTCTCCTGCACCGGCTTCATGATCCCGGCAGTGGACGCCCACGTGGCCGAAGCCCTCGGCCTGGGCCCGCGCCTCGCGCGGCTGCCGATCACGGAGTCGGGCTGCGCGGGCGGAGTCGTGGGCCTGGCGCGGGCCGCCGACTACCTGGCGGCCTACCCGGAGCGCGCCGTGCTGCTGCTGGCCCTCGAGTTCTCGAGCCTCACCTTTCAGCGCTCCGACCGTTCCGCGACCAACGTGGTCTCGAGCGCCATCTTCGGCGACGGCGGTGCCGCCGCCGTGCTGGTGGGCCCGCGCCACCCGCGGGCCTCCGAGGGTCGTGTGCGCCTGCGCGACAGGGAGAGCATCTTCTTCCCCGGCACCGCCCACCTGATGGGCTTCGAGCTCAGAAACACGGGCCTGCAGATCGTGCTCGACCGCGGCATCGCGCCGTTCGTCCGCCGCACCATCGTCCCGACCGTCGAGGAGTTCCTCCGCGCGCGCGGCATCCCGCGCGAGGCGGTCGCCCACTTCATCCTCCACCCCGGCGGCCGGCGCGTGATCGAGGTGATGGCCGAGCGACTGGGGCTCGGTCCCGACGACCTGGCGGCCACCGTGGCCGTCCTCGCCGAGCACGGCAACATGAGCTCCGTCACCGTGCTGTTCGTCCTCGACGAGGTCCTGCGCCGGCGAAAGCCCGAGCCCGGCTCGCTGGGCCTGATCGGGGCCTTCGGCCCCGGCTTCGGCGCCGAGCTGGCGCTCGTCGAGTTCGCATGACGTTCGTGCCCGACCTCAGCGCGCGCGCGACCGACGAGGAGCTGCTCGACGCGGAGCTGCCCGCGAGCGAGGTCAGAAAGAGCCTGGCGGACCTGCGCCTCGTGAACCGCTGGCTCTCGGGCCGTGGCAGCCTGCTGCGCGCCGTGGCACCCCACCTGCCGCGGCGGGGGCGCCTGCTCGACGTGGGTTGCGGCTCG
>DATEUE010000030.1:0-9132 GCA_035283305.1 Vicinamibacteria bacterium | reverse complement strand
CGTCCTTGTCGAGGTAGCCGAGGATCAGGTGGGACATGTGAAGCACCTTCTCGCGCGAGAGCTTCACAGCACGATTCCCTTCTTCTTCGCCAGCTCGCGCTTCACCTTGCGGAACATCTCCGAGTAGGTGATGTCGGAGCGCTCCATCTGGGTCATGTGCTGCGCGAGCACCTCGCGGGCCTCGTCGTTCAGCCGGTCCTCGACGGCGAGCTCGTCGACGATCGTCCTCGCGATGCCCTCGACGACGCGGGCCTCGTCGTCCACCTCGAGGCGTTCGGCGGCGACCAGGGTCTTCACGATCTTGCGGGAGATGAACTGGATCTCGTCGGCAGTCAGTCGCATTCAGTTAGGCCGCGCAGTATAGCACCCGCGGCGGCGTGCTATCCTCCGCCCGCGATGAAGCTCCACGTCGTTTCCCACCCGGTCGTGGACGACGTGCTTGCGGCGTTGCGCGACAAGCGCACGCCCTCCACGGAGTTCCGCCGTCTGGCCCACCGCGTGGCCCTGTTGGTCGCCGCCGAGGCCACGCGCGACCTGCCCACGTCCGCGGCCGAGGTCGAGACCCCGCTCGAGACCACCTCCGCCCGGCGCCTGGCGAGACGCGTGGTAGCGGTGCCGGTGCTGCGCGCCGGCCTCGGCATGCTGGACGCGTTCCTCGAGCTCGTGCCGAGCGCGCAGGTCGGCTACTTCGGCCTCGAGCGCAACGAGCAGACGGCGATTGCGCGCCGCTACTACGAGAAGGTGCCCAAGGACCTACAGGACGCGATCGTCTATCTGCTGGATCCGATGCTCGCCACCGGCGGCTCCGCGGCGATGGCGATCGAGGGGCTGCGCGAGCTGGGCGCTCGGCACGTCCGGCTGCTCTGCGTCGTCGCCGCCCCGGAAGGCGTCGCCTTCCTGCAGGAGGCCCACGCCGAGGCCGAGGTGTACACGGCCGCTCTCGACCGCGGCCTCAACGAGCACAAGTACATCCTGCCCGGGCTCGGAGATTTCGGCGACCGCCTCTTCGGGACGTAACCCCGCTCCGCTCGCGGGAGTGAATCCCGCTCGCTCCGCAGCCCGCTGCTCGTCAATTGCAGCCGCCGCGTGACGGGAATCTCTACAACTCCTGTAAGGATTGGCGGTTGACGCCCGAAAGGGCCGTGTAATAGGCTCACGGGTCCGTTTGCTTCGCATTGATCTTCACGTATGGCCCAGGTCTTCCCGAGGACAGCTAACGAGTTCGCGAGGGCGTCGCTCGTCGTCGGCGGTGTCGTGGCCGCGGCGGTGCTCGGCTCGCTGCTCTTCGTCTTCCCGCGCTCGTCGTACATGACGCGGCAGAAGGAAGCGATCGCGCAGCCCGTGCCCTTCTACCACCTGCACCACGTGGGCGGCATGGGCGTCGACTGCCGCTACTGCCACACGAGCGTCGACAAGTCGGCCGTGGCCGGGATCCCCCCGACCAAGACCTGCATGAACTGCCACTCGCAGATCTTCAACCAGAGCCCTACGCTCGAACCGGTCCGCGCGAGCTGGCGCAACGGGACCTCGATCGAGTGGAAGAAGGTCCACGACCTGCCCGACTTCGTCTACTTCAACCACAGCGCGCACGTGAACAAGGGTGTCGGCTGCACCACCTGTCACGGGCCGGTCGACAAGATGGCCTACGTCTGGCAGGAGAAGTCGCTGCTCATGGAATGGTGTCTCGAGTGTCACCGGCAGCCCGAGAAGTACCTGCGCCCGAAGGGCGAGGTGTACAGCACCGCGTGGCAGCCGCCCTCGAACCAGCTCGAGCTCGGGCGCAAGCTGGCGGCCGAGTACAACGTCAAGACGCAGGTCACCTGCTCGACGTGCCACCGATGAGCCAGGAACACGTGCCCAGCACCCCCGTCACGCTCGAGGGCGTCCGCCGCACCGGCGGGCAGCGGCGGTACTGGAAGAGCCTCGACGAGCTCGCGGACGCGCCCGCGTTCCTCGAGTTCCTGCACCGCGAGTTCCCGGAGCAGGCCTCGATGTTCCAGGACCCGAAGGGCCGGCGTGAGTTCATGACGTTGATGGGCGCCTCGCTCGCGCTCGCCGGGCTCACCGCCTGCACCAAGCAGCCGGAAGAGACGATCCTGCCCTACGTGCGACAGCCGGAGCAGCTCGTGCCGGGGCGGCCGCTCTTCTTCGCGACCGCGACCGGCCACGACGGCTACGCGCGCGGCATCCTCGTCGAGAGCCACGAGGGCCGCCCGACCAAGATCGAGGGCAACCCCGAGCATCCGGCGAGCCTCGGCGGCACGGACGTCTTCGGCCAGGCCCACGTGCTGGGCCTCTACGATCCCGACCGGTCGAAGGCCGTGCTCTACCTGGGCCAGCAGCGGACCTGGGGCGACTTCAAGGCCGCACTGCGCGAGCCGCTCGCCAAGCAGCAGGCCAAGGGCGGGACCGGCCTGCGCTTCCTGACCGGCCGCAACACCTCGCCGACCCTCGCCGCGCAGATGCGCAGCCTGATCGCGGCCTTTCCGGGGGCGAAGTGGACGAGCTGGGAGCCGGCCACTCGCGACAACTCCCGCGCCGGCGCGGTGCTCGCCTTCGGCGAGCCGGTCGAGGCGCAGTACCGCTTCGAGCGGGCCGACGTGATCCTGAGCCTCGAGGCCGACTTCGTCGCGGGCCACCCCGCGAGCCTGCGTCTCGTGCGCGAGTTCGCGGCACGACGCAAGCCCGCGGGCGAGACGCCCGAGATGAGCCGCGTCTACGTGGTCGAAGGCTCGCCCACGTCGAGCGGCGCTTCCTCCGACCACCGCCTGGCGCTCAAGAGCTCCGAGATCGAGGGATTCGCGCGGGCGGTGGCTGCCGAGCTGGGCGTCGTCGTCCAGGGTGGCGTCGCGCATGCCTGGGCCGCTCCGGTCGCGAAGGACCTGAAGCGCGCGGGGGCGCGCGCGCTCGTGATGGTGGGCGAGTCGCAGCCGCCCGCGGTGCACGCGATCGGCCACGCGATCAATGAAGCCCTGGGTGCCGTCGGCAGCACCGTCAGCTACACGGCGCCCGCCGAGACCGCGGCCGGCGGCGAGGCGCAGTCGCTCGCGGCGCTCGTCGCCGAGATGCGCCAAGGTGTGGTCGAGATGCTCGTGATCCTCGGCTCGAACCCGGTCTACGCGGCGCCCGTCGACCTCGACATCGCCTCGGCGCTCGACAAGGTGCCGTTCCGGATCCACCACGGGCTCGGCAACGACGAGACGGCCGCGCGCAGCCACTGGCACCTGCCGGCCTCGCACCCGCTCGAAAGCTGGGGCGATCTGCGGGCGGCCGACGGGACGGTCTCGATCGTGCAGCCGCTGATCGCGCCCCTCTACCACACGCTCTCCGAGCTCGAGGTCCTGGCGGCCTTCACGGAGGGCGAGCAGAAGGGCCACGAGATCCTGCGCGCGCACTGGCAGGACGCGCTCGGGGCGGCCGATTTCGAGAAGCGCTGGAACCGGGCGCTCCACGACGGCGTCGTCGCCGGAACGGCCTTCGAGGCGAAGGCGCTGCGCGTGAAACCCGGAGCGTGGGCGAGCGCGGGCGCCACGCCGCCGCCCGGCAGCGGGCTCGAGATCGCGTTCCGCACGGATCCGGCTGTTTTCGACGGGCGCTTCGCCAACCTCGGCTGGCTGCAGGAGCTGCCGAAGCCGCTCAGCAAGATCACCTGGGACAACGTGGCGCTCGTGAGCCCGAAGACAGCGGCCGAGCTCGGTGGCGTCAAGACCGAGCAGACGGCGAGCGGGCACGTGACCGAGCTCGCCGAGCTCACGCTCGACGGCCGCTCGGTCGTGGCGCCGCTCTGGGTGCTCCCGGGTCACGCAGACGGCGCCGTGACCGTGCACCTCGGCTACGGGCGCACGCGTGCGGGCCGGGTCGGCAGCGGTGTCGGCTTCAACGCCTACGCGTTGCGCACGAGCGACGCGGCGTGGGGCCGGGGCGGGCTCCAGGTGCGCAAGACCGGCGGCACCACGCTCATCGCCTGCACCCAGGACCACTGGACGATGGACGCGACGCCGCACCACCAGGCCGAGGAGCGGCACATCGTCAGGTCCGTTACGCTCGCCGAGCTCGCGAAGGACAAGCACGCGATCCAGAAGCTGGGGCACGAGCCGGCGCCGGGGCTCTCGATGTACCCGCCGCACGAGTACAAGGGCCACGCGTGGGGCATGACGATCGACATGAGCGCGTGCGTCGGCTGCAACGCGTGCGTGACGGCGTGCCAGTCCGAGAACAACATCCCCGTGGTCGGCAAGGACCAGGTTGGACGCGGGCGCGAGATGCAGTGGATCCGCGTCGACCGCTACTACGAGGGCACGCCCGAGAATCCCGAGACCTACCACCAGCCCGTCGTCTGCATGCACTGCGAGAACGCGCCCTGCGAGGTGGTCTGCCCGGTGGCGGCCACGGTGCACAGCGACGAAGGCCTGAACGACATGGTCTACAACCGCTGCGTGGGGACGAAGTACTGCTCGAACAACTGTCCCTACAAGGTGCGGCGCTTCAACTTCCTGCTCTACCAGGACTGGACGACACCGACCTTCAAGATGCTGCGCAACCCCGAGGTCACGGTGCGCTCGCGCGGTGTGATGGAGAAGTGCACTTACTGCGTGCAGCGCATCAGCCGCGCCCGCATCGACGCCAAGAACCTCGGCCGTGAAATCAGGGACGGTGAAGTCGTGACGGCCTGCGAAGCCGCCTGCCCCGCCCAGGCCATCGTCTTCGGCGACGTCAACGATCCCGAGAGCCGCGTCTCGAAGCTCAAGGCCGGAGATCGCAACTACGGCCTGCTCGCCGAGCTGCAGACGAAGCCGCGCACGAGCTACCTCGGAGCCGTGCGCAACCCGAACCCGGAGATCCCCGGGGCCGGCAGCGAAGGCCAGCAGCATGGCTAGCCAGGATCGCGTCGTTCATCCCGTCATCGGTCCGGGGCATACGTTCGCCTCCGTTACCGACAAGATCTCCAGCATCGTTCTGACGACGAAGACGCCGATCGGGTGGTTCGTCGGGTTCGGGATCGCCTTCTCGCTGTTCATGGTGTTTCTCGCCACCGTGAGCTACCTGCTCGTGAAGGGCGTGGGGATCTGGGGTGTCAACGTCCCCGTCGGCTGGGGCTTCGACATCATCAACTTCGTCTGGTGGATCGGGATCGGCCACGCGGGCACGCTGATCTCCGCGATCCTGCTGCTGCTGCGGCAGCAGTGGCGCACGTCGATCAACCGCTTCGCCGAGGCGATGACGCTGTTCGCCGTGGCCTGCGCCGGCATGTACCCGATCCTGCACATGGGCCGGCCGTGGGTGGGCGCCTACTGGCTGATGCCCTACCCGAACACGATGGGCCTGTGGCCCAACTTCAAGAGCCCGCTGGTCTGGGACGTGTTCGCGGTCTCGACCTACGCCACCGTCTCGTTGCTGTTCTGGTACGTGGGGCTGATCCCGGACCTCGCGACCTTGCGCGACCGGGCGGCCAACCGGACCGTCAAGATCGTCTATGGCTTCTTCGCAGTGGGCTGGCGCGGCTCGGCGCGCCACTGGGCCAACTACGAGATGGCCTACCTGATCCTGGCCGCGCTCTCGACGCCGCTGGTGCTTTCCGTCCACACCGTGGTGAGCTTCGACTTCGCCGTGGGCGTCATCCCCGGCTGGCACGCCACGATCTTCCCGCCGTACTTCGTGGCCGGCGCCATCTACGCCGGTTTCGCGATGGTGCTGACGCTCGCGATCCCGCTGCGCAAGGCCTACGGGCTCGAGGACTTCATCACGCTGCGGCACATCGAGAACATGGCCAAGGTGATGCTCGCGACCTCGCTGATCGTGGCCTACGGCTACCTGATGGAAGCCTTCATGGCCTGGTACAGCGGCAACAGCTACGAGCGCTTCATGATGTGGAACCGCATGGCCGGGCCCTACGGCTGGAGCTACTGGGCGCTCATCTTCTGCAACGTGATCGTGATCAACACGCTGTGGATCAAGGCCCTGCGCACGAACGTCGTCTATCTCTTCTTCATCTCGCTCGTGGTGAGCGTGGGGATGTGGCTCGAGCGCTTCGTGATCATCGTGACCAGCCTGCACCGCGACTTCCTGCCGTCCTCGTGGGGCAACTACCGCGGCACGATCTTCGACTGGTCGATGTTCATCGGCACGATCGGGCTGTTCCTGACGCTGTTCTTCCTGTTCATCCGCTTCCTGCCCACGATCTCGATCTTCGAGATGCGGACGCTCGTGCCCGCCGCGCAGCCCGCGGAGGACAAGCAGTGAGCCGCCCCGAGCTCTACGGGCTCCTGGCCGAGTTCCACTCCCCGGAGGAGATCGTGAAGGCCGCCGAGGCGGTCCACGCGGCGGGCTACCGGAAGGTGGACGCCTACACGCCCTACCCGATGGAGGACGTGCTCGACGCGCTGCACCTGCACAAAACGCACGTGCCGAAGCTCGCGCTCGCGGGGGGGCTGCTGGGCCTCGCCGGTGGCTGGGCGCTGCAGTACTGGGCGTCGGTCATCGAGTACCCGATGAACATCGGCGGGCGGCCGTTCAACTCGTGGCCGGCCTTCATCGTGCCGACCTTCGAGACCACCGTGCTCGGCGCCGCCTTCGCCACGGTGTTCGGGATGCTGCTGCTCAACGGCTTCCCGCAGCCCTATCACCCCGTGTTCAACGTAAAGAGCTTCGCGACCGCGAGCCGCGACCGCTTCTTCCTGTGCATCGAGTCGCGCGACCCGAAGTTCGACAGGGCGATGACTCGCGAGCTCCTGCGCGGGCTCGGGGCGTCCGAGGTCTCGGAGGTGGAGCCATGACACCCCGAGGGACATTCGTTGGTATGTCCGGTCCCCGACTTCTGGCCCTTCTGGTCCTATTCGGTCTTGGCGCGGCCTGTCGCCAGGACATGCACGATCAGCCCAAGTACCGGCCGTTGCGCGGCAGCGAGCTCTTCGCCGACAAGCGCTCGGCACGCCCGCTCGTCGAGGGCACGGTGGCCCGTGGCACGCTGCGCGAGGACGCGGCGCTCTACACGGGCAAGACCGCGGACGGCTTCGTCACTGAGATCCCCGTGAAGGTCACGGCGCAGCTGCTGGCGCGGGGGCAGTCGCAATTCCAGGTGTTCTGCGCGCCGTGCCACGGCCGTACCGGCCGCGGCGACGGCATGATCGTGCAGCGCGGCTTCAAGAAGCCGAGCTCGTACCACGTGGAGCGGCTGCGGCAGATGCCGATCGGCTACTTCTACGACGTGATCAGCATCGGCTTCGGCGCGATGTCCGACTACGCGGCCCAGGTGCCGCCGCAGGACCGCTGGGCGATCGCCGCCTACATCCGCACGCTGCAGCTCAGCCAGTACGCACCCGTCGCGGACGTGCCCGAGGACAAGCGCGCGCTTCTCGAAGAGAGCGTCGCCGCGAGCGCGGCCGGGGAGCCCCACCGATGAACGGCGCGACCCGAAGCGCCGTCCTCGACCGGCTGGAGCGGACCGGTCTCGGCCTCGGGGGCGTGTTCCTGGTGGCGCTCGCAGCCGGCCTCCTGACGGACCGCGGCCAGTTCTTCCGCTCGTATCTCTACGGCTACCTGTTCTGGGTGCTGGTCGGCGTCGGTAGCCTCGGCCTCGCGATGCTGAGCCACCTCACCGGCGGTCTCTGGGGTCTCGTCCCGCGGCGTCTTCACGAGGCGGCCGCCCGCACGCTGCCGGCGATGGGGCTCGCCTTCGTCCCGGTCGTGCTCGGGGCTTCCTCGATCTACAGCTGGGCCAACCCCGACGTCGTGGCCGCGGACGCGCTGCTGCAGGAGAAGAGCGTGTACCTGAACGTGCGCTTCTTCACGCTGCGGGCCGTCTTGTACTTCGTGGTCTGGGGGCTGCTCGCCTACCGGCTGAGCTCCTGGTCGCGCCAGCAGGACCAGGGGGCGGACGAAGGCCGCGCCGCGCGCATGCGTGGCCTCTCGGCGCTCGGGCTGGTGCTCCTGTTCCTCACCACGACCTTCGCGGCGGTCGACTGGGGCATGTCGCTCGCGCCGCACTGGTTCTCGACGATCTACGGAGTGCTGTTCATCGTGGGCGCCGCGCTCTCGGCGCTGTCGTTCACGATCGTGCTGCTCGCGCGGCTCGCCGCGGAGGCGCCGTTCAAGGCGGCGCTCCAGCCGGTCACGGTCCACGACCTCGGCAAGCTGCTGCTCGCCTTCACGATGCTCTGGGGCTACGTGAACTTCTCGCAGTTCCTGATCGTCTGGTCGGGCAACATCAGCGAGGAGACGCCGTTCTACCTGAACCGCATGCACGGCGGCTGGAACGTCGTCGCGATGGTGCTGATCGTGTTCCACTTCGGGCTGCCGTTCGCGCTCCTGCTCTCGCGCTCGCTGAAGCGCAACGCGCGAGCACTCGCCGCGGTCGCGGCCCTGATGCTGCTGATGCAGCTCGTCGATTTGTTCTGGCTGATCGCACCCGACCTCGCCTCGCACGGCCACGGCCACGTGCCGCTGCGCGTCCATTGGATGGACGTCGCGGCCGTCCTCGGCCTCGGCGGCCTGTTCGTGTGGCTCTTCACGCGGCAGCTCCGCGGGGCGTCGCTGCTGCCGGTGGGGGAGCCCGAGGTTCGCGAGCTCGTCTCTGCGCGGGCGGAGGCGCACTGAGCCATGCGCCACGACCAGGGCGGCTACGAGCGGACGGACGCGAAGGCTGGCGCCACGTTCCGGGCGGGGATCTACATCCTCGCCACCATGGTCGTGACGGCGCTGCTGGTGGTGCCCTTCTACCGGCTGCTCGCGCGGGTCGAGACGGCGGCGCAGCCGCCGGCGGCCGAGGTGGTGAAAAGCGCCGTGAGCGAGCCCGCCCCGAGCTTCCCGAGGCTCGTCGAGTCCGAGCCGCGCGTGCTCGCGGGGTTCCGGGCCCAGGAGGACGCGTTGCTCACGAGCTACGGCTGGATCGAGAAGGACAAGGGGATCGCCCGCATCCCGATCAGTGAGGCGCTCCGGATCGTGGCCGAGCGCGGCCTGCCCAGGTTCGAGGCACCGGCCGAGGCGCCGGCGCGGGCGGGAGGCGCGAGGTGACGCGCCGCGCCGCGTTCGCGTTCCTGCTCGCGCTGCTGCCCCCGCTCGCCGCGGCGCAGATGGGGGCCGCGCCCCCGCCGCGGCCGGCGACGCCCGGCGTGCTGCAGGAGATCGGCTTCGACC
>DATEUE010000029.1:0-7435 GCA_035283305.1 Vicinamibacteria bacterium | reverse complement strand
GCCGCACATGGCCAGGTCGTTGACGGTGCCGTGGACGGCCAGCGAGCCGATGTCGCCGCCCGGGAAGAACGCCGGCTTCACGACAAAGCTGTCGGTCGTGAACGCCAGCCGCTCGCGGCCCACCTCAACGATCGCGCCGTCGCCGAGCGGCTCGAGCTGCGGGTTGCGGAACGCGGGAGCGAAGAGCGTTTCGACGAGCTGCGAGGTCTTCTTCCCGCCACCCCCGTGGGCCAGCTCCACCACGTCGCCATGGCTGCGCGGCGCCGGGCAGACCAGCATCGATTCGAGCGTGCGGGACATGGCGTTAGCTCGCCACCGCCCGCGGGGCGCGGCGGTAGTGGAAGTAGGCGGCGCAGGCACCCTCGGTCGAGACCATGGTGGCGCCGAGCGGGTGCTCGGGCGTGCAGCGCGTGCCGAAGGCCGGGCAGTCCGTGGGTCGCAGGCGTCCCTGCAGCACGAGGCCGGCCCGGCACTCTTCGGGCTCGCGGACGGCAATCGCGCCTACGTCGAATACCTGCTCGGCGTCGAAGCCCGCATACCGGGGCGCGAGCGCGTAGCCGCTCCTCGGGATCGGCCCCAGCCCGCGCCAGGTCCGGTCCGAGACGACGAACACGTCCTCGACCATGGCGCGCGCCCCCGGGTTGCCGTCGCGCGTCACCGCGCGCGCGTACTCGTTCTCGACGCGCGCCTCACCCCGCTCCAGCTGGGTCACGGCCGCCAGGATGCCGCTCAGCAGGTCGAGCGGCTCGAACCCGGTCACGACGATCGGAATGCGGTGGCGGGCGGCGAGCGCTTCGTAGTCGCGGTAGCCCGTCACCGTGCACACGTGGCCCGGTGCCAGCAGCCCGTCAATGCGGGCGTCCTCGCAGCCGAGCAGCGCCTCGAGCGCCGGCGGCACCAGCACGTGCGCCACCAGGACGGAGAAGTTGGAGAGACCCTCGGCCTTGGCGCGGTGCACGGCCATGGCGTTGGCCGGGGCCGTCGTCTCGAAGCCGACCGCGAAGAACACCACCTTGCGATCGGGCTGCTGCCTCGCGATGCGCAGAGCGTCGAGCGGCGAGTAGACGATGCGCACGTCCCCGCCGCGCGCCTTGACCTTGAGCAGGTCATCGTCCGAGCCGGGCACCCGCAGCATGTCGCCGAAGGAGCAGAAGGTCACCTCGGGCCGGGACGCGATCGCGATCGCGCGGTCTATCAGCTCGAGCGGCGTGACGCACACGGGGCAGCCCGGACCGTGGATCAGCTCGACGGTCTCCGGCAGCAGCTGGTCCATCCCGAACTTGAGGATCGAGTGGGTCTGGCCGCCGCAGACTTCCATGAGCGCCCAGCGGCGGCGCGCGGTCTCGCGGATCCGCCTCACGACCGCGGCGACTCTCTGCGCGTCGCGGTACTCGTCGACGTGGCGCATCACGACTCACCCTCGGTCGCGGGGTCCAGCGCGTCGATCTCGGCGAGCGCCGCCAGGGTCTCCATGGCGGTCTGCTCGTCGATGCGCGACAGCGCGAAGCCGACGTGAACCAGCACGTAGTCGCCGACCCGCACCTCCGGCACGTAGGCGAGGCAGGCCTGCCGCGTCACGCCGGAGAAGTCCACGCGGCCCATGCGCAGCTCGCCGTCGCCGGTGATCTCGACCACCTTCCCGGGTACTGCCAGGCACATGCTCAGAGCCCCCCTCGGTCTTCGACCACTGCGTCCGCCACGAGCGCCTGGCCGAGCGCTATCCCACCGTCCCCCGGCGGCACCTCGCCGTGCATGAACACACAGAAGTCGCCCGCGAGGCGACAGCGCACCCCCTCGGCGAGGCGGGCGTTCTGGAAGCAGCCGCCGGACAGCACGACGGGCAGCCGTCCGCAGTGCGCGGCCGCTCCCCGGACCTGCGCTGCCGCGACGTCGCAGAGCGCCTCGTGAAACGCCGCGGAGACGCGCGCCGGCGTAACGCCGTCGACGACGTCGGTCACGGCCGCTCGGACGAGCGGGCGCAGGTCGGCCTCGACGAGTCCGTTCGCGACGCCGAGCTCGAACGGATACGCGCGCACCGCGCCGTCGGCGGCCGCCAGGTTCCATTCGAGCGCCACCTGGCCTTCGTAGCTCGCGCGCGCGCGGCCGAGGCCGATCGCGCCAAGCGCGTCGAAGTAGCGCCCCGCGCCGTGCGCGAGCGGCGAACGCAGTCCCGTCTGCAGCATGCGACGCACGACGGATACGTCACGGGTGGGCAGCGCGTCGAACAGGTGCAATCGCTCGAGCGGCGGGCGGCCGTCGAAGGCGTCGTCGAGGACGGCGAGTGCTATGCGCCAGACCTGGCGGATCGCCTCGTCGCCGCCGGCGAGCCGCAGCGGGCGCAGCGTCGCGAGCCGCTCGCAGGAGCCCGGAGTCACCCGCAACAGCTCCCCGCCCCACGCCGTCCCGTCGGTGCCGTAGCCGGTGCCGTCCCAGGCGAGCCCCAGCACCGGGCCCTCGAGGCCGTGCTCCGCCATCGCGCTCGCGACGTGGGCGTGGTGATGCTGCACCGCGATCCGCAGCGACTCGGGGCGCTTCTGGGCATAGCGGGTCGAGGCGTAGTCCGGGTGCAGGTCGTGGGCGATCACCTCGGGCCGGATCCCGAGGAAACGCTGCAGGCGCTCCACCTGCTCCTCGAAGGCCCGGGTCGCCTCGAGGTTGTCGAGGTCGCCGATGTGCGGGCCGAGCCACGCCTCGCGGCCCGCGGCCAGACAGAAGGTGTTCTTGAGCTGGGCGCCGCAGGCGAGCACCGGGCGCCGCAACGGCCGGGCGAGCGCCACGGGCCGGGGCACGTAGCCGCGCGAGCGGCGCAGGATCGTCGGGCTGTCGGCGATCACGCGGGCCACCGAGTCGTCGCAGCGGTTCTCAATCTCGCGGTCGTGAGCCAGGAACAGGTCGGCAATCCCAGAGAGGCGCTCGAGCGCCTCGGCGTCCGCCGCGGCCATCGGCTCGTCCGAGAGATTCCCCGAGGTCATCACGAGCGGCCGGCCGGCCTCGGCCAGCAGCAGGTGGTGCAGCGGCGTGTACGCGAGCATCAGGCCCACGAGCGGGTTGCCCGGAGCCAGCTCGGGTGCCAGTCCGCTCTCCTGCCACTGGCGCACCAGCACGATCGGCCGCGCCACGGACGTGAGCAGGCTTTCTTCGGCGGGGAGGATCCGCGCCAGCGCGCGCGCCTCGTCGAGCCCGCGCACCATCACCGCGAACGGCTTCTCGTCGCGCTGCTTGCGCTCGCGCAAGCACAAGACCGCGTCGGACGAGGTCGCGTCGCAGGCGAGGTGGTAGCCACCCAGGCCCTTGACCGCGACGATCCGCCCGTCGCGCAGGGCGCGCGCGGCCTCGGGGATGGGGTCGCCGGGAGCGGTGTTGCCGAGACGGTCCAGGAGCCGAACCCGTGGGCCGCACGCGGGGCAGGCGTTCGGCTGGGCATGGAAGCGGCGGTCGAGCGGGTCGTCGTACTCGCGTCGGCACTCGGCGCACATGGAGAACGCCGCCATGGTGGTGGCAGGCCGGTCGTAGGGAGTGTCACGCGCAATCGTGTAGCGCGGCCCGCAGTTCGTGCAGTTGGTGAAGGGATAGAGGTAGCGGCGGTCGGCGGGGTCGAAGACCTCGGCGAGACAGTCCGGGCAGGTCGCGAGCTCGGGCGGGATCGAGACGCGGCGCGCGCCGTCGTCCCTGCTACCGGCGATCGCGAAGTCCGGGACCGGCTCGACGCCGATGCCCCGCTCCCGAAGCTCGAGGACGCGGGCGGCGGGCGGCGCCTCCTCCCCGATGCGCTTCACGAAGCGACTGAGCGCCGACGGGCTGCCGAACGCCTCGATCGTCACCCCCGCGCCGTCGTTGCGGACGCGGCCACGAATGCCCTCCTCGTGCGCCAGGCGGTAGACCCAGGGGCGAAAGCCGACGCCCTGGACGATTCCGCGGACCTCGATGCGGCGACCCGCTACGAGCGGGCCCGACTCCAGGGCGGTGGCCAAAGGGACTCTCCGCGTCGGTTGACCTGCAGCCCACAGGATGCGCCGTGTCGCAGGTCGAGCACCACCCGCCATATGGACCATTTCGGTTGATCCGGATGAACCAGCCGAAACTGCCCGAAGCCGCGGGCCCGAAACGCACCCCGGCGCCCGAAAACGCTTCGATGGTCCATCGGTTCTATTGGCAGGCTCGGTCGATTGGTGCGCACTTACGCGTGAGCGGCTGCACTCGCCGCAAGAGCCAAGGAGACACGAGATGAGCCAGGCGACCGTTTCCGAGCCGGGGGTGGCGCGGTCGAGCACCGCCACCAAGAAGGACTCGCTCACGGTGATCGACAACCGCACGGGCAAGACCTACGAGCTGCCGATCACCAACGGGACGACGCGGGCGATGGACCTGCGGCAGATCCGCGTGTCCGCGGACGACTTCGGCCTGATGTCCTACGACCCCGCATTCATGAATACCGCCTCGTGCACCAGCCGCATCACGTACATCGACGGCGACAAGGGCATCCTCCGCTACCGCGGCTACCCGATCGACGAGCTCGCGGAGAGCAGCAACTACCTGGAGACGGCCTACCTGATCCTGAACGGCGAGCTGCCCACGAAGCCGCAGTACGACAAGTGGGTGTGGAACGTCACGCACCACACGATGGTCCACGAGAACGTCAAGGACCTGATGATGGGCTTCCGCTACGACGCCCACCCGATGGGGATGCTGCTTTCGACCGTGGGCGCGCTCAGCACCTTCTACCCCGAAGCGAAGGAGGTCCACGACCCGCTGGTGCGCGAGAAGCAGATCCAGCGGCTGATCGCCAAGATCCCGACGCTCGCCGCCTTCGCCTACCGCCACTCGAAGGGCATGCCCTACGTCTACCCGGACAACGACCTGAGCTTCTGCGGCAACTTCCTCAACATGATGTTCAAGGCCACGGAGCTGCGCTACCACGTCAACCCGGTGCTGGAGCGCGCCTTCGACGTGCTGTTCATCCTGCACGCGGACCACGAGCAGAACTGCTCCACGTCCGCCATGCGGGGCGTGGGCTCCTCCTACGTGGACCCCTACTCGGCCGCGGCGGCCGCGATCGGCGCTCTCTACGGGCCGCTGCACGGCGGCGCCAACGAGCAGGTGCTGCGGATGCTCGCGGAGATCGGCTCGAAGGACAAGGTGCCGGCGTTCGTGAAGGAAGTGAAGGAGTCGGGCGGCGAGGTGAAGCTGATGGGCTTCGGCCACCGGGTCTACAAGAACTACGACCCGCGCGCCAAGGTCATCAAGCAGATGGCCGACAAGGTGTTCGAGGTCACGGGCCGCAACCCGCTGCTCGACATCGCGCTCGAGCTCGAGCGGATCGCACTCTCCGACGAGTACTTCGTGAAGCGCAAGCTGTATCCCAACGTCGACTTCTACTCGGGCCTCATCTACCAGGCGATGGGCTTCCCGGTCGACATGTTCCCGGTGCTGTTCGCGATCGGGCGCATGTCCGGCTGGCTCGCCCAGTGGCAGGAGATGGTGGACGACAAGGAGCAGAAGATCGCGCGGCCGCGCCAGGTCTACCTGGGTGCGGACGAGCGCCCGTACGTGCCGATGATCAAGCGTTCCTGAGAAGGGGAAGCCAATGCGCAAGAAGATCACGATCGTCGGCGCCGGACGCGTCGGCGAGACGACGGCGCACATCCTCGCCGACCGTGCGCTCGGCGACTTCGTGCTGGTCGACGTCGTGCCCAACCTCGCTGAGGGCAAGGCGCTCGACTTGATGCAGCTGCGCCCGCTCGCCGGAGCGGACGTCAGCATCACCGGCACCACCGGCTTCGAGGCGACGCGCGGCTCCGACGTGGTGGTGGTGACCTCGGGCATGCCGCGCAAGCCCGGCGAGTCACGCGAGGACCTGCTGCGCAAGAACATCGCGATCGTCAAGCCGGTCGCGGAGGAGATCAAGCGCACCTCGCCCGACGCGATCCTGATCATGGTCGCCAACCCGCTCGACACCATGACCTGGGTCGCCCGCAGCGTCACCGGCTGGCCGCGCGAGCGCGTCTTCGGCATGGCCGGAGTGCTCGACACCGCGCGGCTTCGGACCTTCATCGCGATGGAGCTCGGCTGCTCGGTGAAGGACGTGAACGCCTTCGTGCTGGGCGGACACGGCGACGAGATGGTGCCGGTCGTGCGCTACGCCTCGGTCGGCGGCATCCCGATCGAGAAGCTGCTGCCGAAGGACCGCATCGACGCGATCGTCAAGCGCACGCGCGGCGCCGGCGGCGAGATCGTGAAGCTGCTCGGCTTCAGCGCCTACTTCTCGCCGGCGGCGGCGGTGGCGGACATGGTGCAGGCCGTGCTCCTCGACGAGAAGCGCGTGCTGCCGTGCTCGGCGCTGCTTTCGGGCGAGTACGGCGTCCACGACCTGTACCTGGGCGTCCCGGTGATGCTCGGGGCCCGCGGTGTCGAGAAGGTGCTGGAGGTCGAGCTCGCGCCCGACGAGAAGGCGATGCTCGAGGCCTCGATTAGGCTCTGCTCCGAGTCGATCGCCGAGGCCCGCAAGCTGATGGTGCCCGAGCCGGCTCTCGCGCGCTGAGCTTCCACAAGGCGTCGGTCCGCCGCGCCCCTCGCCCGGGGCGTGGCGGGCCGGCGTGCGACGAGGGGGGAGCCGTGGGCCGATCCGTCCTGATCCTGGGAGTCGGCAACCCCCTCGCCGGGGACGACGGGGTGGGTGTCCGGGCCATCGAGGGGCTCGCCACCGTATCCGACCTGCCGGAGGGCATCCGCCTGCTCGACGTCGGGGTGCTTGGGATGGACATCCTCGCCTGGATCCAGCCCGACGAGCCGGTCGTCATCCTCGACGCGGTTCACGGTGCGGGAGGCCCGGGGACGCTCTACCGTTTCGGTCTCGACGAGATCGACGCACCGGCCGAGCCGCCCCTCTCGGTCCACGACCTGGGGATCACCGACGCGCTGCACGCGGCTCGGCTCATGGGCCGACCGCTGCGGGGGACGCTGATCGGCGTCGAGCCCGCCCGCGTCGAGGCCTTTACGACCGCGCTCAGCCCCTCGGTCGCCGCCGTATTGCCCGCGCTGCAAGCGGCGGCGATCCGGGAGGCCGAGCTCCTGCTGGCCGCAGGCTGACGCCCTCAGACGGCGCGGAATCTCATCCGCTCGTTGCCGTGCGCGTCCATCACGTGGATCGCGCACGCCACGCACGGGTCGTAGGAATGCACCACCCGGAGCACTTCGATCGGGTTGGCCACGTCTTTGACCGGCGTCCCCTCGAGCGCCTGCTCCAGCGGCCCGGGCTGGTCCCGATCGTCGCGCGGCGAGCAGTTCCAGGTCGTGTGCACGATGGCCTGGTAGCGGCTCACCTTGCCTCCCTCGATGTCGAGCCAGTGTCCGAGCGCCCCGCGCGGGGCGCACCACAGCCCCATCCCGCTCGCGCGGTCCGGGAGCTTGAAGTCGGCGCACACCGGCTCGCCCAGCT
>DATEUE010000028.1:0-7296 GCA_035283305.1 Vicinamibacteria bacterium | reverse complement strand
TCCTTCTCGAGCTTGGTGGCGCGGGCCGCCGACAGCGAATGGTCGCTGAAGAAGAAGTTGGCCGCCTTGTTGCCTTCGCCGTACTTCTTCGCGAAGCGATTCCACAGCCGCGGCCCCTTCGTGATGTCGTAGCCCGCCTCGTACGCGTAACGCAGCCCGACGCGGTCGGCCTGGTCCTCCATGCCCCGGCCGTAGCCGTTCTTCCAGGCGCTGCCGGCGGCGATCACGGCGAGCCCGGCGAGCGCCTGCTGCGTGTCGCTGTCGATCGTGGAGGCGGCGCCGAGCGCGCCCAGCATCGCGATCTGGATCCACATGTCCTTCTTGAACTGCTTGCGCGAGTGCTCGTGGCTCGCGTGCACCAGCTCGTGGCCCAGCACGATCGCGACCTCGTCGTCGTCCATGTCGTCGAGCAGGCCGGTGAACACGTAGATCGAGTAGTTGCCCATCGCGAAGGCGTTCCACTCCTTGTTCTCGATCACGTAGACGCGGACGCTCTCGCGCGGGATGTACTCGGGGAGCAGATTGTCGACGATGCGGCGCACGCGCTCCACCTGCGGCCCGCTCTCGATCAGCTTCCCGACCGGGGCCTTCGCGTCGCCGAAGCGGCCGCTCTGCCGTGCCTGGGCCTCCGCCTGGTCGGTGGCCGAGCGCACCTCGCCCTCGAACATCGCCGAGCCGTTCGGCTTGGCCTCGACCTCGCGCGCGAGCAGCGACCCGTCCCGCTGGCGTTTGCCCTTGGCCTTGACCTCGTAGCCGAGCGGGATGCTGTCGAAGCTCCTGGCTTCGCCTCCGCCCTTGAACTTGAGCTTCGGCGCCGGACACACGCGCTGGGCGTCGGCGATCAGGCACTCACCGGCCCGCCACTCGGCGTAGCCGTCGACTTTCTCGCCGCGGCCTCCCTCGGCCTCGTCCTGCGCGCACAGGCTCGAAGCCGAAAACGCCACCACCGCCAGCAGCGCCGCCCGGACCGCACGCCTCATCGCGACCTCCCGCTCCAGTAGGGACGAAGCCCCGGCCGCCGGGTTCCCCAAGAAAGAGGATACCCCCGGCCGGTCGGCCCCCGCCGGCCTTGTGACCCGGGTCACGGCTGCTCGCGGCCGATGCTCTCGAGGGCACCCTGGGCCTCGCGCGAGACGAGGACGTCCGGGTCTTTACTCAGGGCCGTCAGACGAGGCACGGCGGGGCGTGCCGCCGCCCCGAGTCGCCCGAGCGCCCGCGCCGCCTGGGCGCAGACCGTCTTGTCCTTGTCGGAGAGGGCGGTGACGAGGGACGCAAGGGCGGGCTCGGCGCGCCGGCCCATCCGCGCAAGTGCCCGGGCGGCCTCACGCCGAACCGCGACGTCCCTATGGCCGAGTGCGGAGCCCAGCGCGCTCGCCGCCGGTGCGGCCGCGTCTCCCAGCAGCCCCAGCGCCTTTGCGGCCTCGGCCGGGACGAGCGCGTCCGTGTCGCGAAGCGCTCCGGCGAGTGCCATCGAGCCGGCCGCGGCCGCGGGACCGATCCGCCCGAGCGCCTCGGCCGCGCGCAGGCGCACGTCCGGGCTACGATCCGACAGGGCAGCGACGAGCGCCGGCACGGCCGGGGCGGCGAGCGGACCGCGCGCGGCGAGTTCCTGGGCGGCCCGCCGTCGCGTGGCGGAGTCGCGATCCCCGAGCTCAGCCGTCAGGCGCTCGAACTCCGGGTCGACCGCGAGCGTGGCGGGCGCCGGCGTCGGGGTCGAGATGGGGACGGGGGTGACGACCGCGGGTGACGGGGTCGGCGTCGGAAGTGGAATCGCTGCGGGCGTGGCGGACGGACGCGGCGTCGTAGCGGGCAAGGCGGGTGCGGCCTCCCGGTCCGCGGGAGGGCGAGGCGCCGCGGTCGCCGCGGTCGCGGGGTTGGCCCGAGCGGAGGAAGGCCGTGGCGTTTCCTGAGCTGGCGCCTCTCCCGGTCGCGGGGTCGGCGGGGCGGGCTCCTGCGCGCGGCCGCCCCACAGCCACAGTCCGAGCACCCCCGCGCCGACGACGAGCACCAGTGAGGTCGCACCCAGCCCCAGTAGCAGCAGGCCGGAGCGCGACGGCGGCCGTCGCGCGGCCGCAGCATCGTGGCGCGCCGCGGGCGGGCGCATCACCGGCGGACGCGGCGGCAGGGGCGGTGCCGTACCCGGAGCAGGCGGTGCGGTCGCGGGCGACACGACCGTCGGCGGGGCGAGGGGCGGCGTGGGCGGGATCGCGACGGTCGGTGCGGCGGTGCGAGCGGACGCGTGCGCGCCGAGGCCCGCCGAGAGCGCTTCCACGAAGGCGCCGGCCGAGGACCAGCGATCCTCCGGCTTCTTGGTGGTGGCCTTCAGCAGCGCGCGCAGCAAAGGCTCCGGCACGACGTCGGGCGGGGGCAGCGGCAACGGCTCCTGGACGTGCTTCATCAGCACCGCGACCGGGGTGTCGGCCGCGAACGGTACCTTGCCCGTGAACATCTCATAGGCCACGATGCCGAGTGCGTAGACGTCGGCGGGAGGCCCGATCTTGAGACCCGTGGCCTGCTCGGGCGCCATGTACTGCGGGGTCCCGGTGATCATGCCGCTCGCGGTGAGGCCGCCCGAGGACTCGAGGATCTTGGCGATCCCGAAGTCGGCCAGGTAGACGCGCGAGGCCTCGTCGAGCAGCACGTTCTGCGGCTTGACGTCGCGGTGGACGATGCCCTTCCCGTGCGCGTAGTCGAGCGCGTCCGCCACGCCGCGCAAGATCGCGACCGAGCGCGCGAGCGGGAGCCGCTCGCGCCGGATCAGCTCCGCGAGCGACCCCGAGGTGATCAGGCGCATCGCCATCCACGGAATGCCCTCGGCCTCCTCGATGTCGTAGGCGTAGATTGGGATGATGTTCGGGTGCTCGAGCCGCGCCACGACCTGGGCTTCCTGGCGGAAGCGCTGGGCGAAGGTCGGGTCGTGCAGGAACTCGCGCGGCAGCACCTTGAGCGCCACGTAGCGGTCGAGCTTGGGCTCGTAAGCGCGGTAGACCGAGGCCATTCCGCCCCGCCCGAGCGGCTCCACGATGCGGTAGGGACCGGCGTTCGAGCCCGGGACCAGAGCCAACTGCCCCCCCTCCAGAGGCGAAGCCTACCACCCGGGCTCGCGCTCGGGCAGGACGTCGGTTTGAGCGGCGGCGGTTACTGTGATAACCGTGTCTATTGGGCGCTCCCCGAATGGCCAGGATCCTGCTCGTCGAAGACAACGACATGAACCGCGACATGCTGTCGCGGCGGCTCCAGCGCAAGGGCCACGAGGTGCTGATGGCCGCCGACGGGATGCAGGCGATCCTGATGGCCGAGAGCGAGGCGCCCGACCTGATCCTGCTGGACATGAGCCTGCCGGTGATCGACGGCTGGGAGGCCGCTCGGCGGCTCAAGGCCTCGCCGGCCACGGCCCGGGTCCCGATCGTGGCGCTCACCGCGCACGCGATGGCGGGCGACCGCGAGAAGGCGCTCGCCGCGGGCTGCGACGACTACGATACGAAGCCCGTCGACTTCCCCCAGCTCACCGCCAAGATCGACGCGATCCTGGCAAAACGTTCATGAGCAAAGGGGGGGGCTGCGCCTACCGCTTGCGCCCCGACTCGAGGGCGCGGCGCAGCTCCGAAGAGAGCTCCTCGCGCGAGAACGAGCCCTTGTGGAGCACCCGCCGCACCTGGCCGTTCAGCCGGCGGCGGTCCTCCTCGGTGATCTCCTTGGCGGTCACCACCACCACCGGGATCCTGCGCCCGCTCTCGCTCTTCCTGAGCTCGGCCACGAACTCGAAGCCGTCCATCTCCGGCATCATCAGGTCGAGCAGGATCAGGTCGGGTACCTGGCGCGCGACGCTCTGCAGGCCACGGCGCCCGTTGTCGGCCTCGTTCACCGACCAGCCGTCGCGCTCGAGCGAACGCTTGATCACCTCGCGCGTCGGCGCGTCGTCCTCCACCACCAGCACCGGCCGATCCTTGCCGTCGCGGCGGAAGCGGCGCAGCGCCGTCACGAGCTTCTGGCGATCGAATGGCTTCGTGAGGTAGTCGGAAGCGCCGAGCGCGTGGCCGATGTCGCGGTCGTCGAGCATCGACACCATCACGACCGGGATTGGCGCCGTGATCGGATCGGCCTTGAGCGCCCGCAGCACCGTCCAGCCGTCCATGCCCGGCATCAGCACATCGAGGCTGATCACGTCGGGCTTCTTCTCCCGCGCGAGCCGCAGCGCCTCCTCGCCCGAGCTCGCGACGAGCAGCCGGAAGCCCTCCTTCTCGAGTCCCCGCGTGATCAGCTCGCGCGTCGCCTTCTCGTCGTCGACCACCAGCACCATCGGCGAGCTCGGCGCCGCCTCGGCGCTGACGGCGGCGTAGCCGGGCGCCGGCCGCGCGGGGCCGCCCGTGCGCGGCAGCCGCACGGTGAACGTGGAGCCGCGGCCGAACTCGCTGTGCAGGTTGATGTCGCCCCCCATCATCTGCGCGAAGCGGCGGCTGATCACGAGCCCGAGGCCGGTGCCGCCGTACTTGCGCGAGGTGGAGGGGTCGGCCTGGGAGAACGACTGGAACAGCCGCCGCTGCTGCTCGGGCGTGAGCCCGATGCCGGTGTCGACCACCGAGAACTCGATCCACTCCTCGCCCTGGATGCGGATCGGCTTGATCTCGAGCCCCACGCGGCCCCGCTGCGTGAACTTGGCCGCGTTGCTCACCAGGTTGAACAGGATCTGGCGCACGCGCGTGAGGTCGGCGTGGATCTGGCCGATGTCGGCGGGGCAGCGCACCTCGAGCAGGTTCTCGCCCTTCTCGACGAGCGGTCGGATCGTGGCCTCGACGTCCTGCACCAGCGCGCGCACGTCGAAGTCCTCGAGGTACAGCTCCATCTTGCCCGCCTCGATCTTCGACAGGTCGAGCACGTCGTTGATCAGCGCCAGCAGGTGCTTGCCCGCGGCCTGGATCTTGCTGAGGTCGGGCGCGAGCTCTGCGAGGCCGCGCTCCTGCGCCTCCTCCTCCAGCATCTCGCTGTAGCCGATGATCGCGTTGAGCGGCGTGCGCAGCTCGTGGCTCATGTTGGCGAGGAAGGTGCTCTTGGTGCGGTTCGCCTGCTCGGCCACCTCCTTGGCCACCGTCAGCTCGGCGTCGCGCGACTGCACCTGGCCGAGCATGTCGTTGAAGCCGTCGATCAGCACGCCGAGCTCGTCGTCCGCCTCCTTCACCGCCCGCAGCGAGTAATCCTTCTGGCGCGAGACGCGGGTCTCCACCTCGGCCAGGTGCAGGATCGGCCGCGAGATCACCTTCTGCAGCTGTGAGGCGAGCAGCAGCGAGACGAGCAGCGACAGCAGCGTGACCGCGGTCAGGATCCCGACGTAGCGCTCGAGCCGCGCCTGAAGCTCGCTCGTGTTCGCGAGCAGGTAGATGACCCCGACGTGGTGGCCCTCCGGCGTCGTGACGCGCCGGTACAGCACCAGCCCCTCGTCGGTGAAGGCGTGCGAGTTCGTCTCGATGAACACGGGCGTCGGGCGGCTCACCAGGATGTTGCGCTCGTGGCCGCCGACGGCGCGGCCGTTCGCGTCGAAGACGACGCCGTGATCGATGCTCGGGTACGCGCGCAGCGACCCCATGATGAGCGCGAGCGCCTCGCGCGCCTGCGTGCCCACGCCGCCCGCGGCGCCGTCCGCGGTCTCGGCGTCGAGTGCCGAGGAGGCGACGAGCCCCACGCCGTCTGCGGTGGTCTCGAGGTCGGTGACCATTCGCTCGCGGAAGGAGTTGTAGTCGTAGGCGAGGAATGCCGCGGACGCGAGCACCACGGCGACGCCGCTCGTGACCACGACGATGGCCGTGAGCTTGCGCTTGATCGATTGGTTGCGCAGCCAGTGCCGGACGCTCACCTCAGCGGCATCCTAGGCTCCCCCGCGAGTCGAGGCAAGGCATCGCGAGCAGGTCGAGCAGCAGCGCAGGCTCGACGCGGGCGCCGCGGAAGCGCACCCCGAAGTGCAGGTGCGGGCCGGTGGCGCGCCCCGTGGCGCCCACGGCGCCGAGCGCAGCGCCACGCGCGAGCGGCTGGCCCTCCCGCACGTCGACGCGGCTCAGGTGGAAGTACTGCGTGACCAGCCTGTCGCCGTGGTCGACGAAGACCGCGTTTCCGCCGAAGAAGTGGTCCGCCACCATCACCACCGTCCCCTCGGCCGCGGCGCGGACCGGCGTGCCCTCGGGCACAGAGTAGTCGGCGCCGCCGTGGGGGCTGCGCGGGCTGCCGTTGATGATGCGGCGGTGGCCGAAGCGGCCGCCCTCGGGCAGCGGGTCGAGCGGCGCGAGAAGCGGCAGGCTGAAGCGGCGCGGACCGCGGGTCTTCCAAAGCCGCGCGATCTCGCGGTTCTCGCGGCGCACCCGCTCGAGGTCGGCCGGGGAGAGGTCCACCATGCGGCTCGGCAGCGTGAGCTTCTGCACGGGGTAGTCGAAGCGCGACACGCGCACCGGCGCGCGCTCGAGCCGACCGTCCCGCCTTCGCGTCAGTTCGAGCGGCCCGGCCTTGTGCAGCAGGTCGATCGGGAAGACGCAGGCCCCGTCGATCGGCTGCGAGCGCTCACCCGACGCGGCGCACCACTCGATGCCGTCGCCGGGCCAGCGCACGACGGTCCCGGGGCGCACCTTCGCCGGCTCAGCCGCGCTGGCGGCGGAGGCCAGGAGAATGGCGACGGCGGTCAGGCCGACCGGCGCAGAGCGCCGGCCGTGGCTCAACGCGGCCCCGACAGTCGCTTCACGTCGAGGAGCAGCGCCACGATCCCCAGCACGAGGAGGACGAGCGGCGTGCCGGCCCCAGGCTGGTTGCCAACGAAGAGGACGCGGGCACCGGCGACCGCCGCCAACGCCAGCAGCGAAGCCAGGACTCCCCACCAGCTCGCGACGTCACCCCGGCGGTAGGGGCCGAGCACCACGGCCAGGACCAGCACCGCCCAGGCAGCACCCCACGCGGCCGCGGTCCCGCGCGCACCGCGCAGCCCCAAAAGCACCGCGTCACGGCCGGACGCGATCTCGCCGATCGAGACGCCGCCCACCGGGAAGTCGCCGCGGTAGGCGAGGTTGGCGGAGATCAACGAGACGAGCAGCACGAGCGCGCCCACCACTGCGAGCATGACCCAACTGATCTTCGAGCCCATCTTTTCCTCCTCGTCGCGGCGGCGGCGCCGCCCGACCTGTGGGTTTGATGTCCGATCCTAGTCCAGTTTGGGGACGCCCTTCGAGGCCGGCCTCAGGGGCCCCGCCGCCAGAGCGGCCGGCCGACCCGCACGAGGTCGCCGGCCTTCGCCGCAGGGACGAGGCCGGAGTCGGCGACGAG